>JAOUCL010000341.1 GCA_029859805.1 Rhodospirillales bacterium | reverse complement strand
GGCAACTACATAGCTCGGCAGGTCGGCGGCGACTTGAGCGAGGACGATGCGCTCGCCATCGAGAAGGCCTCGGCCCGGGCGCTGGAATGGACCCCGGCCGGCAAGGCGGTTACCTGGAGCAACCCCAAGACCCGGACCCGCGCGGTCATCACCCCCGGCAAGAAGGAGATGGACCAGCGCCGGATCCAGACCGCCCGGAACAAGGGGATCATAGCCTCGCCCGGCATGGAGCTGATCGCTCAGGTCTGGTCGGCGCAGCGCAACGCCAACCTGCGCGCGGCCCCCGGCACCGGCAACCGGATCGTCGGCGGCCTGGCCAAAGGCGAGAAGTTCACCGCGATCGGCATGGTCGAGGGCGGCAAATGGATCATGGTCGGCATAGACGGCAAGGCCGTCGGTTACGTCTTCGCCAAGCTGGTCGGCCCGGTCAAGTCGAAGCGGGCCCCCGTGTTGCGCGAGGACGAGATCGACCTGGACGCCGACAAGCTGGGCAAGAACGTGGTGGTCGAGGATTCGACCGTCGCGACCGCTTGCCGCACGGTCAACTACACCGTGATCGTGGGCAGCGGCGAGCCGGCGAAGGAGACGTTCCGCGCCTGCAAGGCGAGCGACGGCGCCTGGGAGATCAACTGACTCCGGCAACCGGCCGGAGGCCAGCGCCACGTTGCAGGATTCGGGTCAACGCCGGTCGGCCTTGCAGGCCGCCGGCGGCCCGTCCTGCGCGCACGCCGAGTCGCGCGCGTAAACCCTCTGGTTATAGACGCTGGCAAGAAAAACCCCCGCCTGGGCGGGGGTCAGGTTGTGAGAGGAGTATCAAAATAATCCGAAATTCCAAACCGAGATGGCGGCCAGGATCACAGCGGCGCTGTAGACGACGGACTTGCTGCGGTTGGACATTGGCTGCCCCATGAGACCCTCCGGAAGCCGTTGAAGCTCTGAATGTGTAAATAATGTAGATCGAGATTCCTTACGAAAGGTTAAAATAATAGAGTAAATATCAGTGTTGTAAATATACAGACTTTGTTTTACTTCATATTATTGTTATAATATTTGTATATTGTGAGAAAAATATTGTGTAAAATCATTCGAATTCTTAACTCTTTGATTCACCACCAGTCTCTGCGAACGCGCGACGGCCAAGGCCGAGCATCGCGCCGCCGTGGGCGAGGCTGCGCCGGGTCGAGTCGAGGGTCATGAGGTCCTCGCCGAGCACCACCGGCCCGTCGAAGTCGGCCGCCACCTCGGTTAGGAGCGCCCCGCGGTCGCAGCCGGGCGGCACGAAGTGGGTCAGCACCAGAACGCCGACCCCCGCCTCGGCCGCGACCTTGCCGACCTGGTCGGAGAGGGTGTGGTAGGCGGCCACGTTCGCCACCGTCTCGGCGCTGCGCAGGCTGCCCACCACGGGCAGCTCGCGGTGCACGAAGACCTCGTGGACCAGCATGTCGGCGCCCTGGGCCGCCCGGGTCAGGGCCGGGCAGGGGCGGGTGTCGCCGGACAGCACGAGGCGCGTGCCGTCCGCCTCGAAGACGAAGCCGTAGGCGTGCTCGACCGGCCGGTGGTCGACCTCGACCGCGGCGACTCTCAGGCCACCCAGGGCGAGCACCTCGCCTGCGCCGAACTCCACGACCTCGACCTCGAGCGCCGCGGTCGAGGGGCGGCGCTCGTGGGCGATGCGCTGCTCGAGCTCGGGGCGCCATAGCGCCATCAGGCCCTCGACGTAGCGCCGGGTGCCCGGCGGTCCGTAGACACTCTGCGGCCGGTCGCGACCCTGGTGCCAGCTTGAGATCACGAGCTGAAAGAGATCGACGATATGGTCCGAGTGCAAGTGGGTGAACAGCACCGCGTCCAGGTCCCGGCCCGAGAGCCCCGCGGCCAGCAGCCGCTGGGTCACTCCCGAGCCGCAGTCGACCAGCACGGCCGCGCCCCCGTGGCAAACCACCTGGGCCGGGCCGTAGCGCTCGGTGTGCACGGCCGGACAGCCGGTCCCCAGCAGCGTGAGTTTCATAAAGACACTCCCCCGCGACGGTTCCCGGGACACTTTGCGGCGAAGTGCAGGCGCGTTGCAAGCCGAGCACGGCGCCGGGCGCGGCCAATGATGGTTTGGCGGTCGATTTCGTGGAGGCCCGGGCCGGAATCGAACCGACGTACGGGGATTTGCAGTCCCCTGCATAGCCACTCTGCCACCGGGCCGGGGGCGGGCGAAAGGCACGCCGCGAGGCCCGCGAGATATAAGAGGCGCATCGGCGAGGGTCAAGCGCCGCGCGGCGCGCGCGGCCGGTCCCCGGGCGGGGCTGGTCCGGACGCTTCGTCGCGCCTTGTCTTTCCCGTTGTTCCTCCGTAAAACTCTGCCTTTGGTTGGCCACGGCGACGGCGCGAAGGTCGCCGCCGAACAAGGGGAGCTGGGGAACAATCGTGGACTACGCTGGCGCGCGCGCGAACATGGTGGAGAGCCAGCTGCGGCCCAACAAGGTTTCGGATCCGCAGATCGTGGCGGCTTTTGAATCCGTCCCGCGGGAGCTCTTCGTACCGGAGGTCAAGCGGGGCATCGCCTACGTCGACAAGGACGTGAGCATTGCCGAGGACCGCTATCTCATGGAGCCCCGGGTGCTGGCCCGGCTGTTGCAAGCCGCTGCCGTCGATCCCGGCGACGTCGTGCTCGATATCGGCTGCGGTACTGGCTACGCGAGCGCGATTCTGGCGCAGCTCGCCGCCACCGTGGTGGCGCTGGAGAGCGAGGCCGGCCTCGCCGAGCAGGCCGGGCGGACCTTGAGCGAACTCGGCGTCGACAACGTCCTCGTGGTCGAGGGCGCCTTGACCGAGGGATACGCCAAGCAGGCGCCTTACGACGTCATACTGGTCGGCGGAAGCGTGGCCGAGGTGCCGCAGACAATTTATGACCAGTTGGCCGAGGGCGGCCGTCTGGTTGCCGTGGTTCGCGACCAGGCGGGCCTTGGCCGGGGGACTCTGATGCAGCGGATCGCAGGCGTGCCGTCGCACCGGGTGCTGTTCGACGCGGCGACACCGTTCCTGCCGGGCTTCACGCGCGAGGTCGGCTTTGTGTTCTAAGCATCAGCGCAGCGTTCGCCCGGCCGGGCAGCGAGCCGGAATCGCGGCCGTGGACCGCGTGCCGGACGGCGGCGCCGGTCGAGGCGTCAAGGAGGATGGGCACCGCCATGCTTGATTGGTTGACTGGACAGACCGCCACCGGCAAGCCGGAACCGGTCCTTATGATCCCTCGTCGCAATCGCCGTCCGCTCCGCTGGGGCCTCGCTCCGGGCATCCTCCTGGGTCTTGCCGTCGCCGTTTCGGTGACGCCTCCCGCCGGCGCGCAGTCGCTCGAGGAGGCGCTCGCCACGGCCTACAGCTCGAACCCGGACCTGCTCGCTGCGCGCGCCCAGCTCCGGTCCGTCAACGAGGGGGTGCCGCAGGCGCTGTCGAACTGGCGGCCGCAGGTCACTGTCAGCGGGTCGGCCGGCCTCGAGCGCCGCGAGTTCCAGGGGGACTCGGGCTCCGACACGGAGACGACCGAGCCCTGGGAGGTGGGGGTCGGCGTGACCCAGTCGCTTTACCGCGGCGGCCGGACCACGGCCGAAACGGCCCGCGCAGAGGCCGAGGTCGAGGCCCAGCGTGCGCGCCTGACGGCGACCGAGCAAGACGTACTGCTGGATGCCGTCGTCGCCCATATGGATGTCTGGCGCGACCAGTCGGTGCTGCAACTCACTCGCAAGAACGAGCAGGTGCTCAGCCGCGAGCTCGAGGCCGCCCGCGACCGGTTCACGGTGGGCGAGATCACCCGTACCGATGTGGCCCAGTCGGAGGCCCGCCTGGCGCGCGCGACAGCGGAACGTATCGACGCCGAGGGCGCCCTGGCGTCGAGTCGCGCCATCTATCAACGGGTGATCGGCATCTACCCGGGCATCCTGGTGCAGCCACCGGACCTGGAGGGTTTGCCGGCCGAACAGAAGACTGTCGTCGATATCGCCTTGGCCCGGAATCCCAACCTCGCTTCGGCCCAGTTCAGCGCGCGCGCCGCGCGGCACAGGGTACGCGAGGACCTCGGGCGGTTCCTGCCCGAGGTCTCGCTGACCGGCGACATCAGCCACAGCGAGGAAAGCGTCGTCGAGAACGGCGAAACGGACCAGTACCGGATCCTGGCCCAGGTCACCATCCCGCTCTATCAGCAGGGATTGGTCTCGAGCCAGGTGCGCGAGGACAAGCAGCTCGCGAACCAGCGACGCCTCGAGATCGACGCGGCGCGGCGGACCGTCGAACAGAATGCCATTAGGGCCTGGGAGGCCTACCAGACCGCCCGCGCGCAGATCGTGTCGATCAGGGCCGAGGTCGCGGCGAACAAGATTGCGCTCGAGGGCGTGCGCCAGGAACAGGCGGTCGGAGCCCGCACAGTTCTGGATGTGCTCGATGCCGAACAGGAGCTTTTGGACTCAGAGGTGAATCTCGTGCGCGCCCACCGCAACGATGTGGTAGCCGGCTACGCCGAGCTTGCGACCATGGGGCGCCTGACCGCCGCCGACTTGAAGCTGCCGGTGGATGTCTACGATCCGGCGAGCGACTACGAGGCGATCCGCAACAAGTGGTTCGGCATTGGGATTCCGGGTGAATGAGGGCCGCAGGGATCGCGATTGGGCGCCCCGTCCCGCCGCCCGTCCCGGCGCGGGACCGCCGCTTGGCGGCAACTATCACTTTACGATTGGATATGGCCCGACTAAATAGACCATGAAACCAGGAAAGCTACCGGAATCTTGATTCATGAGTGACCCCAGCGACCAGGGCGAGCCGACCATGGAGGAAATCCTGGCCTCCATCCGAAAGATCATCTCGGAGGACGACCCGGAGGCGGGGGCGGAGGAAGTCTCCACCGCAGAGGAAGCGGCGCCGGACGACGTGCTCGAACTCACCGAACGGGTCGAGGACGAAGCGGGCAAGACCGAGGAAGATGAGATCGATGCAATTCTTGCCAGCGTGACCGGCGGGGGCGACGAGATGGAAAATAGGGACACCGGGGCCGCCAGG
>JAOUCL010000340.1 GCA_029859805.1 Rhodospirillales bacterium | reverse complement strand
CATCGCTTCGGAAGACCTCTTCCGCATCTGCCGATTCGACCCATCTCAGTTCGTCAGGTGGGCTGGCACAGGTAGCCGTTGCGGCAACGCATGCTAAGAATAGGAACGGGCGCGCAATTCGACGCACGAGATGTCCGGAGCGATGTTGAGACGATGAAGGAATTGTCTGTCTCCCGATGCCCGTAAGTTCCGGGCGGCGCAAACGCAGGAGAGAGAACGTCACCATGAGAAAGGATATCCACATTCCCACAGGCACAACAGCACAATTCACGCGTCCCGCAAGATCCGGTGGAGGATCCCATCGACGAACCGGGCTCTTGCCAGCGCTACGTCCGTCCATTGAGGCCCCACCAGCGTAACGATGGGAAGCGGCACCTTGGATTCTCTAGCCGCTTTGCGTTAGAACCTTGCGCCCGGTGCGGCGACGTCCCAGAGGAAGACGACCATGGCCTCCTACCAGTACATCTACGTCATGAAGGATCTCGGCAAGACCTACCCGGGCGGCCGGCAGGTGCTCAAGGACATCTGGCTGTCGTTCCTGCCGGGCGCCAAGATCGGCGTGCTCGGCCTGAACGGCGCCGGCAAGTCGACCCTGCTGCGCATCATGGCCGGGCTGGAGACCGAGTTCGCCGGCGAGGCCTGGGCCGCCGAGGGCGCGCGGGTCGGCTTCCTGCCGCAGGAGCCCGAGCTCGACCCGGACAAGGACGTGGTCGGCAACGTGCTGGAGGGCCTGGCCGAGACCAAGGCGCTGGTCGAGCGTTTCGAGGCGGTGAGCGCGAAGTTCGCCGAGGTCGATCCCGACGAGATGGACGCGCTGATCGCCGAGCAGGCGGAACTGCAGGAGCAGATCGACGCCGCCGACGCCTGGGACCTGGACCGCCGGGTCGAGATCGCCATGGACGCGCTGCGCTGCCCGCCCGGCGACACGCCGGTTGGCACGCTGTCCGGCGGAGAGCGGCGGCGTGTCGCGCTGTGCCGCCTGCTGTTGCAGAAGCCGGACCTCTTGCTGCTCGACGAGCCGACCAACCACCTGGACGCCGAATCGGTCGCCTGGCTGGAGCGCCACCTGGAGGACTATCCGGGCACGGTGGTCTGCGTCACCCACGACCGCTACTTCCTCGACAACGTGGCCGGCTGGATCCTCGAGCTCGACCGCGGCCAGGGCATCCCCTTCGAGGGCAACTATTCGAGCTGGCTCGAGCAGAAGCAGAAGCGCCTCGCGCACGAGGAGAAGGCCTCGTCGGCTCGGCAGCGCACCCTGGCACGCGAGCTCGAATGGATCCGCCAGAGCCCGAGGGCCCGCCAGGCCAAGTCGAAGGCGCGCATTGCCGGCTACGAGCGCCTGCTGGCGGAAGACAGCGAGAGGGCGCCCGATGCGGGCCGGATCGTCGTTCCCGCCGGGCCGCGCCTGGGCGACCTGGTGATCGAGGCCGAGCACCTGCGCAAGGGCTTCGGCGATCGCCTGCTGATCGAGGACCTCGAGTTCAAGGTGCCGCGCGGCGCCATCGTCGGCATCATCGGCCCCAACGGCGCCGGCAAGACCACGCTGTTCCGCATGATCGTCGGACAGGAGCAGCCGGACGGCGGCGCGCTCAGGGTCGGCGAGACGGTCAAGCTCGGCTATGTCGACCAGTCGCGCGACACCCTGGCGGGCGACAAGACCGTGTGGGAGGAGATCAGCGGCGGCACGGACGTCATCGAGCTGGGCAAGCGGACCGTGCAGTCGCGCGCCTATGTCGCCGCCTTCAATTTCCGCGGCGCCGACCAGCAGAAGAAGGTCGGCCAGCTTTCGGGCGGCGAGCGCAACCGGGTGCACCTGGCCAAGATTCTGAAGTCGGGCGCCAACGTCCTGCTGCTCGACGAGCCGACCAACGACCTCGACGTCGACACCCTGAGGGCCCTGGAAGAGGCCCTGCTCGAGTTCGGCGGCTGTGCGCTGATCACCAGCCACGACCGCTGGTTTCTCGACCGCACGGCGACCCACATCCTGGCCTTCGAGGGCGACAGCCAGGAGGTTTGGTTCGAGGGCAACTACCAGGATTACGAGGCCGACCGGTGCCGCCGTCTGGGCGCCGAGGCGGACCAGCCGCACCGCATCAAGTATAAGCCCCTGACCCGGTGACCAATGGCCCGCTAGCCGGGCATCGTCGCGCGGTTACTGCGGCGTGGAGTTCGCCGCGCGGTCCTCGGATTTGACCTTCTCGCGCAGCTGGGCGATCAGTCCGTCGATACCTAAGTTCTTGACCACGGACCCGTATTCCTTGCGCAGGGTGAGCGCCATGCTCACGCCCTCGGCGATCACGTCCAGGATCCGGTACTCGTCGTCCCTCTTCGCGACCCGCCATTCCACCGTGGCCGTCGGGGCCTCTTCCCGGGATATCGTGGAGGTGACGAAATAGAGCCTGGGCTTTTCCTTGTGCTGGCGCACCTTGGTGACAGTGAACACCTGATCGGCGTACTTCGTGAACAGCGGCATGAAGCGCTGCAGGTTGACGTCCTCGAACACGTCGAGGAACTCCTCGCGCTGCGCCGGCGTGGCCCGGCGCCAGTTGATGCCCAGCACGAATTTGCTGATTCTCGGAACATCGAAGGACTTTTGCGCCAATTTTCTGAACTCTTGGAGCCTCTGATCCTCGCTGATCGCGGTGTCGTTCAGGGTTTCGATCGCGGTCTTGTTCAGCGCATCGAGGAACGCGCCGGCGTCCTCGGGGCCGGCCTGGGCGACCGATGCCGGAACGGCAAGCAGGCCGGCGAGCACGATCAGGACGAACCATTCAGGTCTTCGGCAGGGCTGCGGCATGACTCCGTTCAAGCCTTTCCTACTGCTCCGTTTCCGAAGCTGGTTCATCCCCGCTCTTATCGTATGGGCTGTCCGATTTTTCGTCTTCGATCAAGCCTTTTCTATGCTGGAGGTAGAGCGAGCGGATTCGCGCGTAGAAGTCGATCGAATCGCGCTTCAAGTCGTCGAGGGTGTCGATGTTGCGGGCACGCAGGTCCACGCCGCCCGCGATGCGCCGGCCGAGCAGGATTTCCTCATCCTCGTTCACATCGAAGGCGTCCAGCACATGGGGCCAGGGGTCCAGCAATGAATCGACCCCCAGGCCGATGCCGTCGCGCACCGACGACGGGCCGAACAGCGGCAGCACGATATAGGGCCCCGGCTCGGCCCCATAGAACCCCAGGGTCTGACCGAAATCCTCATGGTGGTATTCCATGCCCCAATGGTCCGCCGCGTCGATCAAGCCGCCCAGACCGATCGTGGAGTTGATGAAGAACCGCGCGATCGTTTCCGACGCCTCCTCGTCCTTGCCCTGCCACAGCTCGTTGAGGAAGATCACCGGCGCGTTCAGGTTGCGTGTGAAGTTGCGCACCGAATCCTGGACCACCTGGGGCAGCCAGAAACGATAGATCTCGGCCGCGGGCCGCAGAATGAACACGTCGAGCGTCTCGTTGAATGCGAACATGAAGCGATTGAGCGTCTCGAAGGGATCGAAATCCTCCTCGATGTCGTATTCGCCGTCGCTCGGGAACAGGTCCCCGAAGTCGTCGTCTTCATCCGTCGAATCGTCGCTTTGCGCCTGTGCCAACTGAATGCGCGGGCCGAAGGGCGCCGACGTCGCGCGTTCCTGAGGAAAGTTGAGCCCGTCCTGGCTGGACCGGCCGGCGCACGCAGTGAGGAGAACTAGCGCGATGGCCACAACAATAAGGCGATGCGTAGAATTCACGTGCTTCCGGCCCCTCAATTTCCCCCCCAATCATTCGCGCCCCGTCCCTCGGATATCCCCGCTCGTTGCGTGGCAGGGCGACCCTTCGCTTGTGGGCAGACTCAGGTAACACAATGCTTGACCGGAGGCCAGCATCCTTCGCCGGTGCGTTTCCGAGGGGCGCCGGGGCTGCGACGTTGAATATCCCCATGCCCGGAGAAGCGGTTGCGAGCAGGTGGGCTCGGCGTCGGCCGCCAGAGCCGGAATTGACCCTGCCGGGGTCATGTGGAAGCTTGAGGTGACGGCCTCGTGCGCTATCCTCCGCCGCCCGAACCCGGAGGTTTCATGCCCATTCCCGCGCCGCTCGACCTTCACCGTGAAAGGGTTCGCCCGGATTGGATCGATTACAACGGGCACATGAACGTGGCCTACTACCTGTTGGCCTTCGATCATGCGACCGACGACTTCTTCGATTTCCTGGGGCTCGACGAGCCCTATCGCACGACGACCGGCAACTCGACCTTTGCCGTCGAGGCCCACGTGACCTATCAGCGCGAGGTGGGCGCGGGCGACGACCTGCGTTTCACCACGCAGCTGCTCGGATTCGACGAGAAGCGCATCCATTTCATCCATCACATGTATCATGCCGAGGAGGGGTTTCTGGCCGCCACCGCCGAGTGGCTCAGCCTGCACATCGATCTGGACCGGCGCAGGGTCGCCCCCTTCCCCGAGGCCATAGCCGGGCGCCTCGCCGAGGTCCTTGCGGCGCATGGCGAGCTCCCCGTTCCGCCGGAGGTCGGCCGGGTGATCGGCAAACCGGCGCCCAAGGGCGGGTGAAGCGGGCGATGCCTGGAAAGGCCTCCCGGATCGGACCGATCGGGCGGTTTCGTATTGCCCTCGGGCGTGCGATGGTCGACCTTAGAGGCATGATTTCTCGCCCCGTCATTATCGCCCTCGCCCTCGTGCCGGTCCTGGCCATGTGTCTTTGGCCCGACCCGGCGCACGCCCTGTGCACCGACCCGCCGAGTCCCGGCGTGAACTGGCAGCGCTGCAACTTCGATAGGCTTGATCTTGCGGCCATCGATTTGAGCGGGGCGCGTCTGCGCGACGCCAGCTTCATTCGGGCCGACCTTTCGGGCAGCAAGCTGGTCGAGGCCGACGCCACGCGGGCGAAGTTCATCAACGCGACCCTGAACGGGACCGTCTTCGACAACGCCAAGCTCTACGAGGCGGACCTGACCAAGGCCGATCTGACCGAGGCCTCGTTGAACGGGGCCGACCTCCGGCTGGCCCGTTTGTTCCGGGCGAAGCTGCGCGGGCAGACCTCA
>JAOUCL010000094.1 GCA_029859805.1 Rhodospirillales bacterium | reverse complement strand
GATAATGACGCATTTCACCGAGGCGATTTTGGCCGCCAGCAAGGCGCGCGCTGCGCCGTTGTGCGTGTACAACAAGCAGTGCGCAACGCGGCTGGCGGCCAAAAGCGCCCGGCCCTCCGGGTGGGGCGTATCGGGGCGCCGGGGGCGTTGCGGCGCTTGCCCGATGTGCGCATCGCGCTGCGCACCGCGCCTACCCGGGCGACCCGATCCGCTCCCATGAAATGAGTCATTATCAAGGACCTTTGGTATGAGCCTCGCGGCGCGCAAGATCCGGCTGATCATGGAGCTGCGCCGGGCCGGCATCGCCGATACCCGCGTGCTCTCCGCCGTAGAGCGGGTGCCGCGCGAGGCCTTTGTGCCGCCGACGTTTCAGGACCAGGCCTACGAGAACCGGGCCCTGCCGATCGGCCACGGTCAGACGCTCAGCCAGCCGCAGGTCGTGGCCGTCATGACCCAGGCGCTCGAGGCCGGGCCGCGCAGCAAGGTGCTCGAGATCGGCACCGGCTCGGGCTACCAGACCGCCGTGCTGTCCCGGCTGTGCCGCCGGGTCTACACCATCGAGCGCTATCGCGAACTGCTGCGCGCGGCCGAGCAGCGCTTCGCGGCCTTGAGGCTGCACAACATCACCACGCGTGCCGGGGACGGCGCCCAGGGCTGGCCCGCGCAGGCGCCTTTCGAGCGCGTCATCGTCACCGCGGCCGCCCCGGAGGTGCCGGGCGAGTTGGTCGATCAACTGGCGCCGGGCGGCATCCTGGTCCTGCCGGTCGGCCGGACCGGGCGCGACCAGGACCTGCTGTGCCTGAGGCGCGGCGAGGCCGGCGTGATCGAGGAGCGGCTCGGCGGGGTACGCTTCGTCCCCCTTATCCGGGGCGCGCCGGCGGAAACGGCCGGGAACCCGGCCGTCGGGACATCGAGCCCCGAGGCGCAGCCGACTGGACGCGCGGGGCCGACTCTGGCATGAAGGAGAACAGAACGTGGCCGGCCGCCGTCTAGGTGGCCGTGCCGGAAAGGGATCGTGCATCGAGGAGCTGCTCCGGCTGTCATGACGACCGGCTTCAGCAAAGCTCTCGGCTCTGCACTGCTAGCGCTGGCGGTTCTGTCGCTCGCGGCCTGCGCTAACCCACGGACGCGCGCCAAGAGCCCGCCCCGCGCGGCCGCGGCCAAGCCCGTAACCCCTCCCAGTCCGGTGCCGGCCAAGTCCGAACCCTCCGGCAAGAGCGCGGTCTTCGCCGGCCCGCGGACGGGCCCGGCGCCGGCCCGCCGGCCGGTCCACGTGGTGCGGCGCGGCGATACGGTCTATGCCATTTCGCGGCGCTACGGGGTGCCGGCGCGCAGCGTCATCGACCACAACGGCCTGCGGCCGCCCTATCCGCTCAAGGTCGGCCAGCGACTCTCGCTCCCCGTGCCGCGCCGCCACCGCGTGGCCCACAAAGAGACTGTCTACGGCATTTCGCGGCGCTACGGGGTCCCGGTACGCAGCGTGATCGACGCCAACCGACTGGTGCCGCCCTATTCGTTGCGGATCGGCCAGGCCTTGCTGATCCCGGTGCTGCGCGCCCACGTTGTGGCCAAGGGCGAGACCGTCTACAGCATCTCGCGGCGGTACGGGGTCGAGCTGAGCGAGCTGGTCCGCCTCAACCGGGTCGCGCCTCCCTACACGATCAAGCCGGCGCAAAGCCTGGTGCTGCCGAACACCCGGCCGGCCGCCGCGCCGGCGCTCGGCGCCCCGGCCGGCAAGACCCTGGCCGCCGTCCGGCCGGCCAAGGCCACGCCCACGCTGGCCGCGATCCCGCAACCGCCGCCGCGCGCCGGCAGCAAGTTCCTCTGGCCGGTCAAGGGCCGGGTCATACTGGGCTACGGGCCCAAACGGGACGGCCTGCACAACGACGGCATCAACATCAAGGCACCGCGCGGCACGCCGGTCCGGGCGGCGGAGAACGGCGTGGTCGCCTATTCCGGCAACGAGCTGCGCGGTTTCGGCAACCTTCTGCTTATCAAGCACGCCGGAGGCTGGGTCACGGCCTATGCGCATACCGAGCAGGTGTCCGTGAGGCGCGGCGACAAGGTGCGGCGTGGCCAGACCATCGGCCGGGTCGGCTCGACCGGCAGCGTCGCCAGCCCGCAGCTGCACTTCGAGGTGCGCAAGGGCACGCGCGCGGTGGACCCGACCCGCCTCTTGGGTCGCCAGACCGCCGGTGGCGGTTGAAGGCCCTTGCCGAGCCCGGGGCAGCGACCGCCGAGGCGCGGTAGGAGTTCGACATGATCGGGTTTCGCACGGCGACCGAGGCCGATCTTCCGGCGATCGTCCGGCTCCTGGCCGACGATCCGCTCGGCGCGACGCGAGAGCGCGACGAGGAACCGCTGCCGCAGGCCTATCGCGACGCCTTCGACTCCATCCAGGCGCAGACCGGCAACGAGGTCATCCTCGCGGTCGACGGCGCCGAGGTGATCGGCTGCCTGCAGTTCACGGTCATACCGGGCCTGTCCCGGCTCGGCGCGCGGCGGGGTCAGATCGAAGGCGTGCGTGTCGACAAGCGCTATCGCGGCAGGAGGGTGGGTGAAATCCTGTTCCGGCGCGCGATCGAGCGGGCCCGGGAAACCGGTTGCGGCCTGCTCCAGCTCACGACCGACAAGGCCCGCCCCGACGCCCGCCGCTTCTACGAGCGCCTCGGCTTCGTCGCCAGCCACGAGGGCATGAAGCTGGCGCTGTAGCCGCCCGCCCGACAGGGGGCGGTAAGACCTCGTCGCCTGCCGAGCGAGACTTGCGATGCCGTGTCATACCGAAGCGGCTGCCGGTCCTGTCCGGCATTTCGTTTCAGGCGGCTTCAGCCGCCCTTCATCTCCACATAGGCCATTTGCAGGGGCCCATCCTCGTCTTCCTCGAGCATTTGATCGAGCGCGGGGAGAAGCCCCATTTCCTCCTTTTGGATGTGGAAGGCTTCGCGCTCGGCGACCTCGCCGCCGGTCCCGTGAAATTCGGCCCAGGTCGCCGTGGTAAAGCCGTCGGTCTTCGCTTGGGCGATGATCGCGACCAGACGCTCGGCCAGGGGGCGGATGATTTCGTGCTCCTGGCGCAGCATCTCGGGGATTCCCGGGTCGGCGAGCTCGGCGAAGCGAGGAAACAGGCGGGCTTCCTCGAAAGCGTAATGGTGGGTGACGTCGTCGCCGAGCGCGGCGGCGACGTCGGCGAGCAGCTTGGCGACGCTCTCCTCGGTTGCATCCGGTGGATTTCGCGGGCCGTTCGCGGCCAGCAGGTTCTCAAGGCGCTCGAGCACGGCGAGCATGGCGACGTGTTCTTCGTGCAGGCTGCGTAGAATTCCGAGACGCAGGGCAAACATGGTCAGGGCCTTTCCTTGATTGTGGCGTGGGGGCGGCCGTGGATCAGCCACCAGATGCGCAGCGCGAAGCCGGCGTAAATCACGGCGCCCAGCAGACCGGCGATCCCCCCCAGGCGAACGGGCAGGGCCGCTTCCATTCCAATGCCGGTTCCGACCAGGACGAGGGCCAGGGCGTGGAGCAGGGCATGGGCGCGCAGCAGGCCCTCGGGCGCCAGTTCGCTCGGCCGCGGCGGTTTGGTTCCGGCGCCCGTGGCGTTCATGGACCCGAGGAACGGCAGAATGCGCTGCAAGACACCCAGAAGGAAGGTGAGCAGCCAGCCGAACAGCGCGAGAAAGGCGAACAGGCGCGGGCCCTGCATCTCGAAGAAGCCGAGGGCCGTGACCAGGCCGACGATCAAGCTCGTGACCAGGAAGCCCCAGCCGGCGCGCAGGAGAAGCGCCGACACGCCCAGGTTCTTGCGCATGCCGGTCGCCAGACACCGCGCCATGCCGCGCAAATGCAACGCTGCGCCCAGGAGTCCGAAAAACGCCCCGCCAGCGGCCAGGAACCACACCCCGTGATAGACCCCGGCGGCACCAGCCACCAGCCCGAGGGCGCTCAGCGCAAAGGTGGCCCGGCTTTCGCCCGCCGGCACGCCTTGGGCGAGCGCGAAGAGGGGCACCAAGACGTGACTGAAGCCGAGCGCCAGCAGCCCCATGAAGCCGAACCCGGCGACGATCAGATGGACCGCGGCCGTGCGCGCCCGTTGGTCCAGGAAGCCGTGATCGTCGTCCATGATCAGAACGAATCCGAGCGCGACGCCGACCAAGAGGGCCGCGAGCGCCGTCAGGCCGAAACGGCCCAGGGGCTCGAAGCCGCGTGCGCGCCACAGGATCTCGGAGATGAGGACGAGAAAAATGCCGAGGCCCAGCGCCACGGCAAATCCGCCCAGGGCCATGGGCAGGTGCTCGCCCGCCGCCATGCCCCAGATCAAGAGGCCGGTGCCGGGGATGAAGAACCAGGATGCGATCCGGGCGGCCCTTGTGCTGCGCAGCGGCCGTCCCGTCGCCACGGGCAGCATTTGAAATGCCGCCCCCATGGCCGTCGCCGTGAGCACGCCCAGCGTCAAGCTGTGCAGCGCCGCCAGCGCCGGCCCGGAACCGCCGGCGAAAACCGCCGCGTCCTCGGGAAAGGCCGCGATCAGCGCCCAGAGCAGGATGTGGAACCCCAGCGCCGCGGCGAAATAACGATAGGGTATGGTCGGGTCCAGGAGCCGTGCCTGGGCTCCCATGAGGACGGCGCCCGGAAAGCTCACCGGCCGGACTCGGGGGGTTCCGGCACGTCGCGCGTGAGGGTCAAGCGCAGGCTGCCGTCCTCGGCGAATTCCTTGCTCCAGGACCAGCCGCGCTCCAGGAGTTCGGGGTAGAGGTTTATGGGATCGCGCGCGATGAGGACGCGGACCGAATCGCCCGTGTCGGCGCGCTCGATCAACTCGACGATCGCGACGAGCGGCTTGGGCGGCGTGTCGATCCCGCGCAGATCGAGGCACAAGGCCCCTGAGTCCCAAAGGACAGGGACATCGCTGGCGACGGGCGCGCGTTTCACAGTCTCGGACACGGCGTCGATTTCCGACTACGGGTCGAGGTTGGTTTTGCGGGCGCGGACCCCCCGGGGAATACCCCGGCGACTCCAAATGCGGGCCCGAGTCACAATAGCCGCCGCGCCGTCGCCGCCGCCTTGATGGCGGTCAAGCGGCCCGCCCGACCGTCAACTGAAATCGCGGGTTCCTTGCCCGCCTGTTGTGATACCAAAGGTCATTGATAATGACTCCTTTCTCCCAACTGATCGGGTGTTCACGAAAACGGGTCAAGTCCACTTTGTGCCTTGGGGGCTTCGTGGTTCACCGCCCAATTTCCCCCGTGCGTGGGTTCGCGCCGATATTCGGGTCCCGGGCGGAGCGGGCAAGGGCGCTACCAACGGGCTTTGCGGCGGTTTGCCGCGCCGGTATGGTGCCCGGGCCGCACTTGACCTGAACGGGGGAGCCCATGGCCGACGACACCCTGCGCGAGGGGGGCTCGAGGGGAATTGCGGGGAAAAGGGTGCCCGCCGGCTCGCTTCGGCAGTCGCGCGCTTGCAAAAGGGCCCGTGGCACGGGCATGTCGATCGTCAGGCCCAGGCTGCCGCTGCTCGCGCTCGCTCTTGTCCTCGTGGCCGGCGGTTGCGCCGTCCCGGCAGCCTCGGTGATCTCCCCGGCGCTTTCCAGCGGCGTTCCGGTCGTGGCTCAGGGCTCGGGAGGGGGCCAAGCCGACAGCTTTTGGGTCGCCCGCTACGACGATGTCGTCCAGGCGGCCTTGCGCGCGGCGGAGACACTCTCCCTGGACCTCGAGGAGAAGCTTGTCGAGGACGACCGGACGACCCTGCGTTTCGCCGACAGCAAGAGCAAGGAGGTCGAGCTCGTCATAGAGTTGCGGACGGCGACGGTGACCCGCGTCGGCTTCGATCCGAAGCAAACCGTTTCCGTGGGCATGGCCCGTCTCCTCGGGCAACAGATGGCCCACGAGCTCGATGACGCGGGCGCTTTCCTGGTCGACTGGGGCGAGTGAGCCGGCGCTCACGCTCCGCCGGTTTCCGAGCGTCCGTCGCCGGTGACGGCTCGAGGCGCGGTTCGCTGGCGCACCAGACCGGAACATCGACTCAGACACGCTTTATTCGCCCTTTGCATGGGCTCGTTCCGATACTTCGGTCCCAGGCGCCCCGGGGAGAGGGGACAAGCGCGCCACCAACGGGCTTTGCGGCGGTTTGCCGCGCGGGTATGGTGCCCGGGCCGCACTTGACCTGGAAGGGGGGACCCATGGCCGACGACACCCTGCGCGAGGCGGCGCTCGCCTACCACCGCCTGCCCAAGCCCGGCAAGCTGGAGATCAGGGCGACCAAGCCGCTGGCCAACCAGCGCGACCTGGCGCTGGCCTATTCGCCCGGCGTCGCCGCGGCCTGCGAGGCGATCGCGGAGGATCCCATGGAGGCCTGGGGCCTGACCGCCCGGGGCAACCTGGTCGCCGTGGTCACCAACGGCACGGCGGTGCTGGGCCTCGGCGCCATCGGGCCGCTCGCCTCCAAGCCGGTGATGGAAGGCAAGGCGGTGCTGTTCAAGAAATTTGCCGGGGTCGACGTGTTCGACATCGAGCTGGTCGGGACCGAGGTCGGGCCCCTGGTCGAGGTGATCGCCGCGCTGGAGCCGACCTTCGGCGGCATCAACCTCGAGGACATCAAGGCGCCGGAGTGCTTCGAGCTCGAGGCCAAGTTGCGGGAACGCATGAAGATCCCGGTGTTCCACGATGATCAGCACGGCACGGCGATCATCGTGGCCGCGGCGATCTACAACGGCCTGCGCCTGATCGGCAAGGCGCTGGACGAGGTCAAGCTGGTCACCTCGGGCGCCGGCGCGGCGGCGCTGGCCTGCCTCAACCAGCTGGTCGCGCTCGGCATCAAGCGCGAGAACATCTGGGCGACGGACATCGCCGGCGTGGTCTACGAGGGTCGCGCCGAGGAGATGGACCCCTGGAAGGCGCGCTTCGCGCAGCCGACCGAGGCGCGGACCCTGGCCGAGGTGATCGAGGGGGCCGACGTCTTCCTCGGCCTCTCGGCGCCCGGCGTGCTCAAGCCCGCGATGGTCGCGGCCATGGCCGAAAAGCCGCTGATCATGGCGCTCGCCAATCCGGTGCCCGAGATCATGCCGGAGCTGGCCAAGGAGGCGCGGCCTGACGCGATCATCTGCACCGGCCGCTCGGACTATCCGAACCAGGTCAACAACGTGCTCTGCTTCCCCTACATCTTCCGCGGGGCGCTCGACGTCGGCGCCACCACGATCAACGAGGAGATGAAGCTGGCCTGCGTCAAGGCGATCGCGGATCTGGCCCAGGCCGAACCGTCCGAGGTCGTGGCCAAGGCGCTGGGCGGCGAGGCGCTCGGCTTCGGGCCGGACTACCTGATCCCCAGCCCCTTCGACCCGCGCCTGATCTTGCAGATCGCCCCGGCGGTCGCCCGCGCCGCCATGGAGAGCAACGTGGCGAGCCGGCCGATCGAGGACTTCGAGGCCTACGCCGACCGCCTGTCGCGCTTCGTGTTCCGCTCGGGCATGGTCATGAAGCCGCTGTTCCAGCGGGCGCGTCAGGACCCCAAGCGCCTGATCTACGCCGAGGGCGAGGACGAGCGGGTGCTGCGCGCGGTCCAAATCGTGGTCGACGAGGGTTTGGCGCGGCCGATCATCGTCGGCCGGCCCGCCGTGGTGGCCAAGCGCATCGAGCGCCTCGGCCTGCGCATCCGGCCGGGCCAGGATCTCGAGCTGATCGACCCGCACAGCGACCCGCGCTACGACGAGTTCTGGGGCGCCTACCACCGGGTCATGGAGCGCCGGGGCGTCAGCCCGGACGTGGCGCGAACCGTGGTGCGCACCAACAACACGGTGATCGCCGCGCTGGCGATCCAGCTGGGCTATGCCGACGCCATGATCTGCGGTCTGGAGGGCGGCTACCGCGACCAGCTGAAGCAGATCCTGCGGCTGATCGGCCGGGCCGAGGGCGTGCACGACGTCTCGGCGCTCAGCCTGCTGATCCTCTCCAAGGGCACCTACTTCCTGGCCGATACCCATGTCACGGTCGACCCGAGCGCCGAGGACCTGGCCGAGATGACCGTGCTGGCGGCGCGCCAGGTCCGGCGCTTCGGCTTGGAGCCCAAGATCGCCTTGCTGTCCCACTCCAGCTTCGGCAGCTCGCCGGCGGCCGGCGCTGCCAAGGTGCGCAAGGCGCTGGCCATCCTGCACCGCAGCCATCCGGATCTGGAGGTCGAGGGCGAGATGCGCGGCGACGCGGCGCTCGACGAGCAGATCCGCGCCCGTCTCTTCCCCAACTCGCGCCTGAAGCAGGCGGCCAACCTGATGATTTTGCCGTCGCTCGACGCCGCCAACATCGCCTTCAACCTGCTCAAGGTCCTGGGCGACGGGCTGCCGGTCGGGCCGATCCTGATCGGCACGGCCGCGCCCGCCCACGTGCTCAACTCGACCGTGACCGCCCGCGGCGTGGTCAACATGAGCGCGATCGCCGTGGTCGACGCGCAGGACCGCATCCGGGGCGCGTGAGGCCAGCGCCGTGAGCCAGGTCCCGCCCGAGCCTGATATCATGGACGAGCCGCACGGCGGCACTGCGCAGGCCGACGACGGCTATGTCCTGACCGAAGAGTTCGTCTACGAGGTCGAGAACGCCCTGGAGGCGGAGGACGCCGGGCGCGTCACGGAGCTGGTCGAGCCGCTGCACGTCGCCGACCTCGCGGACCTGCTGGAATACCTGACCCGCGACGAGCGCCACCGCACGGTCGAGATCCTGGGCGCCGGGCTGGAGCCCGAGGTGCTCGCCTACCTGGACCCGGCGGTGCGCGAGGAGGTCATCGAGGAGCTCGGTCCCCGGGGGCTCGCACGTGCGCTCTCGGCGCTCGACAGCGACGACGCGGTGGAGATCTTCGAGGACCTGGACGAAGAGTTCCAGAGCCGCATTCTGGCAACTCTGCCAAAGGCCTACCGTACGCTGCTCGAAGAGAGCCTGAGCTATCCGGAGGACTCGGCCGGGCGCCTAATGCAGCGCGAGACGATCGCGGTGCCCTCGGCCTGGACGGTCGGCAAGACGATCGACTACATGCGTGAGTCCGAGGATCTGCCGGACGACTTCTACGACCTCTTCATCGTCAACCCCAAGCACCGGCCGATCGGCGCGATCCCGCTGTCGCGCGTGCTGCGCAGCCGCCGCCCGGTGCGCCTCACCGAGATCATGGACACCGACCTGCACATCCTTCCGGTCGAGATGGACCAGGAGGACGTGGCCTACCAGTTCCGCCAGTACGGCCTGGTCTCCGCGCCGGTGGTCGACGAGGCGGGGCGCCTGGTCGGCGCGATCACGGTGGACGACGTGGTGCATGTGATCGACGAGGAGGCCGAGGAAGACCTCATGAAGCTGGGCGGCGTCACCGAGACCGACCTCTACAGCGCCGCCCTCGACACTGCCAAGGCGCGCTTCGCCTGGCTGGTCGTGAACCTGTTGACCGCGATCCTGGCCTCGGTCGTGATCGGCCTGTTCCAGAGCTCGATCGAGAAGGCGGTGGCGCTCGCCGTGCTGATGCCGATCGTCGCCTCCATGGGCGGCAACGCCGGCACCCAGACGCTGACCGTTGCCGTGCGCTCGCTCGCCATGAAAGACCTGACCGCCGCCAACGCGCTTCGCTTCGTCGGCAAGGAGGTCCTGGTCGGCTCGTTCAACGCCGTCACCTTCGCCGTGCTGACCGGCACGGTCGCCTGGCTGTGGTTCGATTCCACGGGCCTTGGCCTGCTGATGGCCGCGGCCATGATCGTCAACCTGCTGGTCGCCAGCCTCTCCGGCACCCTGATTCCGCTCGGCCTCGAGCGCATGGGCGTCGACCCGGCGATCGCCTCGTCGGTCTTCCTGACCACCGTCACCGACGTCGTCGGCTTCTTCGCGTTCCTGGGCCTCGCGGCGTTGTTCCTGCTGTAAAGAGGCCGAGGGACGAGGCGCATGAACCGGCTTGAATTCCGGAAATACTCGGGCGTGCGGCGGGTCATCCTCGTCACTTTGTTTATCCTGACTTCACTTGCTGGCCTTTACATCTTCGTTTCCGAGCCCTATTGGCGGTATCGGGAGACTAGGCATTCGGCCGAGCCGGAAACGATCACGGTCATCTATTGGGGCTATCAACAGATCGGCGATCACCCTGATATTGGATACTGCCCGCACTTCACCCAGAGATTCTTGGAAAGGGTCAGAATGACGGACGGTACTTTCGCGTCATTGAGGATAGATTTGGCGCTTTCACTCGCATTTGCTTATGGATCGCCGTCGCCGGAAGACGAGGGGCTCACCGTCGGTGGCAATCAATTCCGGATTACTGGCTACCGGTACGACGGATTCGAAGTCAACGTCCTGACCGGGCGACAACGCAAGGTTCCTTATCCGCCACAACGCTTCGATGTGGTCACGTGGGAGGTCATGGCCCCCTATGGGATATTCGGGCGAGCGACCGATTCGGCCGAACGCGAAATCGTGGAGAGCGACACCGAATCGAAATCTTACAGTTTAGAGGGACCAGACGACGGACCGGAGCAATTCGCGGTGCCAGAAGATCGGTTTTGTCTAATTCACGAAGAACATCTAGCCGTTTGGAATCGGAATATTTCCCTGGGCGGCCTGTAACACGACCTTCTCAGCGACGGTAAAATGAAGCCGATGGCAAATAGGGCTGGCACGCGCTCGTTTCAGACACCTTTACGTTTACGTAAACGACATATATCCTGGCGCCATGACCGAGACCTTTGGCATCGGGGAGTTGGCGCGGGAGTTCGGGGTGACGGCCCGGACGATCCGCTTCTACGAGGACCTGGGCATGCTGACGCCGCTGCGCGAGGGGCAGAAGCGGGTCTACCGGACGCGCGACCGGGTCCGCCTCAAGCTGATCCTGCGCGGCAAGCGCCTGGGCTTCAGCCTGGCCGAGACCCGAGAGATGATCGAGCTCTACGACGCCCCGGCGGGCGAGGTCGGGCAGCTGCGCCTGTTCCGCGACAAGATCGCGGCCAGGCGCGCCGAGCTCGACGGCAAGCGCCGCGATATCGAGGCCGCGCTCAAGGACCTGGGCCGGGCGGAGGAACGCTGCCGCGCGCGCCTGGGCGAGCTCGAGGACCGGCCGGAGGCCGGCGCCGAGGCGCCGGGCCTGGGCGGCTAGGGAGAAGGCAATGGCCGAGTGGATCACGACCTACCGCGGGACCGTTTATCCCCGGCACCTCGACCATATGGGGCACATGAACGTCCAGTACTACGTCGAGAAGTTCGACGAAGGCGTCTGGCACCTCTTCGCTGCGCTCGGCCTGACGCCCGGCTACATGCGCGAGCGCAAGCGCGGCATGGCGGCGGTCGAGATGAACATCAAGTACAAGCGGGAGCTCTACGCCGGCGACCTCATCGTCGTGCGCTCGGGCGTCCTGGCGGTTACGGCCAAGTCGCTGCGCATGCTGCACGAGATGACCAACGGCGAGACCGGCGAGGTGGCCGCGATCCAGGAGGCGGTCGCCGTGCATCTGGACCGCGAAGCGCGCCGCGCCATACCCTTCCCGGAGGAGATCGCGGCGCGCGCCCGCGCGCGCATCGTCACCCCACCGGAGACTTCATGACATGGTGGCCTTCGACCCCGCCGATCCCGGTTTCGAGGCCCGCGTGCGCGACTCCTTCGCGCGCCAGAGCATCATGGAACTGATCGGCGCGGAACTGACCCGGGTCGCGCCGGGCCTGGTCGAGATCGAGCTGCCCTACCGGGAAGACCTGTGCCAGCAGCACGGCTTCTTCCACGCCGGAGTGACCAGCACGATCGCGGATTCGGCGGGCGGCTATGCCGCCTACAGCTTGTTTCCGGCGGACTCCTCGGTGCTCACCACCGAGTACAAGATCAACCTGCTGGCCCCGGCCGCCGGCGAGCGTCTCCGGGCCGTCGGCCGCGTAGTCAAGCCGGGGCGCATGCTGACGATCTGCGACGTCGAGGTCTTCGCGCTCAAGGACGGCGACGCAATGCTCTGCGCCAAGCTGCTGCAGACGCTGATGACCATGCACGGCAAGCCGGACCACAAACAGGATTGAACCAAGGAAACGCAGACGAAACAGAGGCGAAGGACTCTCGACCACGAAGGCACAAAGACACAAAGAAAAGAAATTCCGAGCGTTTTGCGTGCTCGAAACCCTTCGTGCCTTTGTGTCTTCGTGGTTCCTCCTGGTGGTTTTCTCTGTGTCCTCGGCGGCTCTGTGGTTAGATTCGAGTGCACGGCAGGGATAGGTGAACGAACATGATTTCCAACCAGCTTCCCCCCTTCGACTTCGGCCTGGGCGAGACGGCCGATATGCTGCGCGACACCGTCGCGGGCTTCGCCGCCGAGAAGATCGCGCCAAGGGCCGAGGAGATCGACCGCTCGAACGAATTTCCGCGCGACCTCTGGCCGCAGCTGGGCGCGCTCGGCCTGCTCGGCGTCACCGTGGAGGAGGAATGGGGCGGCGCCGGCATGGGCTACCTCGAGCACTGCGTGGCCATGGAGGAGATCAGCCGGGCCTCGGCCTCGGTGGGCCTCAGCTACGGCGCGCACTCCAACCTCTGCGTCAACCAGATCCGGCGCAACGGCAACGACGACCAGAGGGGCCGCTATCTGCCCAAGCTGATCAGCGGCGAGCATGTCGGGGCCCTGGCCATGAGCGAGCCGGGCGCCGGCTCCGACGTGGTCGGCATGAAGACCCGCGCCGACAAAAAGGGCGAGCGCTACGTCCTGAACGGCAGCAAGATGTGGATCACGAACGGCCCCGATGCCGAGGTCCTGGTCGTCTACGCCAAGACCGACCCCGCGGCCGGCCCGCGCGGCATCACGGCGTTCTTGATCGAGAAGGGCATGAAGGGCTTTTCGACGGCGCAGAAGCTCGACAAGCTCGGCATGCGCGGCTCCAACACCTGCGAGCTGGTGTTCGAGGACTGCGAGGTGCCCGAGGAGAACGTGCTGGGCCAGGTCGGCCGCGGCGTCAACGTGCTGATGAGCGGCCTCGATTACGAGCGCCTGGTGCTGGCCGGCGGGCCGCTCGGCATCATGCAGGCCTGCATGGACGCGGTCGTTCCCTACCTGCACGAGCGCAAGCAGTTCGGCCAGCCGATCGGCGAGTTCCAGCTCATGCAGGGCAAACTGGCCGACATGTACACGACCATGAACGCCTCGAAGGCCTACGTCTATACGGTCGCGAAGGCGGTCGACCGCGGCGAGACCACGCGCAAGGACGCCGCCGGAGCCATCCTCTACGCCGCCGAGAAGGCGACCTGGCTGGCGCTCGAGGCGATCCAGGCCCTGGGCGGCATGGGCTACATCAACGAAAGCCCGACAGGGCGCCTGCTGCGCGACGCCAAGCTCTATGAAATTGGCGCGGGGACCTCCGAGATCCGGCGCTGGCTCATCGGGCGGGAGCTGTTCAGCGAGACGGCGTGAGTCCTATCGCTGCAGAGCGGCGAGAGTAGGCTCGGGCAGGCGGGAGGTGCTTGGATTGAGATTATAAGTATACCTATTAAATTCGCAAAAATACCAATTGACTTCATGATAGTATGTGATTATATAGAAACCTTGATAAGGTATCAGGAGGGGCTATCATGACTCAAACATCGGATCTCGACCGACAGCACATGGATGACCTGACGGCGGGCCTGCCGTCGAAGTCGGCGAAAATGCGGCGGCTCTCGGCGGAGGGATACAGTAGGGGCGACATCGCTCGCTACCTCGATGTTCGTTACCAGTTCGTCTACAACGTTCTTTCGGCGGCCAACCCGACGGGAGCGAATTCGGAGGGCCCGCTGGAAAAAGAGGCCGGGGGAGCGATGCCTGTCTTCGCACCCGTTTCCGGGAAGGGATCGCCCGAACCATCCACAGCATCGTCCAATTGGTTGTGGACCACTGTCTTGAAGGGGGGAAAGATCGAAATTCCGACAACCTTCCTTCAGGCGATGGGCGTTGGCGAGGGCGACCACGTCCAGCTCGTATTGGAAGGGGATGTCGTCCGCGTTCTGAGCCGCGGGGCAGCGCTTCGCGAGCTGCAGGAGGACGTGCGGCGCTATGTCCCCGAAGGAGTGAGCCTCGTCGACGAGCTTTTGGCCGAACGGCGTGCCGAAGCAGCAAGGGAAACGGGAGGCGAGTGAATTGGCCGATGTCGTGCTCGACGCCTCGGCCGTGCTCGCCGTGCTTAACGGGGAGCCTGGGGCAGATGAGGTGAGTGTCCATCTGCCCGGCGCGCATCTTTCCGCGGTCAATGCCGCCGAGGTCGCAGGCAAGCTCGTGGACGGCGGGGCGGGCGCGGAAGCGGCGGGCCGGTCGTTGGACCGGCTGGGTGTGCGGATCGTGCCGTTCGAGCGCGACGACGTGGTTCCCGTCGCAGATATCCGGGCGGAAAGTCGCTCAGCGGGCCTTTCCCTCGGCGACCGCGCCTGCCTGGCGCTGGCCCGGCGCCTGGATTTGCCGGCGCTGACCGCGGACCGGCAATGGAAAGACATCCAAGTCGGTGTCGAGGTGCGGCTGATCCGCGGTGATTAGGCGTTCCCGCGCGGCGCCAAGCTCTGCGAGAATCGGCGCTGGCTGATCGGTCGCGGACTGTTCACCGAAACCGCGTAACGTCACTTTAACCAATTGAGTCCAAAACGGATTGGGCGCGATTCCGGCTCGCGTGGATATCGTGCGTGATGGAGCGCGATGTGATGGACCTCGACCGCTATCTGCCGACGATCGACGGCAACCTTCTGTCGCTCGGCGGAATCGCTGTCGGCGTCGTCGTGCTTTGGCTGCTGATCCGTCGGGGCGGCGGTGGAACGGCCGCGGAGCTGCGCGCCGCCTACAAGAAGATCGCCAAGGCGGACGTGGCCGACTGGCAGCGCCCTTTCATGCTCCTGGCGACCCGTGAGCGCTGGCACGAGCTGCGCGAAAGCTTCCTGATGGAGCTGGCCTCGCGCTTGATGGACATAGACAAGGTGATCGAGTTCGTCGTTCTGGTCGAGCGCAACGGGCTCCATCGGGAGCGTTTCCGGGACTTGGCCCGCTACGACGCCGAAACGGCGATGAGGGGCGTCTCGAACGCCCTGTCCGATATTGCGGACGGCGCGCGAGGGCGCACGGTGAAATCCGCCCGCTCCCTGGCGGTGCTGATCGATCCCGAAAACCCCAAAGCGGCCTTTGCGCTGGCCGCCGATTACTATGGCGCGAAGCGGTTCGCGGAGGCACGCGACCTGCTCGAGCGTGCCCTACCGCTGTGCGAACAGATGCTGGCGGCGACTCAAGAGCGAGAAGCCCTGCCGGGAGACACGGCGGAACAGACCGAGAAGCGCCACGGCGAGCTCTACAAGATGATCGAGCGGGCCGTGGACATGTACGAGGACTGTATGGGGCGGGTCTGAGCGGCTCCACCGGTCCGGGCAGGAAACGTGAGGATTGAGGCCGACATCAGGAGAGCTATAGAGGCTCGTCTCGCGGCCCTGGAGCAGGAACATGGGGTGCGCGTTCTCTATGCCGCCGAATCGGGTAGCCGGGCCTGGGGATTTCCCTCACCCGACAGCGATTTCGACGTGCGGTTCGTATACGCGCATCCGCCCGATTGGTATCTCTCGGTCATGGAGCACAGGGATGTCATCGAAACGCCTCTCGACGACCTCGGTCTCGACGTTTCGGGTTGGGACCTGCGCAAGGCCCTGCGGCTGTTTCTGAAGTCGAACCCGGCGCTTTACGAATGGCTGGTATCGCCGATCGTCTATTGCGGTAACCGTGGCTTGGGGCAGGAGCTTCGGGCGCTGGCCGAACAGGGGTTTTCCCGTCGTGCGCTGGCCGAGCACTATCTGAAGATTTCCGAGACGAAGAAGCGGAAAAGCCAGGACCAGGGCGGCATGGTTGGGGTCAAGAAATACCTCTACACCCTCAGGCCCCTTTTCGCGCTGTGCTGGCTCCGGGAACACGAGACCTTGCCGCCGATGGCCCTTCCGGAAATCGTCGAGGGGATCGCACTCTCGGCCGAGGTCCGGCGCGCACTCGAGGAATTGCTCGAGGTCAAGTCCCGAACCAAGGAACAGGGCCTTGTCCCGAGATCGCCGCTCCTCGACCGGTGGATCGGTCAGGCGACGGAGCAAGGCGAGGAATTCGTCAAGGGACTGCCATCACGAAAGTTGCCGCTCGAAGATCTTGACGCCTTGTTCCGCCGGCAAGTCATGGCCGAGAGCCCTTCGCAGACAGGCGACCGGGACTGACGCGGTGTTTCAAGGATTGCCGGGACGGCGATTGTGCAGGCATCGTCCTGTTCCACGCGACGCGCCATGAGCGATTTGGCTAAAAGGCCGTCTACTCGCAAATTGTTTACCGACACAGCCTAGGCTTGCACCCGGAGCTTGCGGCTGGTACCGGCCGGCTTCGCGCTTTGCTAGCAGGAGAGAGCCCGCGCCGTGGACATATTGACCGCTTTCCTGGACGACCTGTCGAAAGTCCTGACGCCCTATTGGGACCGGGCCGAGCCGCATCTGACCCGGCTCGAAACCCTGACCGGATACGACTGGCGGCTCTTGGTCGGCGGCGGCCTCGCCGCGTTGCTTCTGCTTTGGCTCCTGCTGCGTCGCCCCGGCGGGGCCAAGGCCACGCCCAAGGCCCT
>JAOUCL010000339.1 GCA_029859805.1 Rhodospirillales bacterium | reverse complement strand
CGAAAGTCCGTTTCAGCCCTTCGGCACGTGCGAATGCAGGGCGAGAGACGACCGGGCGCGCTCGCGCGCGCTCGCGCATTGCGCGGCGCTTCGCGCTGTGCTTCGATGACAGGTGCCGCCGGGACGCCGCGGTGTCCCTTGGGCGAGGATCGGTGAGCGGACAGATGGCCGAACCGGAAGCACGGGACTATACCGCCGAACGCCAGGCGATGGTCGAGATGATCGCCGCCTATGTGCTCCTCAGCGCCGATCAGATCGACCGGGCCCGGCTGGACGACCGGGTCATGGCCGCGATGGCCAAGGTGCGGCGTCACGACTTCGTTCCCTACGAGCTGCAGCCCGTCGCCTACGCGAACACGCCCCTGCCGATCGGCTGCGGCAAGACCATTTCCCAGCCCTTCATCGTCGCCCTCATGACCGACCTTCTCGGGATCGAAGAGGGCGACAGGGTTCTGGAGATCGGTACGGGACTGGGCTATCAGGCGGCCATCGCCGCCGAGCTGGCCGGGCAGGTCTACACCGTCGAGCTGGTCCAGGAGCTGGCGCAGGAGGGGCGCGGCCGGCTGATCGCCGCGGGGTACGAGAACATCCAGTTTCGCGTCGGTGACGGCTCGCTCGGCTGGCCGGACCACGCGCCCTACGACAAGGTGATCGTCGCGGCCGCGCCGGAGCTGATCCCGCCCGCGCTGATCCAGCAGCTCAAGCCCGGCGGCCGGATGGTGATCCCCGCCGGGCTCGAGGACGAGCAGCAGCTGATGTGCGTCGACAAGGACGAGACCGGCCGGCTGCACACCCGGGAGATCATCCCGGTCCGCTTCGCCCGCCTGATCACCAGCCATTAGCAGGTTGCTGAAATGGTGCGAAGGCTCTCCCTCGTCCCTCGTCCCTCGACAAGCTCGGGATGAGGGGGCTCGGGATGGGGATGCTCAGTGTGAGAGTGAGCTTTTTCAAGGAGTTGCCCTCATCCTGAGCTTGGAGTTGCCCTCATCCTGAGCTTGGAGTTGCCCTCATCCTGAGCTTGTCGAAGGACGAGGGCGACGGGCCGCCGCGGACTTCTTCAGCAGCCTGCTACGCGCGGCCCTCTACTCCTTGGCCGCCGGGACGATGGTCAGCGTCACCTCGGCGCCGTCGCGCTCGATCACCAGGTCGACCGGGGTGCCGGCCTTCAGCCCGCCCAGCATGTTGACGTAGTCGTAGATATTGCCGATCTCGGTCTCGCCGAGCTTGAGGATTACGTCGCCGGCCTTAAGACCCGCCTTCTCCGCCGGGCCGCCCTTCGTCGTTCCCGACAGCTTGACCCCCTTTGTGTCGCCCTGGGCGTAGTCGGGGATGGTGCCGAGGTAGATCCGGATGTGCTTGCGCCCGATCGAGTCCTTGGGCCGCTCCTGGCGCACGTAGGCCGGCGCGGCCTCGGCGCGCGCCAGTGACCGGGCGATGCCGGCCATCAGGCGCGCGATCTTTTCGGTGCCCGCGTAGTTGATCTTGTCCGCCGTGTCGCGGGGCGTCGAATAGTCGGAATGGGCCCCGGTGAAGGCGCTCAAGACCGGCACGCCCTTAAGGTAGAGCGGCGTGGCGTCGGTCGGCAGGTAGCTGTCCCCGCTGGTCACGATGGAGAGGCCCAGCGGCACGTTGCGGCGCTCGATCTCGCGCGTCCAGACCGGGCTTGACCCGGTGCCCTGCAGGTAGAGGTTCTCGTCCAGCCGGCCGATCATGTCCATGTTGAGGTAGGCGGCGACGGCGGCCCCGATGTCGTTGTCGTCGCCCTCCGTCTGTTCGGCCAGGGTCTTCGCGAAGTGGCTGGAGCCCAGCGTGCCCATCTCCTCGCCCGACCAGGCGGCGAAGAGGATATTGCGCTTGGCCTTCAGCCGGCCCTGCCTCTTCAGGTCGACCAGGTACTGCGCGATCTCGAGCAGCCCGGCCACGCCCGAGGCGTTGTCGTCGGCGCCGAAGTGCACCTGGCCCGCCTCGTCGTCGCGCGCCAGCGAGCCGCTGATCTCGCCCCGCCCCAGGTGGTCGAGATGGGCGCCGACCATCACCGCGGGCCTTTCGTGGCCCGCGCCGCCCGCGGCCGGCAGGCGGGCGAGAACGTTGCGGCCGCTGCGTTTTTCTCGAGCGATGTCGACGGTGGCTTCGATCGTGACGCCGGGCAGGACGAAGCCGGCCACCGCCTCGCCGCCGTCGAGCTCATCCTGCAGGGCCTTCAAGTCCGTTCCGGCGGTTCCGAGCAGCGCGGCGGCCGCCGCGTTGGAGAGGGACAGCGCGGCGATGCCGGCCCTTCCGCCCGCCGGGTCCTGGGTCAGGGCGACCAGCTCCTGCTTGACCTTGGCGTTCGGGCCCGAGACCACGATCAGGCCGACCGCGCCGCGGCGCTCGGCGACCGAGGCCTTGTACTGGAGCTCGGAATAGAGGAGCAGGCCGCGGGTCGCCTCGGGCGCCAGGTCCTCGGGCAGATAGCGCAGGACCACGACCCATTTGCCCTCGACGTCCAGCTCGCCGTAGGAGTCGTGGCTGGTCTCCTGGTCCGAGGGGGGCGTGACGATGCCGTAGCCGGCGAAGGCGACCTCGGCGGCCGCGACCTTGCCGTCCTCAGAGAAGGCGAGGGGCCGCCAGTCGCCGTCCGGCTCCAGCTTCCTGACACCGTCCTTCTCACGCACCTCGAGCCGGTTGCCGGGGCCGAGCGCGGCGCCGACCGAGAATCCGAAGGACTGGAAGTAACCGTCGTCGCCCGCCGGCTCGAGCCCCAGGGCCGCGAAGGCCGAGGCCACGTAGTCCGTGGCCAGGCGCTCGCCCGGCGTGCCGGTGAGCCGGCCCTCCATGGCCTCGGAGGCCAGGCGCGATACGTGCAGCCGGAGGTCCGCCGCCGCGATCTTGGCGCCGGTCTCGGCCATGGGCGCGGGCTGCGCCGTCGCCTCCGTGCCGGCCTTCTTGGTCTTGCCGTCCAGGCCGAGTTGCCGGCGCGCCTCGGCGTCGTTCCATTCCGCGATGAAGATCTGCGAGGACTTGTCCGCGGTGCGGCCCGAGGTCCAGGTGAGGCGCGTGCCGTCGGGCGAGAAGGCGGGCAGGCCGTCGAAGCCCGCCGTGTCGGTGACGCGGACCGGCTCGCCGCGGCCCTCGGCGTCGACCATGTAGAGCTCGAAGTTGCCGAAGCCCTGGAGGTTCGTGGCGAAGACGATGTAGTCGCCCGAGGGATGGAACATCGGCGCCCAGGACAGCACGCCCAGCCGGGTGACCTGCGTTTGCGCGCTGCCGTCGACGTTCATGGTGAAGATCTCCGCCGTCGCCCCGTCCTCGCCGAAGCGCCGCCAGACGATCTTGCGGCCGTCGGCGCTGAAGAACGGCCCGCCGTCGTAGCCCGGTGTGTCGGTTAGCCGCCTGAGCTCCGAGCCGTCGGCCTTCATGACGTAGATGTCCATGAAGAAGGACTTGTCGTGCTCGAAGATCGCCGCCTCCTTGTCGCTCAGCGGCCGGTCGTAGGCCCGGCGGTTCGACGCGAAGACGATCAGCCGGCCGTCCGGCGAATAGGCGCCCTCGGCGTCGTAGCCGGTCGCGTTCGTCAGGTTGCGGTAGGCCCCGCCGGCGAGGTCGAAGTCGTAGATGTCGAAGTGCTCGTCATAGTCCCAGGCGTAGCGGCGCTCCTGGCCCGAGGCGCGGAAGTCCAGCTCGGCCTGCTGCTTGGCGCGGGCCTCGGGGTCGTCCTGGGTCGAGGCGAAGAGCACCCGCTTGCCGTCCGGGCGGACCCAGCCGCAGGTGGTCTTGCCGTGCCCGGGCGAGACGCGCCGGACGTCGCCGGTCTCCATATCGAGCAGGTACATCTGGTAGAAGGGATTGTCGGCCTGGCGCTCGCTCTGGAAGATCATGGTCGTGCCGTCGCGGCCGAAATAGCCCTCCCCGGCGCGCCGCCCCTCGAAGGTCAGCTGCCGGACGTTCGTTAGAAGGTCCGCTTCGCCCGCGGCCGCGGGCCCCGCGAGGCCGAGCAGCGCGAGGGCCGCCGTTGCGAAGCGCTTGGCGTAGCGTCGATCCATCCGATTTCCCATGGCTCCACCTGACCTGATCCGCCGCATTGGGCAGGGGCTTCCCGACCCAAGAGCGGATATTGGCGCAACCCATCCAGAATGCAACGGAAGCCTTGGGCGGACGCCCGGCCGGGCCGTGCCTCCCAAAGGGCGCGGCGGCCCGGTCTTCGGCGCCGCCCGCTCATCTCTGGTTCGAGCCATAAGCGGTCGTGTTCCTACTAGCGACCACCTCCAGCCCATCCCAACGAAACCGGCCTGGTCGGAGTTGATCTTTCCCCGGTCCAACTCAGGCAAGGATCACCACCGTCAATACGCGTCCGCCACCGCCTCTTCTACCAGGCGACTCAACTGATCATAGCCAAAACTGGGCATGGGCCGTCCATTGACGAAGAATTCAGGGGTGGCCCGGACATTGAGGGTCTGCCCATCCTGCACATCCCTTTGAATCGTTTGGACGAGCTCGGGACGATTCATATCGGCCGAAAACCGTTCCATGTCCAAGCCCAAGACGCGCATGACGGTCAGAGCACGCATTGGCTGGGACTTGTGGTTGACCACCCAGCGATCTTGGCTGCGGAACAGCAATTCCAGGGCTTGCCAAAACTTACCCTGATAGCGCGCCGCCTCCAGCATTCTGACCACTTGGTCCGAGCCGGCGTGGAGCGGGGCGTAGCGCACCATCACTCTTACCTTGCCCGGATACCGGTCGATCAACCGCTTCACAAGGGGATAGAAATCCCGGCAGGTCCCGCAAGCGGGGTCGAAAAATTCCACAATGGTGACCTTGGCGTCGTTGGGTCCCTTGATCGGGGCTCCTTCCCGCTCCAGCACGCTTTGGTTACGGCTCTCGGATGCACTCTGTTGATACAGCACCACGGCGCCGGCAAAGACCAGCAGAAGCAACCCGGCGACGGAGATGAACAGGGTTTTGCGATTCATGATGATTCCATCCTATGCGCGTAAAACAACAAGACGCCAATCAGGGTGAATGTAGAAAGAGACATGACGGGAATGTTCAAGAACCCG
>JAOUCL010000009.1 GCA_029859805.1 Rhodospirillales bacterium | reverse complement strand
CTGCATGACGGGCCTCCTATCCGGGATTCTTGCCGCGTCCGCACTCTATAGCATGGCCGGCCCCCGGGGTGCACGGCTGCTTGCCGAGGCCCCGCGGCGCCCTCTATAACGGGCCGGCCTGCTCCGCAGCGCTGTGCCGCGGAGCGCGGGAATAGAAGCGATATGATCCTGGTCACCGGCGGTGCCGGATTCATCGGTTCCAACCTGGTCGCGGCGCTGGTCGAGCGCGGCGAGCGGGTCGTCGTCTGCGACCGCCTAGGTTCGGGTGAGAAGTGGCAGAACCTGGTCCGGCACGAACTCGAGGACTTCATATCGCCGGGCGAACTGAGCGGCTATCTCGAAACCCGGGGCGCCCTCCTGGATACGGTGGTGCACCTGGGCGCGATCTCGCAGACCACGGCAACGGACGGCGATCAGCTCGTCGTCAACAACTTCAAGCTGTCGCAGGAGCTTTGGGACTGGTGTGCCGGCGAGCGGAAACCGTTCCTCTACGCCTCCTCGGCGGCGACCTACGGCGACGGCGCGGCAGGTTTCGACGACGACATGTCGGTCGCCTATCTGGCGCGCCTGCGGCCGCTCAACGCCTACGGCTGGAGCAAACTTCTGTTCGACCGCTGGGTGGCCCGCCGGCTGGTCGGCGAGGCGCCGCAGCCGCCGCAATGGGCAGGGCTCAAGTTCTTCAACGTCTATGGGCCGAACGAGTACCACAAGGAGGCCCAGGCCAGCGTGGTTCGGCACCTGTTCCTGCAGATCGCCGAGAGCGGAACGGCGCGGCTGTTCCAATCGCATCGACCCGGCGTCCCCGACGGCGGTCAGCAACGCGATTTCGTGTGGGTCGGCGACTGCGTCGACGTGATGCTCTGGCTGCTCGGGAACCCGGAAGTCACCGGCTTGTTCAACCTGGGGACCGGCCGAGCGCGCAGCTTCGCCGAGCTGGCCCGGGCGCTCTTCGCCGCCATGGAAAAGCCGGAAAACATCGAGTACGTTCCCACATCCGAAGCGATCCGCGACAGGTACCAGTACTTCACCGAGGCCAAGATGGACCGCCTGGCCGCCGCCGGCTACCGACGTCCCTTCACGAGCCTGGAAGCAGGCGTAGCCTACTATCTGCACGACTACCTCGAAAGCGACGACCCCTACAGATGATCCTGACGATTCCCTTCCCGGACATAGACCCGGTGATCTTCGAACTTGGGCCCCTCGCCATACGCTGGTACTCGCTCGCCTACATCATCGGGCTGGTGCTCGGTTGGCGCTACTGCCGCCGCCTGACCGGCCGCTCTCCTGCGCAGATCACGCCCGAAGCCTTCGACGACTTCCTGCTCTGGGCCACCCTGGGCGTGATCTTGGGCGGGCGCTTCGGCTACGTGCTGTTCTACAAACCGGCATACTACCTCGCCAACCCCCTGGAGATGCTCATGGTCTGGCAGGGCGGCATGAGCTTCCACGGCGGCCTGCTCGGCGTGGTGGTCGCCGAGGTGGCTTTCGCCTGGCGGCGCAGGATCCCCTTACTCGCCCTGGCCGATATCGTTGCGGCGGCCGCGCCGATCGGCCTGTTCCTCGGGCGTGTCGCCAACTTCATCAACGGCGAGCTCTACGGCCGGGCGAGCGACGTGCCCTGGGCCATGATCTTTCCGGGCGACCGGGACCAGCTGCCGCGGCATCCGAGCCAGCTCTACGAGGCCGGCCTCGAGGGGTTGGTGCTGTTTGTCCTGCTCTACGTGTTGGTCCGCCTGGGCGCCCTTAGCCGCAGCGGCATGATGACCGGCATCTTCCTGGCCGGCTACGGCCTGTCGCGCCTGTTCGTTGAGCTGTTCCGGCAACCGGACGAGCACCTCGGGTTCGTCCTCGGCGGCACGACCATGGGGCAGTGGCTCACGCTGCCCATGCTGCTCGCCGGCCTGGGCTTCGTGCTCTGGTCCCTGTGGAGCGGGGGCAAGGCCGGGCACGGCTCCTCGTGACGCCATGACGCCGCTGGCCGAGCGCATCGCCCGGCAGATTGCCGCTCAGGGGGCGATCACCGTGGCCGACTACATGGCCCAGGTGCTGACCGATCCGAAGCACGGCTACTACATGACCGGCGATCCCTTCGGCCGGCGCGGCGACTTCGTCACGGCACCGGAGATCAGCCAGATGTTCGGCGAGCTGATCGGCCTGTGGTGCGTCGACACCTGGCAGCGCATGGGCGCGCCCGGCCGAGTCCTGCTGGTCGAGCTCGGCCCCGGCCGGGGAACCCTGATGGCCGACGCCCTGCGCGCCGCAGGTCTCGTGCCCGGCTTTCCCGCCGCCGCGGAGCTGCACATGGTCGAGGTCAGCCCCGGCCTGCGCGCGCGCCAGCGCGAGGCGCTTCGGGACTACCGGGCGGCGTGGCACGACGGGGTCGCCGGGTTGCCCGGCGGCCCCTTGCTGCTTGTCGCCAACGAATTCTTCGACGCCCTGCCGGTGCGCCAGTTCGAACGCACCGGGCAGGGCTGGTGCGAGCGGATGGTCGTGCTCGATGACGCCGGCGATTTGGCCTTCGGCCTGTCGCCGCCGTCGCCGGCGGCCGCCGTCCTGCTGCCGGAGGCGCTGAAGTCCGCGCCGCCCGGAAGCCTGGCCGAAGTCTCACCGGCCGCGCTCGGCATCGCCACGGAACTCGGCCGGCGGGTCGGCGAGCAGGGCGGCGCGGCGCTGATCATCGACTACGGCCGTGCCGAGAGCGGGCTCGGCGCCAGCCTGCAGGCGGTCCGGCGTCACCAGGCGCACGACGTTCTGGCGGAGCCAGGCAGCGCGGACCTGACTGCGCACGTCGACTTCGCCGCGCTCGCCCGCGCCGCGGGAGAGGCCGGCGCCCGAGCGCAGGGCCCGGTGGCCCAGGGTACGTTCCTCCAGCGCCTGGGTCTCGAGGCCCGCGCCAAGTCCCTGCTGCGCGAGGCCACGCCGACCCAGGCGCGGGACATCGCGGCGGCGGAACGTCGTCTCGCCGATACCGACCAGATGGGCAGCCTGTTCAAGGCCTTGGCGCTCGCGCATCCGGCCCTCGGCCCGCTCGCCGGCTTCGCCTGATCATCGAGAGACTACACAGGCCGTTCCACCCGGTTTAGAGTCCCCTCGCCATGCTCACCATCGGTCCCCTCAACGATCTGCCGCGCGTTCGCCACGCCTTCTTCACCCGCCAAGGCGGGGTCAGCGATGGCCTGTACGAATCGCTCAACTGCGGCTACGGGTCGGGCGACGACAAGGACAGGGTCGGCGAGAATCGGGCCCGGGCCATGGCCCGAATCGGCCTGGAGCCCGACCGCCTGGTCACCGCTTATCAAGTGCACTCCGCCCAGGTCGCCGTGGTCGAAAACCCCTGGACGCCCGGCGAGGCGCCGCGGGCGGATGCCCTGGTGACCCGCGTCCCGGGCTTGGCGCTCGGCGTGCTGTCGGCCGATTGCGCCCCGGTCCTGCTGGCCGATTCCAAGGCGCGTGTCGTCGGCGCCGCGCACGCCGGCTGGCGCGGGGCGCTCGGCGGCGTGCTCGAGGCGGTGGTCGAGGCGATGGAGGAACTGGGCGCGAAGCGCGGTACGATCGCCGCCGGTGTCGGCCCGGCCATCGCCCAGCGCTCCTACGAGGTGGGCCCCGAATTTCCCGGTCCGCTGCTCGAGCAGTCCGAAGACAGCGGCGATCTCTTCTGCCCGGCCCGGCGCGAGGGCCGCTTCCTGTTCGACCTCAAGGGCTATGTGGCGCGGCGCTTGGCCCGCATAGGGCTCGTCGGCGTGCAGTGCCTGCCCTGCGATACCTGCCGCGAATCCGACCGGTTCTTCAGCTACCGCCGCAGCCGTCAACGCGGCGAACCCGATTATGGGCGCGGCCTCTCCGCCATCTATTTGGAGCCCTGAGAGTCATGACGCTTCACTTTCCGCGCGAGGAACTGGCCGAGCGGCGCAGCCGCGCCTGTGCGCTCATGGCCCAGGCGGAGCTTGACGGCCTTTTGATGTTCCGCCAGGAATCGATGTATTACCTGACCGGTTACGACACCTTCGGCTATGTCTTCTTCCAATGCCTCTACCTGGGGGCCGACGGGCGCCTGGCTCTGCTGACCCGCGCGCCGGACCTGCGCCAGGCCCACGAGACCTCGGTGATCGAGGACATCCGCATCTGGGTCGACGCCCCCGACGCCGATCCGGCCCTCGAGCTGCGCGACATTCTTCTGGGTCTGGGCTGCCGCGGCAAGCGCCTGGGGGTGGAGTACGAAGCCTATGGGTTGACGGCGCGCAACGGCAAGCGCCTGGAGACGGCGCTGGAGGGGATCGGCGAGCTGACCGACGCCTCCGAGCTGGTCAGCCGGCTACGGGTGGTCAAGAGCGAGGCCGAGATCGCCTACGTCCGGCGCGCCGCCGAGTTGGCCGACGCCGCGCTGGAGGAGGCGATCGATCTCGCCGCCCCGGGCGCCTTCGAGGGCGACATCCTGGCCGCCATGCAAGGCGCGGTCTTCAAAGGCGGCGGCGACTACCCCGGCAACGAGTACATCATCGGCTCGGGACCGGGCGCCCTGCTGTGCCGTTACTACAGCGGCCGCCGCCGGCTCGACCCGCAGGACCAACTCACGCTCGAATGGGCCGGCGCCTACCGCCACTACCACGCGGCCATGATGCGTACCATCCCCGTCGGCCGGCCGCCCGAACACCAGGTCGAGATGCACGGCGTGGCGGTCGAGGCGCTCTTGGCGGTCGAGGCGGCGCTGCAGCCGGGGCGCCCGGTCGGCGAGGCCTTCGACGCCCACGCGCGGGTCCTGGACAAGGCGGGCTATCAGGCGCACCGCCTCAACGCCTGCGGCTATTCGCTCGGCACCACGTTCTCGCCCAACTGGATGGACTGGCCGATGCTCTATCACGGCAACCCGGAGGCGGCCGTCCCGGGCATGGTGTTCTTCTGTCACATGATCATCTTCGACAGCGAGAGGAACCTGGCCATGACCCTGGGGCGCACCAGCCTGATCACCGAGCGCGGCGCTGAACCCCTGTCGGCCAAGCCGCTCGACCTGATCACCGTGTGACGACGCCGGGACAACGGGAGCGCCCGGATAGCATGGTGAATCCGCCCCACGCACGGCCGAGGACCGACAGCCCCGCGCGCAGTGCTCCGGACAGCGCGCCGCGTCTTGCCGCCGTTCTGCTCTGCCTATCGCTCGCCGCCGCCTGCGGGCAATTGCCGCGGCCCTTTCAGCCCGAAGACAAGTCCAGCAACGACCTGCTCTATCTGGCCGATCGTAGCGGCATCCTGGTGCGGCCGGTCGGCCGCGACGCGCCGGGCGATCCGGCGGCGGCGGCCGAGCTCCTTGCCGCGGCGCTGCGCGCGCGCAACCTCGCGGCCTCGACGCGGGATGCGAACGGGACAGGGCAGATCCTGCGCGGCCGGGCCACGGTACAGCGACTGCCGAGCGGGCGAGACGAAGTCCTGCTCTCCTGGGAGCTCGCCGAAGCCACCGGCGCCCTAGTCGGCCGCACCGCGCAGCGCAGCGAACTCAGTGCCGGGGCTTGGCAGACGGGCGATCCCGCGACCCTCGACCGGATGATGGACCGGGCCGCGGAGGCGGTCGCCGCCCTGGTGCAGGATCCTGCGGTCGAGCGTCCGGGCCTGGCCGGCTTCGCGGGCGCGCGGCTGGTCATCTTGCCGATGCGGGACCTGCCCGGCGACGGCGCACTCAGCCTGCCCCGGGCGCTCGGGCACGAGCTCGACGCCGCACGGCTGCCGCTGGCGGACCGGGCCGGCGGCGGCGACCTGCTGGTCGCTTGCACCGTCAGCCTGGGTCCGCCACGCGAACACTTGCAGGAGGTCCGCATCACCTGGACCGTCACCCGGGCCGGCGACGGGCTGGAACTGGGTCGGATCGACCAGCAGAACCGCATACCCGCCGGCAGCCTCGACGGTCCCTGGGGACCGGCGGCCCACGGCATCGCCCAGGGCGCCGTCCAGGGCATTCGCGCCCTGGTCGAGCGGCTCGACAGGCGGGCCTGAGCGTCGCGCAAGAACTCCTGGCAAACAGCCGCCAAGGACATTTACAGACCGGAGAGGCGTTGATACAGTCCCGCCCGACCCGGCCGGGGTATGGCAAGAAACCCGGATGATCGGGGCGGAGCAGGGGCCGCGCTGGGAACCTTGGCATGAAGATCCTGACCGGTAACAGCAATCGGCCGCTCGCCGAAGCGATTTCGGCATACCTGAACCTGCCGCTGACCAAGGCCAGTGTCCGGCGCTTCTCGGACATGGAGGTCTTCGTCGAGATCCACGAGAACGTTCGCGGCGAGGACGTCTTCGTCATCCAGTCGACCTCCTATCCGGCGAACGACAACCTGATGGAACTGCTGGTCGCCTTCGATGCGCTGAAGCGCGGCTCGGCGCGGCGGACCACGGCCGTGATCCCCTACTACGGCTATGCCCGCCAGGATCGCAAATCCGGGCCGCGCACGCCGATCTCGGCCAAGCTGGTGGCCAACCTGATCACCTCCGCCGGCGCGGACCGGGTGGTCACGCTCGACCTGCACGCCGGGCAAATCCAGGGGTTTTTCGACATCCCGACCGACAACCTCTACGCCGCGCCGGTGTTTACCAAGGACATTCAGGAGCGCTACGACGGGCAGGACCTGACTATTGTGTCGCCCGACGTGGGCGGCGTGTACCGGGCCCGCGCCATCGCCAAGCGGCTTGACGCGGACCTCGCAATCATCGATAAGCGCCGCGAACGGGCCGGCGTCTCCGAGGTCATGCACATCATCGGCGACGTCAAGGGTCAGCGTTGCCTTCTGGTCGACGACATCGTGGACTCGGCCGGCACGCTGTGCAACGCGGCCGTGGCCCTGATGGAGGCCGGCGCCAAGTCGGTCTCCGCCTATGTAACACACGGGGTGCTGTCCGGCGGCGCGGTCGCCCGCGTCACCGCATCTCCGCTCAAGGAGTTGATCATGACCGACAGCATCCAGGCGACCGAGGCCGTGCGCGTGGCGCAGAACACGCGCCAGATCACGATCGCGCCCCTGCTGGGCGAGGCCATGAGCCGGATCAGCGACGAGCGTTCGGTTTCGAGCCTGTTCGATTAGCCGCCCCGATCGGGCGGCAGCCGGCGCCGGCACCCCTGGAGGCCGGGTCGGTCGAGTAGGGTGGCGGGCAGAGGTCCCGCCGCTCGCGACTTTATCGAGGAGAGAGTAAATGAGCGAGATCAACAAGCTTTCGGCGGAGCCGAGAGAGCGGGCCGGAAAGGGGGCCGCCCGCGCCGCGCGCCGTGCCGGGCGCGTTCCGGCAGTCATCTATGGCGCCAAGAAGGACCCGGTCCTGATCACCCTCGACCCCAAGGACCTGCGCCAGGAGATCACCGGCGGGGGCTTCTTCGCCAAGCTGTTCGACGTCGAGGTCGGCAGCGGCAGCGAGCGGGTCCTGCCCCGAGATCTGCAGCTTCACCCCGTGTCCGACCGGCCGATCCACGTGGATTTCCTACGGGTCAGCCGGGACACCCGGCTCAACGTCATGGTGCCCGTGGTGTTCCTCAACGAAGAGGAGTCACCCGGCCTCAAGCGCGGCGGCGTGCTCAACGTGGTGCGCTACGAGATCGAGCTGTCCTGCCAGGCCGACGCCATCCCGCCGCAGGTCGAAATCGACCTGACCGGCCGGGACATCGGCGATTCGATGCACATCAGCGAGGTCACCCTGCCGGAAGGCGTCGAGCCGACCATCACCGACCGCGACTTCACCATTGCCACAGTCGCCGCGCCAAGCGTGATCCGCGAGGAAGCCGCCGAAGCCGCCGAAGCGGCCGAGGGCGAGGTTCCCGAGGGCGAGGTCCCCGAGGGCGAGGTCCCCGAGGGCGAGGTCCCCGAGGGCGCCGAAGGCGCCCCCGGCGAGGGAGCCGAGGAGAAGAAGGCCGAGGAGTAAGACTCGGCGCCGCCATCCTCGGAGAGCGCTATGCGGCTTCTGGTCGGCCTGGGCAACCCGGGCCCGCGCTATGCGCGCAACCGGCACAACATCGGCTTCATGGCGGTGGACGAGGTCGTCCGCCGCCATGGCTTCGGTCCATGGCGCACGCGCTTCCAGGGCCGGGTCGCCGAGGGCCGGATCGGCGGCGAAAAGCTGCTCGGCCTGGAGCCGCAGACCTACATGAACGAGTCCGGCCGGGCGGTCGGCGAGGCGCTGAGGTTCTACAAGCTCGATCCCGAGCAGGTGATCGTGATGCACGACGAAATCGACCTCAAGCCCGGTAAGGTGAAGGTCAAGCAAGGCGGCGGCCCCGGCGGGCACAACGGCCTGCGCTCGATCGACGCCCATATCGGGCGCGACTACTGGCGGGTGCGCCTGGGGGTCGGCCACCCGGGCGACAAGGACCTGGTCCACGACCACGTGCTGCACGATTTCGCCAAGGCCGACGACGCCTGGCTCGACAAGCTGCTCGACGCGGTGGCCGCCGAGCTTCCGATCCTGCTGGGCGGCGACGAGCTCGCCTTCATGTCCAAGGTCAACCAGGCCCTGGTACCGCCCCGCCCCAAGCCACCGCCCAAAGTTGCCCCCGAACCTGCTCCCGAACCTGCTCCCGAACCTGCCGGCGAACCCGACAAGCCGAGCGAGACCTGACCATGGGCTTCAACTGCGGTATCGTCGGCCTGCCCAACGTCGGCAAGTCGACCCTGTTCAACGCCCTTACCGAGACGGCCGCGGCGGAGGCGGCCAACTATCCCTTCTGCACGATCGAGCCCAACGTGGGCCGGGTCGCGGTGCCCGACCCGCGCCTGGAAGTCCTGGCACGGCTCGGCAAGTCGGCCAAGACCGTGCCGACCTTCCTGGAGTTCGTCGATATCGCCGGGCTGGTCGCGGGCGCGTCCAGGGGCGAGGGCCTGGGCAACAAGTTCCTGTCCAACATCCGCGAGGTCGACGCCATCGTGCATCTGCTGCGCTGCTTCGAGGGCGAAGCGACCCACGTGGCCGGCCCGGTCGACCCGCTGCGCGATGCCGAGACGGTCGACACCGAGCTCATGCTGGCCGACCTGGAGAGCGTCGAGCGGCAGATCGAGGGTGCGATCAAGCGCGCGCGCGGCGGCGACAAGGAGGCCAAGGCGCGGCTCGCCGTGCTGGAGCCGGTGGCCGAGGCGCTCAGGGCCGGCCGACCGGCGCGCGGCGTCCAGGTGGCCGCCGAGCTGAGGCCGGTGTTCCGGCAGCTCCAGCTGCTGACCGCCAAGCCGGTGCTGTATGCCGCCAACGTCGAGGAGGCCGCGGCGGCCAGCGGCAACGCCCACTCCGAGCAGGTCCGGCAACGCGCGGAGACCGAGGGCGCCGGCTTCGTCGTGGTCTCGGCCGCCATCGAGGCCGAGGTGGCCCAGCTCGCCGACCCCGGGGAGAAACGCGAGTTCCTGGAGACGCTCGGCCTCGAGGAGACCGGCCTGGCGCGCGTCATCCGCGCTGGCTACGCGCTCTTGGACCTGATCACCTTTTTCACCATCGGCCCGAAGGAGGCCCATGCCTGGACGGTCCGGCGCGGCGCCAGGGCGCCCGAGGCCGCCGGGGCGATCCACAGCGAGTTCGAGCGCGGTTTCATCCGCGCCGAGACCATCGCCTACGGGGACTTCGCCGCCTGCGGCGGCGAGCAGGGCGCCAAGGACGCCGGCAAAATGCGCGTCGAGGGCCGCGATTACGTGGTCCGGGACGGTGATGTCTTCTATTTCCGGTTCAATGTGTGACAAACTGCCTGACCGAGCCGCAAGCGACCGGGAGGGACACTATGGGAGAGACGTTGAAACTGGCCGCCGCCGACGGCCACGAGCTGGACGCCTATGTCGCGCGTCCGGCGGGCCGGATCAAAGGCGGACTGGTCGTCTGCCAGGAAATCTTCGGGGTGAACCACCATATCCGCGCGGTGACCGACGGCTACGCCGGCGACGGATTCCTCGCCGTCGCCCCGGCGCTGTTCGACCGGGTCCGGCCGGGTATCGAGCTGGACTACGATGAAGCGGGCGTGGCCGAGGGCCGGGACCTCAGGGCCGCGTTGTCCTGGGACAAGGCGATCGCGGACGTCGCCGCGGCGGTGGAGGCCGCGCGCGAGGCCGGCAAGGTCGGCGTCATCGGCTTCTGCTGGGGCGGCTCGCTGGCCTGGCTGGCGGCTTGCCGCCTGCAGGTCGCGGCGGCGGTCGGCTACTACGGCGGCCAGATCCACGCGCACCGGCAGGAGATCCCGGCCTGCCCGGTTCTGCTGCACTTCGGCGAACGCGACACGATGATTCCCGCCACACAGGTCGCCGACATCTGCGAACTGCACCCCGAGGTCGAGGTCCACGCCTATCCGGCCGGCCACGGCTTCAACTGCGACGCGCGGGCCGACTTCGACAAGCAGAGCGCGCACATCGCGCACGGCCGCACCCTGCGCTTCCTGGCCGGACACCTGGGGTAACCCCGGCGCTGCCCGATTTTCGCGATCCGCTTTAGCGGCAAGGGCGCGGCCTCAGCCCGGATCATCCAGCGGCCCGGTTCCCGCACTCTCGAGACGCGCGACTTCGGCCTCGAGCTCGGCGATGCGGGCGGTGAGCTTCTCGACCGCCGTCGCGACTTCCGCCTCCGTGTAGCGCCGGGTGATGTGCTGCGGGCAGTTGACGTCCCAGGCGACGATCTCGAACACGATCGCGCGGTCGAGCCGCCCCTCGTAGCTGGGGTCGGCAAGCTTGCCGAGCAGCGCCGGGTCGTCCTCGACGACCCGGGCCCGGCCCCAGATCTTGATGCGCTGGCGATTGGCGTAGTCCATCAGGAAGATCTGCGCCCGGTCGTTCTCGGACAGGTTGCCGGCGCTGATGAACTGCTTGTTGCCGGCGAAATCGGCGAAGGCGAGCGTGCGCTCGTCCAGCATCCTCAAGAAGCCCTTGGGCCCGCCGCGGTGCTGGATATAGGGCTGGCCCTCGGCGCTCGCGGTCGCCAGGTAGAAGGAGTCCCGCTCGGCCAGGAAGGCGGCCAGCTCGGGCGTCACGCCGTCTTTCCATCCGCCCTTCTGCTCCATCCGGGCGTAGCCCGCGCGCGCGCCCATCTTCTCCTGCCAGGCCTTGACCGCGGGGCTGAAGGCCACGTCGCTCACGTATCCGGTCATCGCCCGGTACCCCTTGCAGCCAGCGCGCGGAGGCAGCCCGACCGGACGAGCCCCGTGCCGTAGGCTTCGTAGGTCGCCAGCAGGCAAAGCAGCTCTGCCGTCGACTCCGGCATCTCGACCCGTTGTTTCCGTCTGGTCCCGGTATCGCTGTTCATGGCCGCCTCCGTCTTCTCTTGGATGATGCTCGTTCCGCGGTCCGCCGTCACGCGACATGCCGTGCGACGAAGTCGCGGATACGCTCGGCGATGAAGCCGCCGTCTTCCTCGAGCGCGAAATGACCCGTGTCGAGCAGGTGGAACTCGAGGGTCTCGAGATCCCGCTTGTAGGGATGCGCGCCCTCGGCGGGGAAGATGTGGTCGTTCCTGCCCCAGACGATCAGCGTGGGCGGCTGATGCTCGCGGAAATAGGCCTGCCATTCGGGATAAAGCGGCGGGTTCGATCCGTAGTCGTAGAACAGCTGAAGCTGGATCTCCTTGTTGCCCGGGCGGTCGAGCCGATACTGGTCGACGATCCAGGTGTCCGGACTAATCACCTCGGCGTTGCGCACACCGTGGGTGTACTGCCACTTGGTGGCAGCGAGATCGAGAAAGCCTTCGAGCGGCTCGGCGGTCTGTGGGTTTCGGTCCTTCCAGTAGGCCCGGAACGGGTCCCAGAACTCGCGCAACCCCTCGTCGTAGGCGTTCGCGTTCTGGATGATCAGGCTCTGGACCCGCTCCGGGTGCCTGGCCGCGACGCGGAAGCCGACGGGCCCGCCGTAGTCCATCAGGTAGAGGCTGTAGCGCGCGATGCCGAGGACGGCGAGGAACCTGTCCACGACCTCGGCCAGCTTGTCGAAGGTATAGGCGAAGCCGTCGACGGGCGGCATCGCGCTGTTGCCGAAGCCGGGATAGTCCGGCGCGACCACGTGGAAGCGGTCGGAGAGCGCGGGGATCAAGTTGCGGAACATCTGCGAGGAGGTCGGAAAGCCGTGCAGCAGCACGATGGTCGGCGCGTCCTTGGGTCCCGCTTCGCGGTAGAATATGTCCAGGCCGTCGACGTTCACGGTCTTGTGCAGCGTCGACTGTCCCGCCGATCCCGGCGCGGCGGTCCCTTGGGCGGCACGGGCCATGCCGTTCAGGCCGGCCCCGAGGACCAGCCCCGCCCCGGCCCCGGCGAGGCCGGCGGCCCCCGTGGTCAGAAAGGCGCGGCGGTCGAGGCCCTTGCGCCCGTCCTTGGCGGCATCACGGGTTGTGCGATCATTCTCGTGTCTCATGGTTCCGTTCCTTTCGAGCGATTGCCAAGCAGATCGGCCGCCGCGTTCGTCGAGCGCGCGGCGGCCATGCGAGACATCACGCGGCGGCCTTGCGATCGGTCCCGACCGGCGGAAAATCCACCTCGGTCTCGGCCACGTGGTTGAAGTAGTTGGTGAAGATACTGTCCGCGACGACGGCCACGACCTCTGTGATCTCGGCGTCGCCTACGCCGGCCAGGCGGGCGATCCGAAGGTCCGCGTCACTGACCCAGCCACGCTTGGCAACGACGGCGCGGGCGAAGCGCAAGATCGCCGCCACCTTGGGGTCGCCGGAGCGGCCCGCGAGGTTCTTAGCCAACTCCGCCGCATCCACGCCCAGCAGGCCGCCGATGGCGGTGTGGGCCGAGGCACAGTACTCGCAGCCGTTCTCGCCGGCCACGGCAAGCGCGATGGCCTCGCGGGTCTTTGCATCTAGAACGCCGCTGCCGAGCGCCTTGCCGAAGTCCAAGTGGGCCTGCAGAGCGGCCGGCGAATGCGCCATGGTGCGCAACAGGTTGGGGGCCCTGCCGAAGGCCTTCTGTACGCCGTCGAGCAGGGCCTTGGCCTTGCCTTCGGCCCGGGCGGGGTCGATCGGGGTCAATCGGGGCATCTCAGAATCTCCTTTTCTCGTCTTTGCGGAAGGTCGGGCGTATGCCCGCTAGGCCCGAGGGATGTCTCCTCAGGCGGCGATTGCGGCGCAGTTGTCGTTGGCCGCGGGCGTCCCGGCGGTGCCTGCATCGTGCAGGCCGTCGACCAGGGGTCGTACCTGGTCGACCAGGGGTCGTACCTGGGCCCGGCTGAGGCCGATGTCGGTCAGCAGCCGGTCGTCCAGCGCTTCGAAATCGCGGATCGCCCGCCGCCTCTTCTGCCAGGCATCGAGCTTGGCGAGCGGTCCCCAGCGGCCGCCCGCCGCAGCGCCGAACCGGCGGCGCACTTCGAAGGGGCGGCGCGTCTCCAGGTATTCGGTGACGTGATGGTCCATTCGCGTGGCCTCTCGTATCGGGGTTCGCCCTGCGCCGGGCCGCCAGGTTCAGATGACTGCCATTGCGTAGGTCGGCTAAGGCGTCAGACCGGCCAATCCGATCCGCATTGAAATTGGATATAGACAGACTGGTCTGTCTTGTCAAGGAGACATACCGAGGAAAATCCGGCTCTTTCTCCTAAAAGCCGAGATCCTTGTCATATTCGAAGGTTTTTCAATCTTCTTGCCGTGTCGACAATCCGACTCGACCGCGGAAGTCATGTTGAAATGCGTTGACGCCGAGGCCAAATATATACAGACTTGTATGTATCGAATCTTGACCGGGAGTGGGACGAATGGCGCGCAGCCGCCGCGAGCATCTGGTGGATACCGCCCTCGAGCTGTTTTCCAGGGAGGGCTACCACGCGACGGGCATCGACCGGATCCTGGCCGAGGCGGGGGTCGCCAAGATGACCCTCTACAACCATTTCAGGTCCAAGGACGAGCTGATCCTGGCGACCCTGCGCCGACGCGACGAGCGCTTCCGCAACTGGTTCATGCGGGCGGTCGAGGGCCGGGCCAAGACTCCGCGGGCGCGGCTGTCGGCGATCTTCGATGTGCTTCAGCAATGGTTCGACTCGAAGGAGTTCAACGGCTGCACCTTCATCAATGCCTCGGCCGAGTTCGGCCGCCCGGACGACCCGATCCACGGCGCCTGCGCCGAACACCAGCAGCTGGTTCAGGGTTACCTGGGCGAGTTGGCGGCGGCAGCCGGCGCGACGGACCCCGAGGCGCTGGCCGAGCAGCTCATGCTGCTCATGGAAGGAGCGATCGTCATGCGCCACACCGCCGGCCGGCGCGATGCCGCGCAAAAGGCACGCGGGGCGGCGGAGATCCTGGTCGAGCGCGCGCTCGACTGAGAGAATCCCGGCTACAGACACCCTTCCGCGCCGCCTTGCGGGTCCGGCCTGGGGCGCCTACCCTGATTGCCATGAGCAAGACCTGGACAGTGGCCGCTTTGGCCGCCGCCTTGATGCTCGCGGCCTGTGCCGCGCTGCCGACGCCATACCAGCCGGCCGCCGATCCCTTCAGCTACGGCTACAGAGACGAACAGATCGACGCAGAAACCTGGCGCGTCAGCTTCGCCGGGAATTCCATCACCGCGCGGGGCACGGTCGAGGACTACCTGCACTACCGCGCGGCCGAGATTACGCTTGCGGCCGGCGCGGAGGGTTTCGTGGTGGTGAAGGAAGACATCGAGAAGGACGTGACCTATCACGGTGTCGGTTACCCCGCCGGCGGTTACATCTCCCACGGATACGGCCGCGGCTATTATTCCGGCTTCGGCGTGGGCTACGGCACCAGCACTCTGAGCCCGACCAACAGCTACACCGGATATGCCACGATCCGCGTGTTCAACCAGACCGCACCGGCCGGCCTCGGCACCGCCTACGACGCGAACGCCGTGCTGCGCGTCCTGGGCCCCAAGATCGTCAGGCCCATGCCCGAGGCCGGTTAGAACCGGCGCCGGGCTTGGACCGGCACCTCCTTCGCCCTGTCCGGTTATCCGGTCGGAGTGTGCGATTACGCACATTCTTCCGCCGGGATTTCTGAGACCCTCGCAAGGCGTTCGCGCATTCGCCGCCTCGAGAGGGCGGGCGCGCGGCGGTGTACGTCCGGGGATCAATCCGAGGGGCCACCCCTGGACGCCATAGCGGTCAAACGGTCACAGAGGGAGGATGAGCGCGGCCATGGCGAAGATCCGAGATTTGAAGCTGGAGCTGATCGACCAAAGTCGAAGGAACGGCGGTGCCGACATTCGGGTGACATACCAAGCCGAATTGACACCGCTCGAGCGCCATTTCACGGGCCTGCGGTTCAAGGAGAAGATCCAGCTCTGCGGCGCCTATTCGCTCGATCCCGAGGATTTCCTCTACGAGCTCGCGTCGCAGACCTTCGCCGGCAAAGACAGTGGGATCGTCCACCGGGAGCGAATCGCCACCGTCTGCGATGACATCCTGGACGAGAACGGCCGGCTGCAGCCGTCTGACCAGGTCTATGCAAAGGTCTGGGTCACCCCTGTCCTGCCGGAGGCGGATTTCCAGACCAGCCGGCCGTTGGTCCATACGTTCTGAGTGTGCGGCCGCCCCAGGGCCGCCCGAGGCGGCACACCGCTCAGCTGTCTGCCGCACCCCGCTCCGGGTAGAGCGAGAGCAGCCCTTCGCGCGTTGCGGCGCAGATGCCCCGCTCGGTGATCAGGCCGCCGACTAGGCGCGCCGGCGTCACGTCGAAGGCGTAATTCGCCACCGGGCTGGCCTCGGGCGTGATGCGCACCGTGGCGATGGCACCCTCCGGCGTCCGCCCACTCACCTCGGATAGCTCGCGCCCGTCGCGCTGTTCGATCGGGATCTCGCCGATCCCGTCGCTCACCGTCCAATCGATCGTCGGGCCGGGCAGCGCCACATAGAACGGCACGCCGTTGTCGCGCGCCGCCAGGGCCTTCAGATAGGTGCCGATCTTGTTGCAGACGTCGCCGGTCGCGGTGGTTCGGTCGGTCCCGGTGATGCAGAGGTCGACCAGGCCGTGCTGCATCAGGTGGCCGCCGACGTTGTCGGCGATCACGGTGTGCGGCACGCCGTGCTGGCCCAGCTCCCAGGCGGTAAGCCCGGCCCCCTGGTTGCGCGGCCGCGTCTCGTCGACCCAGACGTGGACCGGGACGCCGGCGTCGTGCGCCATGTAGATCGGCGCGAGCGCCGTGCCCCAGTCGACCGTGGCCAGCCAGCCGGCGTTGCAGTGGGTCAGCAGGTTGACCGCCCCCTCCCGGCCCTTGGCCGCCCAGGCTTCGCGGATCAGCCCGAGGCCCTGCTCGCCGATGGCGCGGCAGATCGCCACGTCCTCTTCGCAGATTCCGCCGGCGCGCGCATAGGCGGCGGCGGCCCGCTCCCCAGGCGGCAGGGAAGTCACGCAGGCACGCATTTCCTCCACCGCCCAGCGCAGGTTGACCGCGGTCGGGCGGGTGGCGAGCAGCGTCTCGGCAGCGCGGCCGAGGTTATCGTCCGAAGGGTCGGCGCGCAGGGCCAGCGCCAGGCCGTAGGCGGCTGTCGCCCCGATCAGCGGCGCGCCGCGCACCAACATGGCGCGGATCGCATGGGCCGCGTCCTCCAGGGTTTCCAGGCGACAGGTGACGAAGTCGTGGGGCAGACGGGTCTGGTCGATGATCTCGATCGCCCAGCCATCCGCGGCCAGCCAAATCGTGCGTCTAGGCTTGCCGTCGACCTTCATGGATCAGCCGCCGAGCACCCGTCCGGCGACCGCGTCGAGCCTGGCGGCGACGGCTGGATCGCGGGCGTCGGGTGCGGTGATCACGGCGTTGTCGAGAGCATGATGGCAGCCCTTGTCACAGGCCGCGGCGCGGCCGGCCAGGCGCGGCACGACCTGCTTGACCAGGGCGCGCGCCTTGTCGGCGTTTTCCAGCAGCACCTTGATCAAGCCCTCGACGCTGACGTTGTCGTGGTCGTCGTGCCAGCAGTCGTAGTCGGTGACCATGGCCACGGTCGCGTAGCAGATCTCGGCCTCGCGCGCCAGCTTGGCCTCGGGCATGTTCGTCATGCCGATGACGTCGCAGCCCCAGGAACGGTAGAGCTCGGATTCGGCCCTGGACGAGAACTGCGGTCCCTCCATGACCAGATAGGTGCCGCCTGCGGTGTGAGGAATGCCGAGCTCTTCGGCCGCTGCCTCGAGATGGCCGCCCAGGCGGCCGCAGACCGGCTCGGCCATGGAGACGTGGGCGACCAGGCCGGTGCCGAAGAAGCTCTTGGCCCGGGCGAAGGTGCGGTCGACGAACTGGTCGACCAGCACGAAGGTGCCGGGCGCCAGCTCTTCCTTCAGCGACCCGACCGCGCTGACCGAAACGATGTCGGTGACGCCGGCGCGCTTGAGCGCGTCGATATTGGCCCGGAAATCGAGCTCGCTCGGCGGAATTCGGTGACCGCGGCCGTGGCGCGGCAGGAACACGACCTGCTGGCCGTCCAGCTCGCCGAACAGCAGCTCGTCGGAGGGCGTGCCGAAGGGCGTCTCGACCCGACGCCACTCGGTCTTGCCCAGGCCTTCGATGTCATAGACCCCGCTGCCGCCGATGACGCCGATGACGGGGGGTGTGCCGGCTTCGCTCATGGTCGCTCCCTGACGCTCGTTTGCCGGTCCGGTTTACTGGAAGCGGAGCGGAAATCCAAGGCGGCGCAGGATGAGCGCCGCCCTTTCGGCGACCTTCGGCGGCGGCGCTCAGTGCACGTCCGCCCAGACCTTTTTCTTCACGAACCCGAGCAGGACGGTCAGGACGAAGACGAAGATCATCACCTTGACGCCCCAGGCCTTGCGCACCTCCAGCTTCGGTTCGGCCGTCCACATCAGAAAGGTGGTGACGTCGTGGGACATCTGCTCGATCGTGGCCTCGGTCCCGTCGGCGTACTCGACGACGCCCCCGGCCAGAGGCGCAGCCATGGCGATCTGATCAGCCATGGCGATCTGGTGACCGGGGAAGTATCTGTTGAAGGTCAGGCCCTCCTGGAGTTTAAAATCCCTGGGCAGAAAGCTGTATTCATCCAGCTCCTTCCAGTTTTCCGGCAGCTCCTCAAAGCCGGTCAGGATCGCATAGGTATAATCGGGCCCGCCCTTGCGCGCCTTGGCCATCAGCGAGAGGTCGGGCGGTAGTGCGCCATTGTTGGCCGCCGCCGCGGCCCTATCGTTGGGGAAAGGCGAAGGGAAATAATCCGAGGGACGGCCGTCGCGCTCGAACATCTCGCCCTCGTCGTCCGGCCCGTCGACCACCACGGCTTCGAGGGCCAGGAGGTTGATCTCCGCCTGCGTGTAGCCGAGGTCGGAGAGGTTGCGGAAGGCGATGTATTTCAAGGAATGACAGCCCGAGCAGACCTCCCGGTAGACCTGCAGGCCGCGCTGCAGGGCCGCCCGGTCGAAGGTGCCGACGATGCCGTCGAAGGACCACTCCTGCTCGGGAGGCGCAGGCGTTTGGGCCGCCTCAGCCGTGGTCAGGGTCAGCCCGAGGCCCGCGGCCAGCACGCCGATCAGAAGCTTTTTCATCAGGCCTTCTCCATCGGCTTGGCCTGGGCGCCGGCTGGGCTGCCGCCGCCCTTGAGCACCGGTTCGCTGATCGAGGCGGGCAACGGTTTCGGCCGCTCGATATAGCTCAGGAAATACACGACCACGAAGAACAGGAAATAAGCCGCGGTCGCGATGCGCCCGACAACCACGTACACGCCCTCGGGCGGCTTTGCGCCAATATAGCCGAGCACGAAGCAGACCACGACGAAGACCCAGAACAGCCACTTGTAGACTGGCCGAAACCTGGCGCTCTTGACCGGCGAGCGGTCGATCCACGGCAGCACCAGCAGGATCAGGAGCGAGCCGAACATGGCAATCACGCCGAGCAGTTTTTGCGGGATCGAGCGGAGGATCGCGTAGTAGGGCATGAAGTACCATTCGGGCACGATATGGGCCGGCGTGGCCAGCGGGTTGGCCTCGATGTAGTTGTCCGGCTCGCCCAGCAGGTTGGGCGCGAAGAACACCACCGCGAAGAACACCAGCAGGAACACGCCCATGCCGTAGAGGTCCTTGACCGTGTAGTAGGGATGGAAGGGGATCTTGTCCTGCGGCCCCTTGGCCTCGATGCCCAGCGGGTTGTTCGATCCGAATTGGTGCAGCGCCCAGATATGCAGCACGACCAGGGCGACGAGCACGAAGGGCAGCAGGTAGTGCAGCGAGTAGAAGCGGTTGAGCGTCGGGTTGCCCACGGTGAAGCCGCCCCACAGCCAGGTGACGATCCAGTCCCCGATCCAGGGGACCGCCGAGAACAGGTTGGTGATCACCTTGGCGGCCCAGAAGCTCATCTGGCCCCAGGGCAGCACGTAGCCCATGAAGGCCGTGGCCATCATGATCAGCAGGATGATCACGCCCAGGATCCACAGCAGCTCGCGCGGCTCCTTGTAGGAGCCGTAGTACATGCCGCGGAACACGTGGATGTAGACCAAGATGAAGAAGAACGAGCCCCCGTTCGTGTGGAGGTAACGCAGCAGCCAGCCGCTGTTCACGTCGCGCATGATGCGCTCGACCGAATCGAAGGCGTGGTCGGCGTGCGGCGTGTACTGCATCGCCAGCAAGATGCCGGTGACGATCATGATCACCAGCACGATCCCGGCGAGCGAGCCGAAATTCCACCAGTAGCTGAGGTTCTTGGGCGAGGGATACTCGGTTCCCACCGAATGGTTGAGGAAGGAGAAGATCGGCATCCGGTATTCGATCCACCGGATTACCGGGTTGTTCATCATGCCCTTGTCGCTCATGAGCCGCCCCCTCAGCCGATCCGTATTCTGCCGTCATCTAGGAACTTGTACGCCGGCACGTCCAAGTTCCGCGGCGCCGGTCCCCTGCGGATGCGCCCCGAGGTGTCAAATACCGAGCCGTGGCAGGGGCAGAACCAGCCGCCGAATTCGCCGCGGCTCTGGCCGGGATTTTGGCCGAGCGGTATGCAGCCCAGATGGGTGCAGACGCCCACCATCACGAGCCACTCCGGCCGCTGCACCCTGGCCTCGTCGGTCTGCGGGTCGGGCAGCTCTTCGAGGACGACGTCGCGCGCCGCCGCGATCTGCTGCTCGGTGCGGTGCTCGATGAACACGGGACTGCCCCGCCAGGTGACCGTGACCCGCTGGCCCTCCTCGATCGGCGAGAGGTCGACCTCCGTCGACGCCAGCGCCAGCACCTCGGCCGAGGGATTCATCGAGTCGATGAGCGGCCAGACGGCGATGCCGGTGCCGACCGCGCCGACCGCGCCGGCCGCGAGATAAAGGAAGTCCCGCCGCGTCTCGCCGTCTTCCGGGCGGGCGGAATGTGCCGTATCCGTCATAATTATACTTCCCTTCCAGTCCTCGCCCCAGTCCACGCCGAGGTCAAAATCCTGCTGGCATCACAGGATGGTTTCCACGCGTTTCCTCGCGGCGCGCAAACTGATGCGCCCTGCCCGCAGGGCAAGCACGATCTCGCAGCACGCCCCCGCTTGCCTCCGGCGACACATTTAGAGGAAATTGGCCGGAAACGCAAAGGCCGGAAGGCCCTCGACCGGGAAAATCATTCGACATGCGCCTCGCCCTCTTCGAGCCGGACATCCCGCAGAACACCGGCGCCCTGTTGCGGCTGGGCGCCTGCCTCGGCGTTCCGGTCGACATCATCGAGCCCTGCGGCTTTCTGATCGACGACCGGCGCCTGCGGCGCGCCGGCATGGACTATTTGGACCAGGTCGAGATGACGCGGCACAGCTCGTGGGACGCCTACCGGGCGGCGCTCGACGGCCGGCTCGTCCTGCTGACCACCGCCGGCGAGCTGCATTATACGGATTTCGCCTACCGGGCCACGGACAGCCTGCTGGTCGGACGCGAGTCGGCGGGCGCACCCGCGGCGCTGCACGAAGCGGCCGCCGCGCGCGTCCGGATCCCCTTGCGCGCGGGACTGCGCTCGCTCAATGTGGCGCTCGCCGCGGCCATGGTCCTGGGCGAGGCCCTGCGCCAAACGAAACGATTCCCCGCACCACAGTGAGGATCCCGCCGAGATGACCCTGCCGAGCCAAGCACAGAAAGACCGGGCATCGGCCTGGTTTGCCGAGCTCCGCGACAAGATCTGCGCCGCCTTCGAGGCGCTCGAGGACGAGCTCTCGGGGAAGAACGCCGAGCGCTTCGCCCACGTGGCGCCCGGTCGCTTCGAACGCAAGGCCTGGAAGCGCGAGGCCCAGGAGGGAGAGGGCGGCGGCGGGGTCATGTCGGTCCTGCGCGGCCGGGTCTTCGAGAAGGTCGGGGTCAACGTCTCGACGGTCTGGGGCGAGTTCGCGCCGGACTTCGCCAAGCAGATTCCCGGTGCCGAGGACGATCCGCGTTTCTGGGCCGGCGGCATCTCCCTGGTCGCCCACCTGCGCTCGCCCCTGGTCCCGGCAGTGCACATGAACACGCGCCACGTGGTCACGTCCAAAGCTTGGTTCGGCGGCGGCTCGGACCTCAATCCCATGTTCCCGGTGGCCGCGGACACCGAGGCCTTCCACGCCGCCTTCCGGGCCGCCTGCGACAAGCACGACCCGGACTACTATCCGCGCTTCAAGGCCTGGTGCGACGAGTACTTCTTCATCAAGCACCGGGGCGAGGCGCGCGGCGTCGGCGGCATCTTCTACGACTACGTCGACAGCGGCGACTGGGAGGCGGACCTCGCCTTCACCCGCGACGTCGGCCTGGCCTTCCTGAAGATCTATCCCGAATTGGTCCGCCGGCAAATGGCCGAACCCTGGACCGAGGAGCAGCGCCGCCACCAGCTGATGCGGCGCGGCCGCTACGCGGAATTCAATCTGCTCTACGACCGCGGCACAAAGTTCGGCCTGATGACCGGCGGCAACGTCGAGGCGATCCTCATGTCCATGCCCCCCGAGGCCGCCTGGCCTTGAGCGGCCGCGTCCCTCGACGGATCGGAATGCCCGCACGGCTGGCTGGCGGCCGCTTTGGCGGAGGAGCGGAAGGCTCCTGAAGATCGCGGCAGCCCGGCTGCGCGCGGCCAAACCCAAATGCCGTCGATGCAACGTTCGAAGCTTGGCCTTCGTTCGCTCGAACGGCACCTCGGCGCTGTGATTCGCGCCGCGAACGCTCCCACGGTCACAAATTTGATCCAGACCACCTTGCTGAACAAGCACGCCCGATATTGTATTTGTTGCCGGATGCAACGCGGCACCCGTGTTTTTTTGCATCGTTCGGAGGGCGAGCTGCGTTGCAACCGGGGGGGTTTGACTTGGATCGCGACACGTCAACCGAAGGCTTCAACGATTGTCGGCATCCTTTCGACGACACGCCTGATACGCGGTTCTTCTATCCGAATTCCGCCGCCCGAACGGCTTGCGACAGGGTTCTCTCGGACCTTGGCGGACAGAAGGGTGTGGTGCTGCTGGTGGGCGAGCCGGGAACCGGCAAGACGACGCTGCTACTGAGGCTCGAACAGGCGCTCGCGGCAGCCGGCCATCCCGTCGTATCGCCTCGCTGCGTTACGGCCTCCTTCGACGAACTCCTCAAGTTCTGTTGCGACGAACTGCAAGTACCCGAAACTGCGAACGACCGTATGGGGCGCGTACGGGCCTTGGCCGCGCACTTGCTCGAACGGCTGGAGGCCAGAACGACAGCGGTCATCCTAGTCGACGCCGCCCAGACCTTGAGCGATGCTACGCTGGAAGATCTCTCCTGGCTCACCGAGCTCGAATTTGGCGGGCGAAAGCTGGTCCAAGTGGTTCTTGCCGGCCGGCCGGATCTCGTGTCTCGCCTGTGCGGCTCAAAACTGTCCTTCCTGCAGGAATCCGCGATCGCCTACTGTAGATTGGAACCCCTCGACCGCATAGAGGTGGAGACCTATATCCAATACCGCCTGCAGGCCGTCGACGACTGGGATTCCGACGTCTTCTCCTCCGAGGCCATCGAGCGGATCGCAATCTGCGCCCAGGGCGTCCCGCGCCGGGTCAACCAAATCTGCGCGGCGGCCTTGCATCTGGCCGGCCGCGAGGCCAGCAGCGCCGTTTCCGCCGACACGGTCGAGGCGGCCGTTCGAGAACTCTCGGCGCGCAGCGAACCCGCGACGCGCGACGAGGCGCCTTCCGAAAACCACCCCGCGGAGCATGAGTCCGGGGATCAAACTGCGATTCCGATATCGGCAGCCGCCGGCCCGCCATCAGGCAACCCTGCCGCCGCTACCGAAGACTCCGACGAGGTGGCGCAGGAGGGACCCGGTGCGACGGCCGAGGCACCCCAGGCGCCGACGCCGGACGATCGGAGCCCGGAACGGCCCGAGGGGGCGTTGGGTACGGCCGGCGAAAGCGCCCTGGAGATTCCGGACGGGCCTCCGTTGTACGACGAGGCGGAGACCGAACCTGCCCTTGCCCCGTTCCCCCGCGACCTTTTCGTAACCGTGGCCGACATCAGACCTGTGCGCCGGGGCGACTTGCTCGCGCCGATTGCAGCGCTGTTACTGGCCGGCTTCGTCTTGGGCGGCCTGGGCATAGCGATCCATGGAACCTGGCCCTGGTCCTCGAACGAGACTCTCTTGAGCGAGACGCCGCCGTCCGATGCAGCAGACAAAGAGCCGGAGGTCTCTGACAAAGACACCACCACGGCAGCTGCGCCCGCGCCCGAGGTTTATCCTCTGGCCGAGATGACGGCGGATCCGGCAGATCCGGTCGAAGCACCAGATGCCCGGCCCCCGGCCGTCGGCGTGCCAACGCTCTACGCGGCGCACGCCAGCGGCACCGAAGACCAAGCCATACCGCTCGACATCCGCGCGGCACTGGCCGGCGGCGGCGACAGCGCGAACCTGACGATCGCTATTTCCGGCCTGCCCGACGGCGCCCGGCCCTCGGCCGGGCGCGACAACGGCGACGGCCGCTGGAGCCTGAAACCGGACGAGCTGGTGGGGCTCGCACTGAAGCCGCCGCCGGACTTCGCCGGCCCCTTGCGGCTCGTGATCGACGCCACGGCCCGGAGGATCGACGGCGAAAGCACCAGCACGAGGGATTTTCTGGTTGTCGAGGTGGCCGCCAAGGCCGATGCACCCCGCCTGAACATGACCGGAGCCAAGGGCGGCCAAGACCAGGCGATCCCGCTCGATATCCGCGCGGCACTGGCCGATGCCGACGGATCCGAGACCCTCTCCGTAACGATTTCCGCTCTCCCCGACGGCGCGCGCCTCTCGGCCGGCCAGGACAAGGGCGACGACGGCTGGGACCTCCGCCCGGACGAGCTGGCGGGTCTCACGCTGACACCTCCGGCCGGGTCCATTGGCCGATTCGAACTCCTGGTCGCTGCGACCGCCTGGGAGGCCAATGGCGACAGCAGGAGCACCACGGGCCCCTTGTTGGTGGAAGTGGCGCGCGCGCCGGTTGCCTTTGCCGCCGCCAAGGGTGATTTCGTCATCCAACTGGCCGCCCTTCGCTCGGAAGAGGAGGCCGATCGGGAAGTGACGCGGCTGAGGGACCGCTTCCCCGAGCTCTTGGGGGACGCTCGGCTGAAAGTCTACAAGGCCGATGTCAATGGCGTGCCTTATTTCCGGGTGCGCACGGAGTCCGTGCCGGACAAGGCCGAGGTCTTTCAGATGTGCGCGCGGCTCAAGAGCAGCCAGCAGGACTGCATGGTCCTGCAACAGATCGCGGCGGCGAGGCCGACCGCGGCGCAGGCGAAACCGGTCGCCACGAAGGCGAATCCGATTGCCGCGCAGGCGAACGGAACGACGACTGGGACGGCCCCCATATCGCTGCTGCCCCGCGATGTCACGATCGCGATGGTCGAGGCGAGTACGCCCGATTCGGTGGCGAAGCCGCAGGAAACGGACATCGCCGCGCGGGACTTCGTCATGGCGAGAGATGTCGTCGACCGGGAACCGATCGGCATGACCACGACCTTCTCGCCCCAGGACGGCCGCGCCTTCGCCTACGCCAAGATCGACAATCCGGGCGCACCGACACACGTGTCCTTCGTTTGGCTCTATGACGACGCCCTCTATGCGACGGTCGACATGGAGATCGGGACCTCGGTCCGCTGGCGGACCTGGAGCAGCGCCGAGCTGTCGCTCGGCGCATGGCGCGTTCAGATCGTCTCGCCCGACGGCGACGTGCTCTCGGAGACCGCCTTCACGGTGGAATGAGGATTGCTGGCCAAGGGGTCAACGCCCCGCCGCGGCCAGTTCCTTCAGGCGTTCCAGGCACTCCGCGCGCGATGGCCGGAAGTCCTGGGCGATCCACCAAGCCTCGACCTCGGCGAGCAGACGGCCGACGGATTCGCTGGGCGCCATGCCGAGTTTGAGCGCGTCGCGCCCCTTGAGGGGAAACGGCACCGGGCGCCAGGCCGCGGCCGCGGCCAGGGCCCGCCGGGCCACGGGGTCGTCGACGGCAGATCCGGCCGCCCGACGGCGGGCCCAGTCGAGGCGCAGCAGGTCGGCGGCACGCTCGGCCCCCAGGCGGTAGAAGGCCCGGCGCAGCGCCCGCCCCTCGCAGTCAATTTCGAGATCCTGTGGCAGATCGAGCAGGCCGGCGAGCCGCTCCCGCTCGGCCCGCGAGAGGTGCAGCCGCTCGGCAAGTGCCGTCGCAGCGGCCGGGCCGCCCTCGACCAGCGCGCCGAGGCGCAGCAGAACCTCCGGCCCCGACGGCTCGACGCGAAGCGCGAGCAACGCCGCGAGCACGGCGCTGTCGCGCAGCTGCGGCAGCACCGCGTCCAGGATGTGTTGGCGTCGCATCACCTCGAGCACCGGCACCGGCGCCTCAGCCTCCAGCAGCCTGAACAGCTCGTTGCGGATTCGCTCGCCGGAAAGGAACGCCAGCTCCGGGGCTAGATCCGTCGCCGCGGCCAAGCCCTCCGGGTTCGGGTCGCCGCGCCCGTAGTGGGCCTGGAACCGGAAGAAGCGCAGCAGGCGCAGATAGTCCTCCTCGATACGCGCGCGGGCATCGCCGACGAAGCGCACACGCCCTGCCTCCAGGTCGCTCTGCCCGCCGAAGGGGTCGAAGAGCGTGCCGTCGGGGCGGCACGACAACGCGTTGAAGGTAAAGTCGCGGCGAGCCGCGTCGGCCTTCCAGTCGTCGGTGAACGCGACCGTCGCGTGGCGGCCGTGGGTCTCGACGTCGCGGCGCAGGGTGGTGACCTCGAAGGGCCGATGGTGCGAGACGGCGGTGATCGTGCCGTGGTCGAGCCCGGTCGGCACCGCCTTCAGGCCGGCACGGCGCAGCAGCGCGATGACCGTCTCCGGCGGATCGGCCGTGGCCAGGTCCACGTCGTTGACGGGCCGGTCCGCCAGGGCGTCGCGCACGCAACCGCCGACGAAGCGCACCTCCGCCCCGTCGGCGCCCAGGGCCTCGAGCACGGCCCGCGTCGCCGGCGCGGTCATCCACTCCTGCGGCGCCAGCTTGCCGGCCGGGGTCATGACGCCCGCGGCCCGAGGCGCGGCGTCGGGCGCGTCATTCCGGCACCGGGTGGCTCGGCACCACCTCGCCGTCGACGACGCTCGGCGGCACGAGCTTCACGCCCGGATCCACCCCGAGGTTCATGCGCCAGACCGCCAGCGAAGCGATCATCAGCAGGATGCTGGCGATGGAGATCGCGGCCCAGGGCGCCTCTTGCCAGCGCGGTAGGCGGCCCTCGCCGGCCAGACGCGCCTTGCGCCGGGCGAGCGCGAGGTAGATGGCATAGACCAGCAGCGGCAGCACCAGCGGCAGGACGATCGTGAGCAGTTTCCTCAGCATGGCTCGGTCAGCACCTGCGCCAGATTGACCAGCATGCCGGCGGTCGCGCCCCAGATCTGATAGTCGCCGTGGCGAAACACGTAGAAGTACCGATCCTTGCCCTCGAAACGGCGGCTGTGGGTCTGGCGCTGTGCCGGGTCGAGGAACAGGTCGAGCGGCACCTCGAAGACCTCGGCCACCTCGAAGCTGTCCGGCACGATCGGAAACGGCGGCGCGACCAGGCCGACCATGGGCGTGACCTCGAAACCGGTGCGCGTGACATAGGTGTCGAGCTGTCCGACCAGCCGAATGTACCGGCGCGGCAGGCCGATCTCCTCCTCGGTCTCGCGCAGGGCCGCCGCCTCGGCGTTCCGGTCGCCCGGGTCGACCCGGCCGCCGGGGAAACTCACCTGCCCGGCGTGGTCGTAGAGATGGTCGGTGCGCCGGGTCAGCAGTACCGTCATTTCCGGCACGCGCGTCACGATCGGCACCAGGACCGCCGCCGGCGTCAGCGACTGCGCCGGATCGAAGAAGTCCGGGTTCAGGTCGTGGTCGCCGCGCGGGCGGTCGAGCTCGGCCCGGCTGTCCGGCGACCGGCGGCGTCCAGGGCGGCCGCGGGCGGCGAGGCGGCGGGCCAGCTCCTCGGCGTTCACGGCGACCTGCCCAGTGGAAAAAACCGACCCTTGCTCCATAGCCCCAGGTAATCCGTTCCGTCCTGCCGGTGTTCGACGGCCCGTTCGACCAGCTGGTAGAACACCGGGCGGACGATCAAGGCCTCCAAATTGTCTCTGACCAGGATATAGGGGCTGGGCTCGCCGGTAACAGGGTCCTCGGCCACTCGGATCGGGCGATCCGCGCCGGCCTCGATCCAGTCGTCCACATTGGTCCGGAACCTCAAGACCTGGTCGCGGCCCGCGCCGGCGGCCTCGCATTCGACGGCCGTGAACGGCGCGTCCTCGACCAGGATGCGGCCGCGCTCGACCGGCGTGACCAGCCAGTAGTCGCCCTGCTCGTCCCGCCGGATCACCGTGGAGAAGAGCTTGACCAGGGACTTTCGGCCGATCGGGCTGCCCCGGTAGTGCCAGGTGCCGTCGCGCGCGATGCGGATGTCGAAATCGCCGCAAGCCGGCAACCCCTCCGGCCCGGATTGCTGGTAAGACGGGGCGGAAACACCTATCTTCTTGTCATCGCCGGTGGGCTTCGATTGGTCTCTCGCCATGGCCTGCTGTTCTGTTTCCTGGAGCCGGGAGATCGCATACGTGACTGTCACCCCCGCCGCACCCGTGGACGAGGAGTCCACCGCCAAGCTCGCCTCGGAGATCGAGGCCCTCGGCGACAAGCTGCAAAACGTCCGCGCCAGTATAGGCAAGGTCATTTTCGGCCAGCAACAGGTGGTCGATCAAACCCTTATCACCCTGCTGGCCGGAGGGCACGCGCTGCTCATCGGCGTGCCCGGCCTGGCCAAGACCCGGCTGGTCGAGACCCTGGGCACGGTCCTCGGCCTCAAGGATAAGCGGGTGCAGTGCACCCCGGACCTCATGCCGGCCGATATCCTGGGCTCGGAGGTGCTCGAAGAGCACGAGGACGGCCGCCGCGGCTTCCGCTTTATCCCCGGCCCGGTGTTCTGCCAGGTGCTGATGGCCGACGAGATCAACCGGGCCAGCCCGCGCACCCAGTCCGCCCTGCTGCAGGCCATGCAGGAGCTGCGCGTCACCGTGGCCGGACATAGCCACGAGGTGCCGCGGCCGTTCCACGTCCTCGCGACCCAGAACCCGCTGGAGCAGGAAGGCACCTATCCCCTGCCCGAGGCCCAGCTCGACCGCTTCCTCATGGAGGTCGACGTGGGCTACCCGGACCTCGAGGCCGAGCGGCACATGCTGATCGCGACCACGGGCGCCGACGACGTTCAGGCGGCACAGGTCATGACCGCCGAGGAGCTCATGACCGCCCAGCGCCTGGTTCGGCGCATTCCGGTCGGCGAAAGCGTGGTCGAGGCAATCCTCGGCCTGGTGCGCAGCGGGCGGCCCGACACGACCGAGATCACGGAGGTGGAGAACCAGGTCGCCTGGGGTCCCGGACCCCGCGCCAGCCAGGCCCTCATGCTGGCGATCAGGGCGCGGGCGGTGCTGGGGGGCCGTTTCGCCCCGTCGATCGACGACGTCACGGCCCTGGTCGGTCCGATTCTGCGGCACCGCATGGCGCTCAACTTCGCCGCGCGGGCCGACGGCGTCACGATCGACGACGTGATCAACCGGCTGGCCGCGCCCTATGCATGACGAACAGCCCGCGGCCCGACGGTGACATGTCAGCCGGCGCCCTCCCCCTCCGAAAACGGGCCGAACAGCTCGCCGCCACCCTGCCCCCGCTGCTGGTTGCGGCCGAGCGGGTTGCAGCCACGGTGGTACAGGGCGTTCACGGCCGGCGCCGGGTCGGACAGGGCGAAACCTTCTGGCAGTTTCGCCACTACGCGGCCGGCGACACGCCACAGCTGATCGACTGGCGCCAGTCGGGCAAGTCCGATCACGTGTTCATCCGCGAGCTCGAGTGGGAGGCGGCACAGTCGGTCTGGATCTGGCGCGATCATTCGCCGTCCATGACCTGGCGCTCGGCCCAGGATCTGCCCGAGAAGCGCGCCCGGAGCGATCTCCTGGCGCTGGCGCTCTCTGTGCTGCTGGTTCGCGGCGGCGAGCACGTTTCCCTGCTCGGCTCCGGCATCCGGCCCGCGACCGGCCGCGGCGCCTTGTCCCGCCTGGCGCTGGCCATCGCCGATGAAGGCGGGGCCCTGGCCACCGGACGGGACAGCGATCTGCCGCCGGTCCAGCCGCTGCCCCGCAACGCCCAAGTGGTCTTCCTGGGCGACCTGCTGGCACCGCTCGAGGAGGTCCATTCGGTCGTGCGCGGCTATGCCGAACGCGGCATCAAGGGGCATCTGCTGCAGATTCTGGACCCGGCCGAGGAGAAGCTGCCCTATGCCGGCCGGGTGCGCTTCGAGGGCCTGGAGGGCGAGGAGCCCTGGCTGCTGTCGCGCGTCGAATCCGTACGCCATACCTATCTCGAGAGGCTTCAGGCGCAACGCGAGGGCCTGGCTGCGATTGCCCGGGCAGCCGCCTGGACCTATGCTTGCCACCACACCGACAGGCCGCCGCAGACCGCGCTGCTCGCGCTCTACACGGCGCTGTCGCAGACCCTGGAAAGCTGACGGCAATGTTGCATTTTGGGCCGCTCGCGTTTGCCCAGCCGTGGATCCTCGCGGCGCTGCTCGCCCTGCCGCTGCTCTGGTGGCTGCTCCGGGTCACGCCGCCGGCCCCGCGGACCCTGCGCTTCCCGGCCATCCGCCTGCTGTTCGGCCTTCTGCCGCCGGAGGAGACACCGGCGCGAACCCCATGGTGGCTGCTTCTGCTGCGGCTGATCGTGGCCCTGCTGATCGTCCTGGGACTGGCCCAGCCGCTCTTGAACCCCGCGGCCCGGCTGAGCGGGAGCGGCCCGCTGATGCTGGTGATAGACGACGGCTGGGCCGCCGCGCGCCACTGGCCGGCGCGCGAAGCGGCGATCGACGGCCTGCTCGCCCAGGCCGAGCGCGAAACCCGGCCGGTGGTCCTGTTGACCACGGCGCCCGGTGAGTTGGACGAACCGGCCGCGGTTTCCGGCCTGTTGACCGCCGGCGAGGCTCGCCGCCGGCTGCAGGGCGTGACGCCGAAGCCCTGGCCGGTCGACCGTGCGGCAGCGCTGGCGGCCCTCGAAGGGCTCGACCTGCCCGGAGCGGCCAACGTGATCTGGTTGTCGGACGGGCTGGCCGACGGCGCGGTGCAGGATCTGGCCTTACGGCTGCAGGGACTGGGCGAGCTCCACGTCCTGCGCGACGGCCACGGCAGCCTGCCGCGCCTGCTGCTGCCACCCGAGACCGACGGCATGACGCTCGGTCTGCGCCTGCGGCGCGCCGGGGAGGCCGGAGAAGAGAGCGCCGCCGTTCTGGCCGTCGCCGAGGACGGCAGCCTGGTGGCCCGCACACCGCTCGTTTTCGAGGGCGGGCAGTCCGTGGCGGAGGCCACGCTCGACCTGCCGGCCGAACTGCGCAACCGCATCGCCCGGCTGTCGGTCGAAGGCGAGACGCAGGCCGGTGCCGTCCTGTTGCTCGACGAGCGCTGGCGGCGGCGGCCTGTCGGCCTGGTCGCCACCGGGCCCCTCGAAGAGGCGCAGCCGCTGCTCAGCGAGCTCTACTACCTGCAACGCGCCCTCGAACCCTTCACCGAACTGCGCCGCGGCGAAATCGGCGAGCTGCTGCGCCGCGAGCTGGCGGTTCTGGTGCTCCCGGATCTGGGCAGCCTGCCGGAAGTGGAGGTCGAGCGGCTCGCCGCTTGGGTCGAAAGCGGCGGGCTGCTGCTGCGCTTTGCCGGGCCGCGCCTGGCCGACGACGGCAGCGACCGCCTGTTGCCCGTACGGCTGCGCGGCGGGGGGCGAACCCTGGGCGGCGTCATGACCTGGGACAATCCGGCGCGCTTGGCGCCCTTCGACCCGGAAGGTCCCTTCGGCGGCCTGGCCGTGCCGGAAGATGTGCTGATAAACCGCCAGGTCCTGGCCGAACCGTCGATCGAGCTGGGCGAGAGGACCTGGGCGCGGCTTGCCGACGGAACGCCGCTGATCACGGCCGAGCCGCGAGCCGAAGGGTGGATCGTGCTACTTCACACGACGGCCAACACCGACTGGGCGAACCTGGCGCTCTCGGGCCTCTTCGTCGACTTGCTGCGCCGGGTCGTGGCGGTCAGCCAGGGTGTCGAGGGCGAGGCCGCGGCCTCCTTGGCGCTGCCACCGCTGGAGACCTTGGACGGGTTCGGCCGGCTGGGCGCCCCGCCGCCGACCGCCCTGGCGGCTGATCAGGCGGTCCTGGAGGAGGGCCGGATCAACCCGCGCCATCCGCCGGGCTACTACGGCAGCGACAGCCGCAGGCGTGCCCACAATCTGATCGACGCCGCGCCCTCCCTCGAGGTCATCGGCAGCTTGCCGAGCGGGGTATCGCTCGGCTTTTATACGGGCCGCGGCGAAGCCGACCTGAAGCCCTGGCTGCTCGCCATGGCGCTGCTGCTGGGCCTGATCGACCTGATGATCGCCTTGGTGCTGCGCGGCTTGCTGGTCCGGACGGCCCGGGTCTCCGCGGCGGTTCTGGCACTGGTGCTGGCGCTGCAGATCGACGGGAGCTGGGCGCAGAGCACGGCCGGTTCGGCGAGCGACACCTTCGCGATGGAGGCCACGCTGCAGACCCGGCTCGCCTTCGTGCGGACCGGCGTTCCGGCGGTCGATGACGCGAGTCGGGCCGGCCTGTTCGGGCTGACCCGCGTGCTGCTGGGACGGACCTCGGTCGAGGCCGGCGCGCCGCTCGGCGTCGACCTGAGGGACGACGAGTTGGCCTTCTTCCCCCTGCTCTACTGGCCGGTGACCCCGGAGCAAAGACCACTCGCCGGGTATGCCCGACATAAGGTCAACCAGTATCTCTCGCAGGGCGGCACGATTCTGTTCGACCTGCGCGAGCCGAACGGCGGGGTCCAGCTGCTCGGCCGCACGAGCCGAGGCAGCGAGGCCCTCAAGCGTCTGACCGAAGGGCTGGAGATACCGCCGCTGGCACCCGTGCCGCCGGATCACGTGTTGACCAAGTCGTTCTATCTGATGCAGGACTTCCCCGGCCGATTCGCCGGCGGCACCCTCTGGATCGGCGCGACCGAGGGGCGGGTTAACGACGGCGTGGCCTCGGTCATGGTCGGGTCCAACGACTGGGCCCGCGCCTGGGCGGTCAACGAGCTCGGCCGGCCGATCTTCGCAGTGGTCCCCGGGGGCGAACGGCAGCGCGAGCTGTCCTACCGCTTCGGCGTCAACCTGGTGATGTACGCGCTGACCGGCAACTACAAGGCCGACCAAGTGCACGTCCCCTTCATACTGGAGCGCCTGGGCCAATAATGCGCGCGCCGAACAACCGAGGGACCAAGCGGTGAGCGGCCAGCTTTCGATCGGCTGGGCGCCGTTGCTGCCCTGGTCCGTGGTGACGGCCCTGGCCGTTGTGGCGCTGGCAACCGTCGCGCTGGCCCTGTGGCGGCGGGCGCCCGGCGTCTGGTGGCGCGCCGCGGCCGCCGCTGCGCTGATCACGGCGCTCGCCAATCCCTCGCTGGTCCAGGAGCAGCGCGCGGGCCTGGACGACGTGATCCTGGTCGTGGTCGACGAGAGCCCGAGCCAGGACATAGCGCCGAGGCCCGAGCAGAGCGAGACCGCGCTGGCACACCTGACCCAGGCGCTGGAGCGCCTCGAGGACACCGAGGTGCGCGTGGTCCGCGTAGGCGGCGCGAGTCTGGGCAGGGACGAGCAAGGCACGCGGCTTTTCACCGCCTTGCGCCAGGGGCTTTCCGAGGTGCCGCGCCAGCGGGTCGCCGGCGTCCTGATCATCAGTGACGGGCAGGTCCACGACGCGCCCGAGGACTTGGAAGCGCTCGGCTTCGACGCGCCGCTCCACCTGCTGCTGACCGGCCGCGAGGACGAAGGCGACCGCCGCATCGCCGTGACCCAAGCCCCGCGCTTTGGGATCGTCGGCCGCGAGCAACCGCTCACCCTCAGGGTCGACGATCTTCCGGGCGAGGAACCCGGCGGCATCGCCAGGGTCGAGATCCGCCAAGACGGGGGCCCGCCGACGGTCCTGCACCTGCCGACGGGGGTCGAAACCGAGATCGAGTTCGAGCTGTCGCACCGCGGGCCCAGCGTCCTGGAGATCGAGGTCGCGCCCGGGCCGCAGGAGCTGTCGCTGGCCAACAACCGGACCGCCGTGCAGATCAACGGCGTGCGCGACCGGCTGCGCGTGCTGCTGGTCTCGGGCGAACCGCACGCCGGCGAGCGGGCCTGGCGCAACATCCTGAAGTCCGACCCGGCGGTCGACCTGGTCCATTTCACCATCCTGCGCCCGCCGGAAAAGAACGACGGCACACCGATCCGCGAACTGTCGCTGATCGCGTTCCCGACGCGCGAGCTGTTCGAGGTCAAGCTGCAGGAGTTCGACCTGATCATCTTCGACCGCTACCGGCGGCGCGGCGTGCTGCCGTCGATCTACCTGGAGAACATCGCGCGCTACGTCGAGGAGGGTGGCGCGCTGCTGGAAGCGGTCGGCCCGACCTTCGCCACGCCGTTGTCGCTGTACCGCACGCCGCTCGGTCGGGTGCTGCCGGGCGAGCCGAGCGGCAGCATCCTCGAGCAGGGCTACCGGCCCGCTCTGACCGAGTTGGGTTGGCGCCACCCGGTGACCGCGGACCTGCCCGACGCCGGGACCGACGCGTCCAAGGCGCCCGGCTGGGGCCGCTGGTTCCGCCAGATAGAGGCCCACCCGACCCGTGGCGTGGTTGTCATGGACGGCGCCGAAGGGCGGCCGCTGCTGATCCTGGACCGGGTCGGCGAAGGCCGCGTGGCTCAGTTCTTGAGCGACCACATGTGGCTCTGGTCGCGGGGCTTCGAGGGCGGCGGGCCGCAGGCCGAGCTGCTGCGCCGGGTCGCCCACTGGCTGATGCGGGAACCGGACCTCGAGGAGGAGGACCTGCGCGCCAGCGTGGCCGGCGGACAGCTGGAGGTCGTCCGGCGCTCGCTCGCCCCGGACCTGCCGGAGATCGAGGTGACCCTGCCGTCCGGCGAGCTGCGGAGCCTCACGCTGGAGCCCGGCCGCGGCGGCCGCGCGAGTGGCCTGATGCCGGTGACCGAGGCCGGGCTCTACCGGGTGAGCGACGGCCAGAAGACCGCCCTGGCAGCCGTCGGACCGCTCAATCCGGTCGAGTTCGAGGATCTGCGCGCGACGGCCGAGCCGCTGGAGCCGCTGATCGAGGCGAGCCGCGGCGCGGTCGTGCGCCTGGCCGGCGACCGCCTGCCCTCCCTGCGCAAGGTCAAGCCCGGGCGCGACCGCCACGGGCGCGGCTGGATCGGCGTGCAGGCCCAGGGCGGTTACGTCGTGACCGGCGTCTCGCAGGTACCGCTGCTGCCCGCGGCCCTGGTCCTGCTGCTCGCCCTGGGCAGCGCCTTTCTCGCCTGGTGGCGCGAGGGGCATTAGGCCCCGGTGCCCTTCCGTGCAATAGTGACCGGAGACTCCGAAATTCGCACCGCATGAACAGGGGCGGCGGGCGCGTGGCCGAGAAGCGGACCTACGACCACATAGCTCGGATCTACGACCTGCTGGACCTCCCCTTCGAGTACCGGCGGTATCGGCCGATCCGGCGTATTCTCTTCGAGGGCGTGGGCGGGGCCGTGCTCGACGCGGGTGTCGGGACGGGGCGCAACATGCCCTTCTATCCGCCGAAGGGCGAGGTGGTTGGGATCGACCTCAGTCCCCGGATGCTGGCCCAGGCCCGGAAGCGCAAGGCGCGCCTGGGGGTCGCGGCCGAGCTGCGCCTTATGGACGCGACAGCCACCGACTTTTCCGACGGGCGTTTCGACCATGTGGTCGCCACCTTCCTGTTCTGCGTGCTCGACGACGAGGACCAGCTGCCGGCGCTCCGTGAGCTGCGCAGGATCTGCAGGCCGGGCGGGGACATTCGGCTACTGGAGTACGCCTACTCGCGCGATCCGCTGAAGCGCTTCGTGATGCGTTTGTGGTCGCCCTGGGTGCGCCTGATGTACGGCGCGACCTTCGACCGCAACACCGAGCAGTACGTCGACGCCGCAGGCCTCGAGCTGATCGAGGAACGCTTCCTGTTTCAGGACATCATAAAGCTTCTCGCGCTGCGGCCCCGATAGATTGGAGATGACGGCAGCGGGTCGGCCCAAGCCTTCGACTCCGGGTTCATGCCAAAGGTCAGTGACTTACGGCTCACCCCTCGGTCGGCACCAACTTGCACCGGACGAGCCCGCCATGTGGCGGCGGGCGGACCGCCTTTGGACCGGCTTTGCACGGCAAAGTGTTGATCCGAAGGGAACATTCTCAGCTTTCGAATTCACATCCATCCGTAAGCGGACGTCTGTGGTCGGGTGTTGGCCGTGCATCTAACGGTAGATACTCGCTGTCCCTGGAAGGAAATGGTGGACCTTAGCCGAAATTCGCAAGAGGTCGATGAAACGCTGAGCCTGTGGACACCCTTGAAGCCCGGTGAGAGCATACCGGTCCTATTTATTCAGATCCACCTGCACGATACCACCCAGGACCATGTTGACAGCCGCTTCATCCGTAGACAGCGGTAACGCCAAAAGTTCGTACAGTTTGACCCGGCCGGGCGTTCTGCCGGACTCCCTGACCAGGCGCCGCGGCCGCCAAGTCGTGACAAGCTCGTGCAACGCACCAAGCTCCTGATCCATGATCTCGTCAAGGTAACGCCCGGTAATATCCTGGCCGTACCAATCGACGAGTACAGTCCCCATAAGGCGAACCCGATAGCGTCGCGGCTCGGCCAAGACATCGATCAGAAACATGTAGGGGAGAGCCTCGATCAGCCCGGCTGGATCAATATCGTCGCGTGACGGCGCACGGCGATCGCCCCGCTTCTCGTCCCAATATTGGAACAACTGTCTCAGGATGTCCGACCGTATCCGATCAAGCATGATTGCCGGTACTCGTTCTCCACGGGGATACTCAGTATGGATGTCCGTCTCCCGAGGCATTGTCATGATCTCAGATACCTCCGCTCAACACGGGCTGAGCTCAGCTCAGCTCAACGTTCGCGCCCAAAAGGCTCCATTCGGACCTGAGATAGGCGGCCGTCTCATTTCTTTCATTGATCGGATCTGCCAAAAGATTGGCTCATCTCGCCAAACACTTGCGGGATCGGCGCCGGGTCAATAGACCTTGTTGGCCGTGCGGATCTCGACAGTGGAACGGAAACCTGAACGTGGCCACCAGTCTCACCATATCCGCCTATTTGGCGTGTCTCGCCATGGAGCGCCTCCGCGAAAGCAAGGTGCCGACCGATACCATCCTCAGGCAGGTTGGTCTCACGCGAGCCCAGACCAGTAACTACGAGGGACGCATCCCGTTTCACAAGCACGCCGCGCTTCTCGAGGCCGCGGCCCGGGAAACCCACTGCCCCCTGTTCGGCCTTCGTCTCGGCCAGTCCGTGAACGTGAAGGACTTTGGCCTTCTCGGTTACATCGCCCTGAATTCGACCACTTTGGGTGACGCCCTGAGGAACGTGCAACGTTATTCCCGGGTCTATTCAGACGGCGCCGACCTGACCCTCGTGCAAGAAGGCGCCAGGGCCGCGATTGTCCAACGAGTCTTGGACCCAAGGGCACTTGGATCGCCGCAGGCGGTCGAATTGGGCCTTAGCGTCACCCAACATGTGATGAGCGCCCTGGTCGGGTTCGAGATCAGGGCCGTGGCAATCGAGTTCGCCCATGAACGCCTAGGGCCGACATCGGCGTATCGGCGCATACTCAAGCCACCGGTGCGCTTTAACGCCGGCAGAAACGCGACAATCGTGGAGGCAAATCTTCTCGACGCCCCGGTTCGTGCCGCGGACAATCAGCTGCTCAAGTACCTAGAACGCCATGCACAGGATGTCCTGAGTCAACGATCCGGCAGCCGCGACATTCGCCATCAGGTACAGACGTCGATCGCAAGCCGGTTGCAGTCTGGAGAGCCTACGATCGACACCGTGGCCCGTGAACTGGGCATGAGTTCGCGCACGCTCGCACGGCGGCTGAGCGAGCACGGGGTGACTTATCGGGAGCTGCTGAACGACCTGCGCCACCAGCTGGCCCTTCGTTATCTCAAAGATGGGTGGCACCGAAACTCTCAGATCGCCTATCTCCTTGGCTTCTCCGAGATATCAGCCTTCAATCACGCCTTCAAACGATGGACCGGCTCGACCCCTTCGAATATTCGCGCAGCACGATAGAAACTGCCGGAGCCACGTCCGACCCGGTCGGCGTCGTTCGCATCAGGCGCGCGCGCCGCCGCGCTGCTCCCTGTCCCCGGCGGGGTTGGCCCGGCCGATCAGTCCGCGCAGGCCGTTGAGCGCGCCGGCTTCGAGCTCCAGGACCTGGAAGCGGCGTGGGTCGACGGGCCCGGGCAGCGCCAGGCCCGCGGCAGGCGCGTTCACGAAGCCGTAGGGGCCGTAGTATTCGGGCTCGCCGACCACGACACAGATGCGGTGGCCCAGGCGCCGGGCCTCGCCGAGGCCGTGGCGTACGAGCGCCCGGCCGATGCCCCGGCCCTGCAGGGCCGGCTCGACCGCGAGTGGCCCAAGCAGGATGGCCGGCGCCGTCCCGATCGCGATCGGCCAGAAGCGCAGCGAGGCGAGCAGGCCGCCGTCCGGGCCGACGGCGACGAAGCGCAGGTCGGCCAGATCCGCGATCCCCTCGCGCAGGCGGTAGACCGTCTTGCTCAGCCGATCGGTCCCGAAGGTCCGGTCGAGCAGCGAGTCGAAATGTTCGGAGTCTTTGGGCCGCTGGGGCCGTATTTGGAAAGCCATGGTCGTTCCGGTCCAGGGTGCCGCGCCAGTGCGCGGCCGTGTCGGGAAAGGCGTGACGCCGGTCGCCCGGCGGGGCCGGTCGCTCGCCTGCCTTTCCTCGAGTCCCTCGGATCCGGTCATGGCCGTCCCGCAGGCCGATCGAACGCTAGAGCGCAGGCCCCTCTGCGCGCGGTCGTCGCGCGCGTTCGCATCGTCGTCGGAGGGTCCTGGCTGCGGCCATCGGGTCGGTTCCCTGGTCGGGGGTGCACGATAGGGTGGCAAGCGGTGTATCACAGGCCCCGGCCACGCGCCACGATTTTCCGGCAAAGAAAGGCTCAGACTGCGGGCGCGGGACGGCGCAACGCAGCGAACCCTTCGAGCAGGCCGGCGCCCAGGATGAGCGCGCAGCCCGCGGTCTCGCGCAATCCGAAGGGCTCGCCGGTCAGAACCGCGGCGCTGGCCGCCGCCGTGACCACCTCGATCAGCAAAATGATCGACACCCGCCCCGGATCGAGCCGCGCCGCACCCCAGAAGACCAGCCAGGTCTGCGGCAGAAGCCAGAGCGCGGCGACCAGCGCCGCGGGCGGCAGGGCCTCCGCCAGGCCGGCCGGCAGCAGGACCTGGCCCGGCAGGAACAGTACGAAGCCCAGGGCGATCACCGCGCCGCCGGCAAGGGAGACGAAGCTGGTCTCCAGGCCGCCGACCTGGGGCGCCCGCCGGGTCAAGGTGAGCGTGACCGCAAACAGCAGGCCCGAGACCAGGCCGAACCAGTCGCCTTCGGAGCGGGGCAGGGGAAACCCGCCCTCAAAGCCGAGAACCACGGCCGCGCCGCCGAGCCCCATGAGGATGCTGACGAGGCGCCGCGCCCCCGGCCGCTCGGCCAGCAACAGCCAGGCAAAGCCGGTCGCCCAGACCGGGGCCAGGTAGAACAGCAGCACGACGCGCACCACCTCGCCGACCAGCACCCCGTGGTTCCAGAAGGTCAGGACCGCGCCGAAGCTGAGGCCGATCAGAAGCAGCGGTTTCCCGCCGGCCCGCAAATGCCGGCGGCGGAGCCAGGCGACCGGCAGCAGCACTAGGGTCGCCGCGCCGTAGATCGCCAGGCTGCTCCAATCCCCGGGCAGCGCGCCGGCCGCCAGCCAGCGCAGCGGCAGCCACCACAGCCCCCACAGGACGGCCGAGCCCGCCACGGCCAGGGCGGGTAAACCGTGGTGATGCCGTGTCATGGGTCGATCCCCTCGTCCCAATAGGGCGGCTCGCCGAAGCGCGCGGCCAGGAAATCGACGAAGACCCGGACCTTGGGCGAAAGGTTGCGGCTTGCCGGATAGACCGCATAGACGTTGGCCTCCTCGGCGACTCGCCAGTCGGGCAGCACCCGCACCAGACCTCCGGCGCGCAGGCCGCCCCCGGCAATGAAGCTGGGCAGCATGACGACCCCCAGGCCGCCCAGCGCCGCGGCCAGCAGGACGTCACCGTTGTTCACGGCGAGGCGCCCCGACACCTTGACCCGGTGCAAGCCGTCGGGGCCGCGAAAACGCCATTCGGGACCGGCCGTCCGGTAGCTGTAGCTCGCGCAGTCGTGGCGGGCGAGATCCTCCGGCGCGGCCGGCCGGCCACGCTCCGCCAGATACCCGGGCGCGGCGCAGAGGACCAGCCGGCTCGGCGCAAGACGGCGAGCGACCAGGCTCGAATCGGCGAGCACGCCGATGCGAATCGCCACGTCGTATCCCTCCTCCACCAGGTCGACCATCCGGTCGTTGAGGGCGAGGTCGAGGGTCAGCTCCGGGCAAGCCGACAGGAAATCGGGCAGAGCGGGTCCGACGTGCTGGAAACCGAAGGACATGGGCGCGGCGACCCTGAGCACGCCGCGCGGCGCCATGGCCAGGTGGGTGACCGCCTGCTCCGCCGCCTCGGCCTCGCTCAGCGTCTTCTGACACCCCCCGTAGAACGCGGCCCCCGCCTCGGTCAGGGAGAGGCGCCGGGTCGTGCGGTTCAGGAGCCGCACGCCCAGCCGGTCCTCGAGCCGGCTCACCTGCTTGGAGACGGCGGATTTGGACAGCCGCAATTCCTCCGCCGCCCGGGTGAAGCTCTCCGTTTCGACGACCCGGGCAAAGACCGCCATAGCGCTCAGATCCGGCATGGGATAGTTTCCTGTGGGAAACAATATTATTCCATTTCAGCATATTATTTTATCCGAGAGAACGCCCTATTTTCAGGATCCGGCCAGCCGGTTCCCTGGCCCACATCCATAACGCGATCGGAGCGGCGCCATGAGTAAACTTTTAGTGCTGTACTACAGTGGCTACGGACACGTGGAGACCATGGCCAAGGCGGTGGCCGAGGGGGCAGACGGTGTCTCCGGGGTCGAGGTCACGGTCAAGCGGGTGCCGGAACTGGTCCCCGAGGAGGTCGCGAAGCAGGCCGGCATGAAGCTCGACCAGGCGGCACCGACGGCGAAGCCCGAGGAACTCGGCGACTATGACGCGATCATCTTCGGCACGCCGACGCGCTTCGGCAACATGGCCGCGCAGATGCGCAACTTCCTGGATCAGACCGGCGGCCTCTGGATGAGCGGCGGCCTGGTCGGCAAGGTCGGCAGCGTCTTCGTCTCCACCGCGACCCAGCACGGCGGCCAGGAGACCACCATCACCTCGTTCCACACGACCCTGCTGCACCAGGGCATGGTGGTCGTCGGCGTGCCCTACGCTTGTCAGGAGCTCATGAACATGGACGAGATCAGCGGCGGCACGCCCTACGGCGCCTCGACCCTCGCCGGCGGCGACGGCAGCCGTCAACCGAGCGAGAACGAGCTCACGATCGCCCGTTTCCAGGGCCGGCACGTGGCCGAAATCGCCGCCAGGCTGGCGGCCTGAACCGGAAGGAGCAGCGCCGTGATCGAAGTCATCCCCTTCGAGACCCTGGGCCGGCTGGATATCGACTGGCTGAGCGCGCGCTATCATTTCAGCTTCGCCAACTACCACGACCCGGCGCGCAGCGGCCTGGGGCCGCTCATGGTCTGGAACGACGATACGATCCAGCCGGGCACCGGTTTCGACCCACACGGCCACCAGGACATGGAGATCATCACTTATGTCCGTCGCGGCGCGATCTCGCACCGGGACCACCTGGGAAACGAAGGCCGCACCGTGGCCGGCGACGTGCAGGTCATGTCGGCCGGTAAAGGCATCCGCCACGCCGAGTACAACCTGGAGAACGAGGCAACGCAGATCTTCCAGATCTGGATCGAGCCGGACGAAGCCCGGCTTGAGCCCCGCTGGGCGACGCGCCGATTCCCCAAGGCCGAGCGCGCCGCTGCGCTGGTCGCGCTCGCCTCGGGCCGTGCGGGCGACGACGGCGCCCTGCCGATCCGTCAGGACGCGGCGGTCCTGGGCGCGGCATTGTCGCCGGGGCAGAGCGTCACACACCGCCTCGGCGAGGAGCGCCGGGCCTATTTGGTTCCCTCCCGAGGGCGAATCGAGGTAAACGGCGTCTTGGCGAATGCACGTGACGGCATTGCCATAACCGGGGAAGATACACTCACGGTTACTGCACTGGACGACTCGGATATACTTCTGGCCGACCTGCCGTGATTTCCTCCAATCGAAACAAGGAACCTGAGCCATGACCAATGGAACCGCATCGACCCGCCTGATCGTCCCGGCGCTGCAGCCGCTCTATGGCAGCCTATCGGGCCTTTCCTACCCGATGATCCGTTTCTTCACCGGCCTCATCCTGATGCCGCACGGGGCACAGAAGCTGTTCGGCTGGTTCGGCGGCGGCGGCCTCGAGGGCACCGGCGGCTTTTTCGCCCAGAACCTGGGCCTGGAGCCGGGAATTTTCTGGGCCGGGCTGGTCGGCGCAACCGAGTTCTTCGGCGGCTTGTTCCTGGCCGTGGGCTTTCTCACCCGCCCGGCGGCCATCGGCATCGCCATCCTGATGGCCTATGCCGCCTTCATGGTCCACCTGCCGAGCGGTTTCTTCTGGAACAAGGGAGGCTACGAGTATCCGCTGCTCTGGGGCCTGATCGCGCTCGCGATCGCGTTCCGCGGCGGCGGCGAGCTGTCGGTCGACCGCAAGATCGGCCGGGAATTCTGACGTCTCTTACAGCAGGCCCGGTGGCGCCTGTGGTGCCGCCGGGCTTTTTTCTCGCTTCGACCCGACCGGAGGATGTCGCGATGGGACTGTTGATCGACGGCGCGTGGCACGACCAGTGGTACGACACGACGAAGAGCGGCGGGTGCTTTCAGCGCCAGGAAAGCCAGTTCCGCAGTGAGGTTACGGCCGACGGCGCGTCGGGCTTCAAGGCCGAGCCGGGGCGCTATCACCTCTATGTGTCGCTTGCCTGCCCTTGGGCGCACCGCACGCTGATCTTGCGCAAGCTGAAAGGGCTGGAGGACGTGATCCCGGTGTCCGTGGTGCACTGGCACATGGGCCAAACCGGCTGGGAGTTCCGCGAGGGCCCCGGCGCCACCGGCGACCCTTTGTTCGGCGCCGGCCACCTCCATGAGATCTATACCCGGGCCAAGAGCGATTACACCGGCCGGGTGACCGTGCCGGTGCTCTGGGACACGCGCGAAAGCACGATCGTCAACAACGAGTCCGCCGAAATCATCCGCATGCTGAACAGCCAGTTCAATGCCATGGCCGAGCGCCCGGAGCTGGATTTCTATCCGAAGGAACTGCGCGGG
>JAOUCL010000093.1 GCA_029859805.1 Rhodospirillales bacterium | reverse complement strand
TGGAAAACATGGGAGCCGGACTACAGCAGCGCCGACTTGCACGTCACCCCCACTCCATCCCTCCCCCGTCGAGGGGGAGGGGGGAACTGCCCGTTACGCCGATGCTTTCCCTCCCCCCTTGCGGGGGAGGGCCAGGGAGGGGGGAAGGCCATAAGGCCGAAATCCCCGGCGCCGCGCCATGAAGTTCCTCATCGTGGGGGCCGGCGGGGTCGGCGGGTATTTTGGGGCGCGCCTGGCCGCCGACGGCAACGAGGTCACCTTTGTCGCCCGCGGCGCGCATCGCACGGCCATGGAAGAAGACGGCCTGATGGTGCTCTCGCCGCTGGGCGACCTGCACATAAAGACCCCGCAGCTCTTCGACGACCCGCTTACGGCCGGCCTCTTCGACATCGTCCTGTTCTGCGTCAAGCTGTGGGACACGGCGGCTGCGGCCGAGCAGATCAAGCCGCTGCTGGCCCACGACACCGCCGTGATCTCGCTGCAGAACGGTGTCACGGCGGAGGAGACGCTGGCGCGCGTCCTGGGCCCGCAGCACGTCCTGGGCGGCATCGCCCAGATCTCCGCCACGATCGCCGAGCCGGGCGTGATCCGCCACACCGGGAATTTCGCGCGCCTGATCTTCGGCGAGCTGGACGGCCTGCCGTCGTGGCGCCAGGAGTGCCTGCTGTCCGCCTGTATCGGCGCCGGCGTCGAGGCCGCGGTCTCGCCCGAGATCACGCTCGAGATCTGGCGCAAGTTCGTGTTCCTGGCGCCGCTGGCCGGCGCCGCCTGCTTCTACCGCTGCAGCGCCGGCGAGCTGCTGGCGGTGCCCGAGCGGCGCAGGATGCTGGAATCCCTCACCGCGGAGGCCATTGCGGTCGGCGAGGCCAAGGGCGTCGCCTTGGAGCCGGAGATCGAGGTCGAGGTGCTGAAGAAGCTCGAGTCCTTCCCGTCCGAGATGAAGCCCTCGATGCTGCACGACCTCGAAGCCGGCCGCCGCCTCGAGCTCGACTGGCTGAACGGCGCGGTGGTTCGCCTGGGCAAGGAACTGGGCGTCGAAACCCCGGCCAACGCCGAGGTCACCGAGGCGCTGAAGCCCTACGCCGAAGGAACGGCATAAGCCCGAGAAAAAACCCCGGGCCAGGGGAGGCCCGGGGTCAAGGTTCTTCAGACAGGGAGATTTAGATATTGCCCGCCGTCATCTCCTTGGCGATGTGGTCGGCTTGGCGGATCGCCAGGGTCACGATGGTCAGGGTCGGGTTTTCGGCGCCGCCGGTGGTGAACTGGCTGCCGTCGGAGACGAAGAGGTTCTTGATGTCGTGGGCCTGGCCGAAGCCGTTGACCACGCCGTCCTCGGCCCGCGCGCTCATCCGGCAAGTGCCCAGGTTGTGGGTCGAGGGATAGGGCGGCACCTCGTAGGTCGCCGTCGCGCCGACCGCGTCGTAGACGGCCGAGCCCTGCTTGTAGGCGTGGTTGCGCATGGCGATGTCGTTGGGATGGTCGTCGAAGTGCACGTTGGGCGCCGGCAGGCCGTACTGGTCCTTTTCGCTGGCGTGCAGGGTGATCGCGTTCGATTCCTGCGGCATGTCCTCGCCGACCAGCCACATGCCGGCCATGGTCTCGTAGCCCTCCATGGCCTGGGCGAAGTTAGCCCCCCAGGCACCGGGGTCGAGGAACGCGGCCATGAAGGGAATGCCCAGCGACAGGGTCTCCATCTCGTAACCGCCGACGAAGCCGCGCTTGGGGTCGTTGACCGACTCGTCGGTGATGATCCCGGCCATGGTCGTGCCGCGGTACATGTTCACCGGCCGGGGGAAGGTGGCGTAGACCGAGCCTGTCATGTGCCGCATGTAGTTCCGGCCGACTTGGCCCGAGGAGTTCGCGAGGCCGTCGGGGAAGGTCGACGAAGCCGAGTTCAGCAGGATCCGGGGCGTCTCGATCGCATTGCCGGCGACGCAGACGGCGCGGGCCTTCTGCAGCTGCTGGTTGCCGTCCTTGTCGGCGTAGAGCACGCCGGTCACCTTGCCGCTCGCGTCGTGCTCGATCTTCAGCGCCTGGGCCTGGCTCCTCAGGTCCAGCTTGCCGGTCGCCTCGGCCTTGGGGATCTCGGAGTAGAGCGTCGACCACTTGGCGCCGGTCTTGCAGCCCTGGAAGCAGAAGCCGATCTGCTGGCAGGAGCCGCGGCCGTCGCGCGCCCGGCTGTTGATCGACATGCGCCCGGTGTGCACGCCCTTGTAGCCGAGCCGCTTGGCTCCGGCATACATGACCTTGAAGTTGTTGTTGCCGGGCAGGCCGGGTATGCCGTTGGTCCTGGTCGTGCCCATCTTGTCCTCGGCCTTGGCGTAGTAGGGTTCGAGGTCCGCCAGGGTGAGCGGCCAGTCGAGCAGGTTGGCCCCCGCGATGCCGCCGTAGGTCGACTTGACCTTGAACTCGTGCTCCTGCAGGCGCAGCGAGGCACCCGCCCAGTGCACGGTCGAGCCGCCGACCGTCTTGCAGATCCAGGTCGGCAGGCCCGCGAAGTCCTTGGCGACCCGCCAGGAGCCCGAGGTCGTGCGCTTGTCCAGCCAGGAGAGCTGGCCGAAGGAGCCCCACTCGTCGTTCTGGAAGTCGTCGATCGAGTAGCGCTTGCCGGCCTCGAGCAGCACCACCTTGATGCCCTTCTCGCACAGCTCGTGGGCCAGCGTGCCCCCGCCCGCGCCGGAGCCGATCACGGCCACGACGGAGTCGTCGTTGAGGTCGAATTTCGCCATTATTCCTGTCCTCCCCGCTCAGCCGGCCTTGGGGCTGGCGTCCTCGGACGGCTCGCCGGCCCATCTCAGGTCGTCGAAGCCGCGCTCGAGGTAGCCGCCGAACTCGAAGGAAGCGCCCTCGTAGCCGAAGTGGCGCCAGACCAGCGGATTGTTGTAGAGCGCGACCACCGTGGTGCCGCGCACCTTCTGGAAGAAGGGCGTCGCCTCCATCGACTCCAAGACCTCGAGCTGATAGCCCTCGGAGAGGTCGACCCAGTTGACGCCCTTGGCCGAATCGAGCTGGCCCACGCCGTCCTTGATCAGGCCGACCAGGCCGGCGTCGCCCTTGGCCGCGCCGTCGAGCTGCTCGACCACGCCGGCGTAGTACATGTCGCCCAGCGACGCGTGGGGATAGAGCCGACGCGACATGCCCAGCAGCGTCACGCCCTCGTGCCCGGTCAGCGTGCCCAGCTCGAGCGCCCAGGCGCCGTCGCTGGCCATGATGACCGATCCGGACGCGATCGCCGCCGCACCGGCCGCCGCCAGGCCACTGGTCTGCAGGAATTGGCGGCGGTTCATGCCACTGTTACTCATCTCGTTCCTCCTCCCTTCTTGATCGCTTGCCGCGGTGCGCGGCCGGCGCCTCACTGGTAGCGGCCGTGCCGTTCCAGCACCTCGATCTTGTAGCCATCCGGGTCCTGGACGAAGAAGAAGCGGGCCATCAGCGCGCCGTCGCGGTGGAACTCCTTGACGTCGGCGGGCTCGAGCCCAAGCTCCTGGAACCGGTGGTGCTCGGCCTTGGCGTCGTCGACGCAGACCGCCACGTGGCCGTAGCCAGTACCGTGGGTATAGGGCTCGCTCTCTCCCTTGTTGAGCGTCAGCTCGATCTCGAAGTCGTTCTCGTCGTTGCGCAGGTAGACCAGCGCAAAGCCGTCGAAATCGAAATGGTCGGCGACCTCGAGGCCGAAGGCCTTGCCATAGAAGTCGATCGACTTATCCAGATCCAGCACCCGGATCATGGTGTGGATGGCCTTCGCCATCGCGCCCTCCCAGTTTTTTTTGTTCTTGGCCGGACTAGGCTAAACCCTGGCGGGGGTCGGGTGGTGGTAGCGGGGTACTACACCTGCTTACTCCGCGGCGCCGGCGACCAGCTCGCGGCGGGCGTCCTGCACCACTGCGGCCGGGCCCTTGAGATAGTTCACGCAGCTGACGCGCAGCAGCGAGGCGAAGTTGGCGATCTCGCCGTGCTGCTCCAGCACCTCGTCGTAGAGCGTCGAGAGGAAGCGCGGCGTGGTCATGTTCTGGCTTTCCGCGAGCTCGTCCAGGATATCCCAGAAGGTGGCCTCCAGGCGGATGCTGGTCGCGTGGCCGGCCAAGCGCAGCGAACGGGTGATGTAGCGGTAGTTGCCGGGATCCTGCCCGGCAAAGATCTGACACATGATGTAACCTCCCTGACCAAGAGCCCTTTTTTGAGCCGAGGGCCCCGGCATTTGGCTCAGCATAGCACGATCGGGGCTCCGGACGGCAATTCCCGGGGCCGGGCCGAAAAAAAAGCCCGCTTTTCTGTTGAAGGCGGGGGTCTAGTTTGAAACCATTGGCCGCAACAGATGAGGAAGCGCGATCGGCCTTCCCCACGGTCTGATCAGCAGGGAGGTATCCATGACCACAAAGACGGTATCGCCGCCACGTTGTGCCGTACTTGTCGGCCCCTATACGAGCGGCAAGACGACGCTGCTCGAGGCCATGCTTCACACGGCGGGCGCGATCCACCGCAAGGGGTCGATCGCCGAAGGCAATACGGTCGGCGACAGCACGCCCGAGGCCCGCGCCCGCCAGATGGGCGTCGAGCCCAATTTCGCCCATGCCGAATACCTGGGCGAGGCCTGGTCCTTCATCGACTGCCCCGGCTCGGTCGAGCTCAGCCAGGAGAGCCGCAACGCCCTGATGGCCGCCGACGTCGCCGTCGTGGTCGCCGAGCCCGAGCCCGAACGGGCGCTGACCCTGGCGCCGATCTTCCGCTTCCTCGAGGACTACAAGATCCCGCACATGCTCTTCGTCAACAAGATGGAGAAGTCGAACGCGCGGATAAAGGTCCTGCTCGAGGCGCTGCAGGCGGTCTCGCCGAGCCCGCTGGTGCTGCGTCAGGTGCCGATCCGCGACGGCGAGGACGTGACCGGCTTCGTCGACTTGGTCAGCGAGCGGGCCTACCGCTACCAGGAGGGCAAGAGCTCGGACCTGATCGAGATGCCGGAGGCGGTCAGGGACCGCGAGGGCGAGGCGCGCCAGGAGATGCTCGAATCGCTCGCCGACTTCGACGACAACCTGCTCGAGCAGCTGCTGGAGGACAAGGTCCCGGCGCCGGACGAGGTCTACGGACAGCTCACCGAGGACCTGCGGAAGGACCTGATCGTCCCGGTGTTCCTCGGCTCGGCCGAGCACATGTTCGGCATCACGCGGCTCTTGAAGGCGCTGCGCCACGAGGGGCCGGACCCGGCCACGACCGCGGAGCGCCTCGGCATTCCGATCGGCGGCGCCCTGACGGCCACGGTGGTCAAGACCCTGCACCAGTCGCACACCGGCCGGCTCTCCATCGCCCGCATCTGGCACGGCAAGATAGAGGACGGCATGACCCTGGCCGGCGAGCGGCTGTCGGGCCTGTACCATGTGATGGGCGGCGAGAACCAGAAGCTCTCCAAGGCCGGGGCGGGCGACCTCGTGGCGCTCGGCCGCCTGGAGGAGCTCCAGACCGGGGACCTGATCACCGCCGAGGGCCGGAGCGCCGGGGCCGACATGCTCTGGCCCGAGGTCAAGTCGCCGGTCTTCTCGCTCGCCGTCGCGCCGAAGAACCGCCAGGACGAAGTCAAGCTGACGACGAGTATCGCCAAGCTGATCGAGGAGGACGCCTCGATCTCGCTCGAGCACAACCAGAGCACCCACCAGATGCTGCTCTGGGGCCAGGGCGAGATGCACCTGAAGCTGGCGGTCGAGCGGCTGAAGAGCAAGTACAACGTCGACGTCGAGATGGCCCCGCCGCTGACCGCCTACAAGGAGACCATCCGCAAGGGCACGACCCAGCACTCGCGCTTCAAGCGGCAGACCGGCGGCCATGGCCAGTTCGGCGACGTCCAGGTCGAGATCAATCCGCAGCCGCGCGGCCAGGGCTTCGAGTTCATCAACAAGGTCGTCGGCGGCTCGATCCCCAGGAACTACATCCCTGCGGTCGAGCACGGCGTCAAGGACTACCTGGAGAGCGGCCCGCTCGGCTTCCCGGTGGTCGATGTCTCGGTCACGCTGTTCGACGGGCAGTACCACTCGGTCGACAGCTCGGACATGGCCTTCAAGACGGCCGGCCGCCTGGCCATGCAGGAGGGGCTGCCGAACTGCCAGCCGGTGCTGCTGGAGCCGATCTACGAGGTCACCATCTCGGTGCCCACCGACTTCACCAACAAGATCCACAGCCTGGTCAGCGGCCGGCGTGGCCAGATCCTCGGCTTCGAGCCCAAGCCCGGCTGGACCGGCTGGGACGACCTCAAGTGCTATCTGCCGCAGTCCGAGATCCACGACCTGGTGATCGAGTTGCGCTCGCTCACCCTGGGGGTCGGCAGCTTCGCCTGGAAGTACGACCACCTGCAGGAGCTGACCGGCAAGCTGGCCGATAAGGTGATCGCCGATCGCAAGGGCGCCGATTAGCGCGGCAAGGGCCGCGCCATGACGACCAGCACCGCCAAGGGTCCGGCCGAGCGCGCGGCCGGTCTGCTGCTCGCGGCCCGGCGCGCGCGGCGCCCGATCGAGGCACTGCCGGACGACTGCCGGCCGGCGACCCTGGACGAGGGCTACCTCGCGCAGGACGCCTTCGTGGCCTTGTCGGGCGGCGTCGTGGCCGGATTCAAGATCGGCGCGACCAGCGCCAAGGCCCAGGCCTTCCTCGGGATCGATGCGCCCTTTGCCGGCTGCGTCCTGAAGGACGACCTGCACGACAGTCCGGCCGTACTCGCCGCCGCGCGGTTTCCGTTCCGCCTGATCGAGCCGGAGTTCGCCTTTCGCCTGGGCCGCGACCTGCCGTCCCGCTCGGACGGCTATTTGCCCGAGGAGGTGGCCGCCGCCGTGGCGGAGCTGCACCCGGCCATGGAGCTCGTGACCAGCGGCCTCCAGGACTGGCGCAACCAAGGCGTGGCCTCGCTGATCGCCGACAACGGGGTCAACGCCGCCCTGATCCTGGGCCCGGCCTGCGCGAACTGGCGCGAACTCGACCTGCCGCGGCACGAGGTCACGCTGCGGGTCAACGGCGAGCTGGCCGGGACCGGCGTCGGCGGCAACGCCCTGGGCGGCCCCCTGACCGCACTCGCCTGGCTGGTCGACCACCGCGCGCGCCGCGGCCAGAGCGTCGCGGCCGGCCAAGTGGTTACCACCGGCGTGGTGACCGAGTTCGTCGAGTTGGACGCCGGGGACGAGGCGGTCGCGGACTTCGGGGCCTTGGGCGAGGTGCGGCTCGCGTTCACCGCCTGACCGCCGCCTGACCGCCCGAGGCCATTGACGGGCGAGCGGGCGCCCTGCACCCTGCGCCCCGGAGCGATCGCGACGAACAGGCCCCCGCCGATGCAAGATCCCCGCTCAGCGAACCCGATCCTCGTCGTCGAGGACGATCGGAACATCGCCGCCCTGGTCGAGACCTACCTCGCGCGGGCCGGCTTCGAGCCGATCGTCGCCCACGACGGCCCGGCGGGCCTCGAGCTGCTCCGCCGGCACAAGCCCGGCTTCGTGGTCCTGGACCTCATGCTGCCCGGCGTCGATGGCTGGGACCTGTGCCGCGAGATCCGCAAGCAGTCCGACGTTCCGATCCTGATCCTGACCGCCCGCGAGGAGGAGCTCGACCGGATCCTGGGCTTCTCCCTGGGGGCCGATGACTACGTGGTCAAGCCGTTCAGCCCGCGGGAGCTGGTCGAAAGGGTCAAGGCCATCCTGCGCCGCTCGCGGCCCGCCGCACCGGACGCCGACGCGCGCCTGCAGCACGGGCCGCTGGTCCTCGAGCCGGACAAGCACAAGGTGACCCTGGACGGCCGTTCGATCCCCTTGACCCCGTCGGAATACACGCTCCTCCATACCCTGATGAGCGCGCCGGGGCGGGTCTTCTCGCGCGACACCCTGCTGGGTCATCTCCATCGGCACGGCGAGGCCGTGGTCGACCGGGTGATCGACGTCCACATCGGCAAGCTCCGGCAGAAGATCGAGGCCGACCCCTCCGAGCCGCGTCTCATCCTGACGGTGCGCGGCGTGGGCTACCGCTTCGCCGAGCGGGACGAGACCTGAAATCCGGGAGCCGGACATGAAAAGCACCCTGCTGTGGAAGCTCCTGGCGATCAATGCGGCCATGATCGGCGTGGTCTTCCTGGTGGTGTGGCTGGCCGTCGATTTCCTGGCGGCCGACTATTTCTCCGTTCTGATGGAGCGCTACAACATCTCGCCGGCCGAGAGCCACCAGATGTTCCTGGACGCCATACACCGCTATCTCATTCAGGTGAGCGTGGCGGCCCTGGCGCTTGCCGTCCTGTTGAGCTTTCTGCTGACCCGCAAGGTCCTGCGACCGCTTTCCGACATGGCGGCGATTTCGAGGCGGATCGCCGCGGGCGACTATACCGACCGCGTCGAGGCCGCGTCGCGGGACGAGGTCGGCCACCTGGCGCGCGCGTTCAACCAGATGGCCGACGGCCTGGAGCGGGTCGAGCTGCTACGGCGCTCCATGGTGGTCGACATGGCGCACGAGCTGCGCACGCCGCTGACCAACATCCGCGGCTACCTCGAGGCCCTGGCCGATGGCGTGGTGCCGCCGTCGAAGGAGACCTTCGAGATGCTTCAGGAGGAGATCCTGCGGCTCGTCCGGCTGGCCGAGGACCTCAACCAGCTGACCAAGGCCGACGCCGCCCGGGCCTATCTGCAGCGCGAGGAGATCGCCCTGCCCGACCTGATCGAACAGGTCCTCGAGCTCTACCGCTATCAGTTCGAGTCGCGCGGCATCTCGGTGGAGACCGACTACGCCGAGGGGACCAGGCCCCGGGAGCAAGGGCGCGTGACGGGCGATCGGGACAAGCTGCTGCAGGTGCTGCGCAACCTGATCCAGAACGCCTGCCAATACACCCCCGGCGACGGCGCCCTCTCGATCACGACCGAGCGCGAGGCGGAGGGGATCAAGGCGACCTTCGCCAATACCGGGCCCGAGATCGCGGAGGCCGAACTGAAGCTCATTTTCGAACGCTTCCACCGGGCCGAGAAGTCGCGCTCGCGCGAGAGCGGAGGCGCCGGGATCGGTCTCGCGATCGTCAAGGAACTGGTCGAGGCCCACGGCGGCCGGGTCGGCGCCGAGAGCGCCGAAGGCCGTATCCGGATCTGGTTCACCCTGCCGGGCTGAAGCCAAGGGTCACCGATCCTGGCCTTTGGCATAACGGCAATGTGATCGGCCTTTACACAATCTTTAAGGCCTCGTTATCCGCGCTTTACACAGGCCTCCCATCTTTGTCATGCCGGGCCCGCAGGGCTGCGGCCCTCCGATACAGGGCCGGCCGGCGAACACAAACCCGAGTTGGGAGACAACGACACATGACCAAGACCATCCGCCCCAGGCTGAAAGAGACCGCCGTGGCCCTGAGCGCCGCGGTCCTCCTGAGCAGTGCCGCGGCCCTGCCGGCCGCCGTGGCCCATGCCGCGGGAACCCCCGTTCAGGTCGCGGCGGGCTGTAGCCCCTGCAATCCCTGCGCGGCCAAGAGCCCATGCAACCCCTGCAACCCCTGTGCGGCCAAGAACCCCTGCAACCCCTGCGCCGCCAAGAGCCCGTGCAACCCCTGTGCGGCCGCGAACCCCTGCAACCCCTGCGCGGCCAAGAATCCCTGCAATCCCTGCAAGGCGAACTGAGACGCGGCGCCTCGGCGCCGCAATGACCCGAGAGAAGGGAGAAAGTCACCATGAATAAGGCGTTACATGTATTCGCACTAATGGCACTTCTGGCGACACCGCTGCTGAGTGCCGAGGCGCAGACCCCGGGATTCGGCGAACTCTACTACGACGGCATAGTCGTCGGGACCGTCGTGCCGCCCGCGAGTTCCCCCAAGGAAGGGCGCGACAATCTCTACGTGGTTCCGGACCAGCGGGCGGTCATCGGCGTGGCGCCGGGCGACACGGGCTATCACGGTGGTCACTGGGCGGTCCATATCGTCGCATGGAATGTCGCACCCTACGTCTTGACCTCGGAAGAAGAGGTGCTTATGGCCATGATCAACGGCGACGTGACCATCGCACGTATGTTGTCGTTGGACTTCCGTTGCCCCGTCCAGCCGAACGGCTGAATTCGACGGGAACCCGCGTTGGTCGAGGGCTGGCGCCTTCGGCCGGCGCGGCCGCGAACCATCGCCTCCCCGAAGCTGCTTGAAGGCGGGAGCGCGGGAAACAGGAGGACGGAATGAGGAAGATCGCTGTGCTCTTCGCCGCCGTGCTCATGGCCGGCTTCGGCGCAAGCGCCTTCGCGGCGGCAGGCGAGCGGGTCAAGGTGACCGGCGAGGTCATCGACAGCTGGTGCTACATCACCGAGATCATGTTCCCCGAGGGCTCGGCCCATCACCAATGCGCCGTTTGGTGTGCAGCCGGCGGCATCCCCGTCGGCATCCTGGGCGACGACGGCACGGTCTACATGGTGCTCAAGACGGGGGACGACGCGACCAGCGTCGCCAACCCGGCGGTGCTCGAGATCCAGAGCCACCGGGTCAAGGTGGACGGCGCGCTCTACAAGCGCGACGGCATCAATTACCTGGTCGTCGACCGGGTGCTCGCCGACGAGGGCATCGTCAAGGTCAACCACGAGGAATGGGGCGTTCAGCCCTTCGGGAAATAGCACCATGAACAAGCCTCTCACCGCCGCGCTGCTGTTCGCCGGCCTGCTGGCCGCGGCGCCGGCCTGGGCCGCCGAGGAATGGGGCCTGCCCGAGGAGGAGGTGGCGCGCTTCGAGGCCAAGGTGGTCGACGTGCTCTGCGAGCTGACCGGCGACTGCCCGGCCGATTGCGGCGCCGGCAAGCGCCAGCTGGGCCTGGTGACCGACGCCGGTACGCTGGTGCTGCCGGTCAAGAATTTCACGGCCTTCTCCGGCGCGGCGGCCGAGCTGATCGACTTCTGCGGCAAGCGCGTCGTGGCCGACGGCCTGTTCACGACGAACCGGGGCGTCAGGATCTTCGCGCTGCAGTTCGTCAAGGAGGCGCCGGACGGCAAGTGGCGGCGGGCCAACCGGTTTCTGCCCAAGTGGGCCGAGGCCAACGGCTTCCAGCCAGGCGGTCCCGAGGCCAAGCAGTGGTTCCGCCACGACCCGAGCGTCAAGGCCGTGATCGGACGCGACGGCGTGCTGGGCCTTGGCACCGAGGCCGACAAGGACTATCTGGAGAAACAGTGAGGGAAGCCAGATGCTGATCAAGCTCAAACGCGGCTGGGAGTTGCCGGAGCGCGCGGCCACGCCCGAGGCGGTTTTCCACGACCGGCGGCGGCTGCTCAAGGCCGCGGCGGCCGGGCCGATCCTGCTGGCGGCCCCGGCGCTGCTGGCCGCCTGCGACGAGGCGCCCGCCCCGACCGCCCGCGCCGGCCAGGCCGCGGCGGCCGAGCCCGATCCCTCGGCCCACCTCTATCCCGTAACGCGCAACCTGCGCTACCGCCTCGACCGCGACCAGACGCCCGAGTCCGACGCCACGACCTACAACAACTACTACGAGTTCGGCTCGTCCAAGAACATCTGGAAGAAGGCCCAGGCTCTGCCGCTCAGGCCCTGGACGGTGGTGATCGACGGCCTGGTCGAGCAGCCGTTCGAGATCGGAGTCGACGAGCTCCTGGCCAAGATGCCGCTGGAGGAGCGGCTCTACCGCCACCGCTGCGTCGAGGCCTGGTCCATGGCCGTGCCGTGGAGCGGCTTTCCCATGAAGGCGCTGGTCGACCTCGCGAGGCCGCTCGGCTCCGCCAAGTACGTCCGCATGACCACCTTCCACGACCCGGAGGTGGCCTCGGGCCAAAAGGCGCCCTGGTACCCCTGGCCCTACGAGGAGGGCCTGACGATCGCCGAGGCGACCAACGAGCTGGCGTTCATCGCCACCGGCATCTACGGCAAACCGATGCCCAAGCAGAACGGCGCGCCCCTGAGGCTGGCGGTGCCGTGGAAGTACGGCTTCAAGTCGGCCAAGGGCATCGTGCGCTTCCAGTTCACCGAGGTCCGCCCGGTGAGCTTCTGGGAGGAGATCCAGAGCAGCGAGTACGGCTTCTGGGCCAACGTCAACCCCAACGTGCCGCACCCCCGCTGGAGCCAGGCCTCCGAGCGCGTGCTGGGCGCCAACCACCGGCTCGAGACCCAGCTCTTCAACGGCTACGGGGAATACGTCGCCGAGCTCTACAAGGGCCTCGAAGGCGAAAAGCTGTTCATGTAGGCTCGCCGCCGCCCGGCGCCCTGTCGCGGTGCTCGTTCAAAGCGGCGGCGATCTCGTCGAGCGGCGCGTCGTAAATGTTCTTGATCGTTTCGATCGGGCTGGGGTGCCCGAGCATCAGGGTGATCATCAGTCCGGTCGCGCGGAACTCGTCCTCGTCGGGCGGGATGAAGACGATCAAGGCGGAATGGCGGGCACACTTGAACCTCGAAAGAGCGCGCCAGGGCCAGCGGCGCTCGCGCCCTTCGCGGGTATAGGTGAGGCCTTCGTCATCGAGCTGCAGGCGATAGCGCTTTGCGTCCTCTCCACGGAAATGGTGGACCGCGTTGACGGCCGAAATTGCGAGAATTGCGATGAACAGTGAAACCAGCGACCAGTTCCGGATCCAGGTATCGTCCTCCACGACACCCGCCACGGCGGCCGACAGGAACAAGAGCGAGAGCAAAGACATGACCGCCCACAGGATGGCGGTCCTGCGTTCGGCCTTTCGATCGACACGGTAGGTGATCGGCTGCATGGTGACGCCTCCCGGTTTCGCGCAGCATCTTCGGCGAGGGCCCGCAGGCATCTGGGCGAGAGCGACAGTCGGGCGTCTCGCTTGTGACGTGTTACCGGGCCGGAGTTAAGATGGTTCTAATTGATGGCCGCCAATCGCGGTCAGCGCCGTTCACCGCCGGAGGCCCGCGCCGGGATCAATCGCGCAAAAAAATGCCGGGCTCTGAGGCCCGGCAAGTTGAACAGGGAGGCTTCACGTCTGGGAGACGTAGGGTCCGAAGACCCCATCCGGGCCTTGCGCCCCGGATCCTGGTGCCGACAGTCCCTGCCGGCGAAACTCGCTGATGCTGCAATGCAGCATCGACACTACATAGATAAACGATAGGTCGCGTCTTGCCAACCCTAAAACGGTAGAGGTGCCATGCACGAACCGCATGGCTCGAAAGTACCAGGAATCCCGGTTTTTTTCAAATTGCCCCTCTGGCGAGCAGGCTCAGAACTTCGATTCGGCGACCTTGCGCAGCAGGAAGTCGCGGAAGACCATCGTGCGTTTCGAGGAGCGCAGCTCTTCCGGATAGACGAAGTAGGCGTCGATCTGCGGGCCTTCGAGGTCCGGAAGAACGCTCACCAGCTCGCTGCCGCCCTGCACCATGAACTCGGGCAGCGCCCCCAATCCGGCGCCGCTCTCCACCGCGCGCATGACGGCGTAGACGTTGTTCACGGTCATGGCGGGCCTGCGCAGGTTGTTGTTCTTGCGCCCGATCCGCAAGAGCCAGTTCACGTCCGGCACCGGCGGCCGGGTATCGCGGCCGTAGACGACGATCCTGTGCTCGTCCAGCTCCTCGGCGGACTTGGGCATGCCGTGCATCTTGATGTAGGAGGCCGCGGCATAGACATGGATGTGGACGGTCAGGAGGTGGCGCTGGATCAAGTCCGCTTGGCGCGGCGGCGAGAGGCGCACAGCCAGGTCGGCCTCGCGCATTGACAGGTCCAGTTCGCCGTCGGACAGGATGAGGTGCACCTCGATCTCCGGATAGACCTCCATGAACTCGCGCATGCGCGGCGCCAGCCAAGTCGAGCCGAAGGCGACGGTGGTATTGACCTTGAGCTTTCCCTTAGGGCGGTCCTTGCTCTCGGTGAGTTGGGCCTCGGTCATGGCCAGCTTGCCAAACACCTCGTGGGCCGTGCGATACAACAGCTCGCCCTGCTCGGTCAGAATCAGGCCGCGCGCATGGCGATGGAACAGGGGCACGCGCAGGCTGTCCTCGAGCGCGGAGATCTGCCGGCTGACCGCGGACTGGCTCAGGTTCAGCGTATCGCCGGCATGGGTGAAGCTGCCGGCCTCGGCCACGGCGTGAAAGATTCGCAGCTTGTCCCAATCCATCATGCCGGTCCAAAACCCCCGTCGTTGGAGGACCCAGGTCGCCCAACCTGAAACGACAACAGGCCTCGACCCCCCGCGCGGACGGCGCGACCGCGCGCCGCCTATTCCGCAGCCCGGGCGTCGGCGGCCTCCTGCTCGGCCAGGAAGCGTTCGGCCTCCAGCGCCGCCATACAGCCCATGCCGGCCGCGGTTACCGCCTGCCGAAACACCTTGTCCTTGACGTCTCCGGCGGCGAAGACCCCCGGAATCTTGGTCGCCGTCGAATCCGGTGCGGTCAGGATATATCCCTCTTCGTCCACATCCAGCTGCCCCTTGAACAGCTGGGTCGCCGGGTCGTGACCGATGGCGACGAACAGGCCGTCGACCGCCAGGTCCTGGACCGCGCCGCTGTGCACGTTCCTGGCCCGCACCCCGGTGACGCCGAGAGGCTCCTCGCCGCCCAGCACTTCGTCCACCACGTGGTCCCAGAGAACCTCGACCTTCTCGTTGCGGAACAGGCGGTCCTGCATGATGCTTTCGGCGCGCAGCTGGTCGCGCCGATGGATCAGGGTGACCTTGGACGCGAAGTTGGTCAGGAACAGCGCCTCCTCGACCGCCGTATTGCCGCCGCCGGCCACGGCCACCTGCTTGCCGCGGAAGAAGAAGCCGTCGCAGGTGGCGCAGGCCGAGACGCCGGAGCCGCGAAATTTCGTCTCGCTGTCCAGGCCTAGCCAGCGCGCCTGGGCACCGGTCGCGACGATCAGGGTATCGCCGGTGTAGACGTCGCCCGAGTCGCCGAGGCAGCGCAGCGGACGCCGGGAGAGGTCCACCTCGACCACGGTATCGAACACCATGGCCGTGCCGACGTTCTCGGCCTGGGCCTTCATCTGTTCCATCAGCCAGGGGCCCTGGATCGGCTCCGCGAAGCCGGGAAAGTTCTCGACGTCGGTGGTGATCGACATCTGTCCGCCAGGCTGCAGCCCCTGGATCAGCATGGGCTCCAGGTTGGCGCGCGCGGCATAGACCGCCGCGGTGTATCCTGCCGGGCCGGAGCCCAGAATCAGGACCTTGCTGTGATGTTCCTTCGGCATGAGCGGAGATTTCCCCAGGCTTTCGGCCCCTCGGACACACCCCAATGTAAGGCGGCGGTCCTCGGCCCGCAAGGTGGCGCCACCGCGCCGAAGCGGGGGCTCAGGGCCGGCGAAGGCGGCCCTCGAGGCGCCGCTTCACCTCGGCTGCGATGCGCGCGGTCTCGTCGAGCGGCGCATAGCTCCAGTCCTCGATCCGGCCGGCGAAGGGCCGGGTGATTCCGGCCTCCCGCATGGCCGCGTGGAAGCGGCGGAACTTGGCGGACCCCCCCGCCATCTCGACCACATGGACCGGCTTGCCGGTGGCCGCCGCCTCGCTGATCATGGTGACGGAATCCGACGTCACGATCAGGGCATCGGCCAGGCCTAGATAGCCGAGGTAGGGATTGTCCCCCTGCCCGTCCCAGAACGCCGCCTGCACTCCCTTGAGCTCCGCCCGGAGCAGAGCCTCGTTTTCCGCGCCAGTGCGCCGGGATACCGTGATCATTAGGCCCACCCCCTGATCGCGCGCCAGCGAGGCCAGCTGCGTCGCCAGGCGCCGGGCGCCCCGGGGCGTCATGCGGTAGGCCTTGCTCGTTCCGCCGATCAGGACGGCGATCCGTGGCCGCGGCAGATGGGCCAGCCGCGGCGCGAGCCGCGCGGCCGCGTCGGCCAGGCGCCGCGGCGTGACCCGGTGCAACGCGCCGAGCATGCTCAGTACGTTGGCGCCGCTCAAACGGTCGTGCCGCGGGGCCACCACCAGGTCGAAGCGCCGCGGGGCGACCTTCGCATTCTGGATCTGGATCGCGAAGGTGGCGCCGCGGCTGGCCCGGCGGACCGCCAGCGCCGGCGCCGCCGTCAGACGGCCGCTGGCAATCAGGACCTCGGGCCAGGGCGGCGCCAGGCGCGCGCCGCCGGAGGCCAGCGCCCGAAAGGGTTGAACCCAGAGGCTCGGCGGCAACCAGCGCCAGGGGGCCCGAATTTCAAAGCGCTTGATCTCCGGCTCGAGTTCCAAGGCTTCGGCGAGGCCAAGGCTCTGCACCTCGGTGCCGGCCTTGCCGTCGCTCAGCACCCAGCAGCAGGGTTGCGTGTATGACGCGGGGTCCGTCATGGCCTCGGACTATCGCGCCCACGCCTCCGCCAGGCAAGATTCGCCGTCAGGACAGCACTTCGCACTCACAAGGCCCCTTGGCGGCCGCTGCAGCTCTCGGTAATATCCTTTCGTGGAGTCCAGCTGCCGAGACGGAAGCTTATACCAAAGGTCACTGATAATGACGCATTTCATGGGAGCGGATCGGGTCGCCCGGGTAGGCGCGGTGCGCAGCGCGATGCGTGCATCGGGCAAGCGCCGCAACGCCCCCGGCGCCCCGATGCGCCCCACCCGCAGGGCCGGGCGCTTTTGGCCGCCAGCCGCGTTGCGCGCTGCTTGTTGTACCCGCACAACCGCGCAGCGCGCGCCTCGCTGGCGGCCAAAATCGCCTCGGTGAAATG
>JAOUCL010000092.1 GCA_029859805.1 Rhodospirillales bacterium | reverse complement strand
ATCTGCATGGAGGAGGGCTTCCGACTGATCTTCGGCCCCTACGGCGAGTCCTTCGCCGCCGTGCCGCTGTGGGGCTCGGTGACGCTCGGCGGCATCGTCCTGCGCGAGATCGACGTGTTCAGCGTCGGCGCGGCCCTTGGGTTGCTGGCTTTGCTCGGCGTGCTGGTCGCCCGCACGCGCATCGGCGTCGCCTGGCGCGCCACTGTCTCGGACCCGGCCATGGCCCAGAGCTTCGGCATCGACGTCGCCAAGGTGCGCTACCTCAATTTCTTCATCGGCTCGGCCCTGGCCGCGGTCGCCGGCTGCCTCGTGGCGGTACTCAACAACTTCGTCGAGCCGACCATGGGCAGCGTGCCGAGCTACAAGGCGCTCGCCATCATCGTCCTGGGCGGGCTCGGCAACGTGCGGGGCACTTTGGTGGCGGCGCTCGCGCTCGGCGTGATCGAGTCCTTCGGCACGATCTACCTCGGCCAGCTGCTGGACCGCGACGCGATCGCCTTCGCGTTCCTGATCCTGGTCCTGATGGTCAGGCCGCAGGGCCTGTTCGGGAGGGCCTGAGCGATGGGCGCCTACGAGCTCAGCCTGGTCACCCTGGTCGGGATCAACGTCATCCTGGCGCTCAGCCTCAACCTGATCACCGGCTTCTGTGGCCAGATCAGCCTGGGCCACGCCGCGTTCTACGGCACCGGCGCCTATGCCTGCGCGCTGATCAGCCAGGCCGGGTTGCCGTTCTACGCCGGTCTGGCCGCGGGCGGTCTCGTGGCCGGGGCCGTCGGGCTCGTCGTCGGGCTGGCCAGCCTGCGGGTGCGCCACGACTTTCTGGCGATCACGACGATGGGCGTCGGCTTCCTGTTCCTCGGCATCGTGCGCCAGCAGGACGCATTGGGCGGCGAGATCGGGCTGACGATTGCTGCTGGCCACGGTCTTGGCAGCCTGGGCTTCGCGCTCTTCGTCGCCGCGCTGGCCGCGGCCGTGGTCTGGTTCAGCCTCTACGTCAAGCGCTCGTGGATGGGCTTCTCCTTCGACGCCGTGGCCGACGACGAGGACACCGCCCGGCTGGTCGGCATCGACGTCGCCCGCTACAAGCTGACGGCCTTCGCGCTCGGCACGTCGATCGCGGGCGTGGCTGGCGGCCTCTACACGCAGTACAGCGGCATCATCGTGCCCGACGCCTTCGGCTTCGTGGTCTCGATCACGATCCTCGCCATGGTCGTGGTCGGCGGCATCGGCTCGACCTTCGGCGTGCTGGGGGCGACAGTGGTGCTGACGCTGTTGCCGCTCGTCTTCCAGTTCATCGACGACTACAAGCTGCTGCTCTACGGCGGCCTGCTGTTCGTCGTCATGCGCTTCTTCCCCGGCGGCCTGGCCGAGCTGCTGCGCCGGGCGCAGCCCGCGCGGAGGTCGCCATGACCGCGCTGCTCGAGGTCCGGGAGGTCTCGGTACAGTTCGACGGCGTGCGCGCGCTCGACACCGTCTCCTTTGCGGTGGCCGAGGGCGAGCTCGTCGGGCTGATCGGCCCCAACGGCGCGGGCAAGACGACTTGCCTGCGCGCGATCACCGGCGCCCTCAGGCCGGCCGGCGGCCGGGTCCTGCTCGACGGGCGCGACCTGACCGGTCTGGCGCCCCACGCCCGGGTGCGCCTCGGCCTGGGGCTGTCGCAGCAGCTCGTCCGGCCGTTCCGCTCCATGACCGTGGCCGAGAACGTCATGCTCGCGGCCGGACTGGCGCGCACGGCACGGCCCCTGCGCGCGCTGGTCCAGAACGACCGCGGGCGCGAGCGAGCGCGCGCCCTCGAATTGCTGCGCCGCGTCGGCATCGAGGACGCCGCCGCGGCCCGCCCGGCGACCCTGCCGCTCGGCGTGCTCAAGCGGCTCGAGGTCGCCCGCGCCCTGGCGCTCGCCCCCCGCCTGCTGCTACTCGACGAGCCCCTGGCCGGGCTCAACAGCGCCGAGGCCCGGGCCCTGGCCGACACCATCGCCGCGTTCAATGCCGACGAAGGGCTCACGATCGTGCTGATCGAGCACAATCTGGGCGAGGTTCTGCGCATCTGCCGGCGGCTGATCGTGCTCGACAACGGCGTCAGGATCGCCGAGGGCACCCCTCAGGACGTGATGGCGGACCGCGCCGTGCGCGCCGCCTATCTGGGCGAGGATTCGGACCATGCTGCGGCTTGAGCGACTGGCCTGCGGCTACGGGCCGATGCGCGTGGTCCACGGCCTCGACCTCGAGGTCGCCGCCGGCGAGGTCGTTGCGCTGGTCGGCGCCAACGGCGCCGGCAAGAGCACGACGCTCATGGCCATCGCCGGACACGTCGCGGTCCAGGACGGCACAATCCGTTTCGAGGGACGGGACCTCGCCACGGCCCTGCCGCATCAGCGGGTGGCCGCGGGCGTTGCCCTGGTGCCCGAGGGCCGGCGCCTCTTCGCCGACCTCAGCGTGCGCGAGAACCTGCTGATCGGCGGCTATGCCCGGCCGAGGGGGCGGACGCCGGCCAACCAGGAAACGGTCCTGGCGCTCATGCCGCGCCTCGCCGAGCGCCTGGAGCAGCGGGCCGGATCGCTGTCGGGTGGCGAGCAGCAGATGCTGGCGATCGGCCGCGCGCTCATGGCCGAGCCCAGACTGCTGTTGGTCGACGAGCTGTCGCTCGGGCTCATGCCGAAGAACGTCGATCTGTGCTATGAGGCGATCGCCGAGCTGAAGCGGCGCGGCCTGGCGATCCTGCTGGTCGAGCAGAACACCCAGAAGGCCTTCGCCGTGGCCGACCGCGTCACCGTGCTCGAATCCGGCCGCCCGGTCTGGGCCGGCACTGCCGCCGAGGCACGCGAGCACCCCACCCTGATCGAGGCCTACCTGGGCCTGGCCACGGCAACCGATGCGCCGCCCTGAGTCGTCAATGGTACCTGTCGACGTAGGTCACTATACTCATGAACGTATCGCGCGGTAGGAGAAGTAGAGCCGCAGGGCTCCGCTTTGCCACAACTTCGTACCAAAGAAACTCCTCTACCGATCCATCTTCAACGATGGATCTGATGTGGCCCAACGTGTCGTTGTGGGCCAGAACAGCTGCAAGGGCTTCCCTTTCCTCAAGGGAGTTGTATTCGACCTCTCCCGCGGGACCCTTGCTCTCGGCGTATCCGGGTTCGTATCGCCAAACCGCCTTTACGAGACAGTATCCAATCCATTCCTCCGAACAATGGATGAGGACCCTGTTGCCTTCTCGGCTGAGACCGACTCTTGGGGCATATGTCCAATCTTTCCAAGGGCGCCCGAGTCGCTGGCGATAGCCAACCAAGGACTTCCGGACAGTCTTGTGGTTCAAGTTGAGCAGATGAGCAATCGTGATTTCCACCATCGCGTGCTCTCGACGGCCGAGAGACCAAAGCGTGTCCGCCAGAAACCAGTGGGCCTGGTAATCGATAAAGTTCAAGCGGATAGCTTCTTCGAAATAGCGCTGAGCCTCGTCAAACTGGCGCATGGAAAAATAGGCATCTCCGATCAGGATCAACGCCTGATGGTAATCGGGCTCTAGGCGCCGCACCTCTTCATAGATCTTGATCGCGCCCTCGAAGTTCCCATCGCGAAAAACTTTCTCACCCACTGCGAGTCGAGAATCGGCTGGAGGCGAAAGCGCATATCGATCAAGGGTCGTCTTATCTCCCTTACGCTTCAGGATCAGCCCAGGGGAAAGCACCCCCTTTGAATCGTCGCCCTCACTGCTTGATGGGCCCGGGGCCCGGAGCTCATAACTGAGGGCCGAGTTCTCCATGATCGTGACGATTTCGGCCGGCGAGGTGAGCTTTGCCTTCGGTGTCTCCGGACTCTCGGCGACGGCGTAGCCTGTCAAACATAACTGGAGAACAAAGGCCGCCGTGCAGACGACGCACATTCTCATCTCAAGCGATAGAAACTTCACGAAACGGCTACACTCTAAACTATCGGGGTCCGATTGGCCGGTTCCACGCGAAAGCCAAGATCGTACGGCGCTCACACAATATCACACTTCACGAACTACTCGCACTTCGCCGCAGAGCTTTCGGCCATATCGGCTGCACGTGTGCCCGCTGTTGGGTCCGTGCCGTCGCATTCGTTGGCTTGCGCGAGCGCGCAGACGTGGTACTTGGTTCGGGAATGGAGTTTGCCAGCAGGGAGGAGTGAGCCATGGGTGCGTTCGACAAGGTTGCTATAGTTACGGGGGCGGGAACGGGCATCGGCCGGCAGGTCGCGCTGGCCCTGTTGCGGGAGGGCTATGCGGTTGCGCTGGCCGGGCGGCGCGCGGCGCCTTTGAACGAGACCGCGGAGATGGCGGGCAGCGCCGGATCACGGGCGCTGGCCGTTGCCACCAACGTCGGCGATCCCGCCTCGGTCAAGGCGCTCTTCGCCAGGACCAAGGAAGCCTTCGGCCGGCTCGACCTGCTGTTCAACAACGCCGGGATCGGCGCGCCCCCCGTGCCGCTCGAGGACCTGACCTACGAGCAGTGGACGGCGGTGGTCGACATCAACCTGACCGGGGCCTTCCTGTGCACCCAGGAGGCCATCAAGCTGATGAAGGCGCAGACGCCGAGCGGCGGGCGCATCATCAACAACGGCTCGATCTCGGCTCATGTGCCGCGCCCCTATTCGGCGCCCTACACGGCCACCAAGCACGCGATCACCGGCCTCACCAAGTCGACATCCTTGGACGGGCGCAAACACGACATCGTCTGCGGCCAGATCGACATCGGCAACGCGGCGACCGAGATGACCGAACGGATGAAGGAGGGCGTGCCCCAGGCCGACGGCTCGGTCGCGGTCGAGCCGACCATGGACCCGGAGCACGTGGCGCAGGCCGTGGCCCACATGGCCGGCCTTCCCCTGGACGCCAACGTGCAGTTCATGACCATCATGGCGACAAAGATGCCCTTCATCGGGCGCGGGTGACGGGGCGCGGAGTGCGACCATGACAGCGCCGCCGCCACGCGCTACGCCAGGGATTGGACTGTCCTGGAGCGAAGCTTAGGATCATGTCGGTCGTGCACGTCGTCGGCGCGGGGATCGCCGGGCTCGCGGCGGCGGTTTCGCTGGTGCGAGCGGGAAAGCGCGTCGTGCTCTACGAGGCGGCGGCGCAGGCGGGCGGGCGCTGCCGCTCGTTCCACGACGCCAAGCTCGGCTGCTCCATCGACAACGGCAACCACCTGCTGCTGACCGCCAACACCGCCGCGCTCTCCTATCTCGAAGAGATCGGCGCGCGGGACACCCTGGTGGGACCGGACCATGCCGCCTTTCCCTTTGTCGATCTCGCGACCGGCGAGCGCTGGACCGTGCGGCCGAACGCCGGGCCCGTACCCTGGTGGATCCTTTCGGCCAAGCGACGCATTCCGGGGACGCGGCCGGGGTCGTATCTCGCCGGGCTCAAGCTGGCCTTCGCCGGGGCCGAACGAACGGTGGCCGAGTGCCTGGACCCGTCCGACCCCCTGTGGCCGCGTTTCTGGGAGCCTCTGACCGTTGCGGCGCTCAACACCCAGCCGCACGAGGCCTCGGCGCGGCTGCTCTGGCTCGTGCTGCGCGAGAGCTTCGCCAAGGGCGAGGCCGCCTGCCGGCCGCTGATCGCGCGCGACGGCCTGAGCGCCAGCCTGGTCGATCCGGCGCTCGCCCGGCTGAACGCGGCCGGGACCTCTGTCCACTTCAATACGCGGCTGCGGGCGCTCGATTTCGTCGGCGACCGGCTCGCCTGCCTCACCTTCGCGGACGACGAGGTGGCGCTCGCCGAGGGCGACGGCGCGGTACTGGCCCTGCCGCCGAGTGTCGCCGGCGGCTTGGTCCCCGGGCTCGAAGTGCCCGAAGACAGCCGGCCGATCGTCAACGCGCACATCCGCCTGCCGGCGGCGCAGGCGCTGCCCGAAGGCCTGCCCTTTTTGGGTTTGGTCGGCGGCACGGCGGACTGGCTCTTCCTGCGCGGTGACATCGCGTCCTTGACCGTGAGCGCTGCAGAGGCCCTGGCGGAGGAGCCGGCCGAGGCCATCGCGGTGAAGATGTGGGCGGATACCGCCGGCGCGCTCGGCCTCGACCCGGCGCTCGATCCCCCGGTCCGGGTCATCAAGGAACGCCGCGCCACCTTCGCCCAGACGCCCGCGGCGCTTGCCCGACGGGCGCCGGCCGGGACCGCCTGGCGAAACCTGGTGCTGGCCGGCGACTGGACCGACACCGGCTATCCGGCGACCATCGAAAGCGCGGTCAGGTCGGGTCGCCGGGCCGCCGAGGCGGCCGCGCGCGGGACCGGAGATTTGACACAATAAGGTTACCATTCGCCATCTTGTGCGACCCGGTATGAAACACTAGGTTTCAGCACAGCAACTTGCGGTCGACTCGACCGCTAGCGAAAGCGGCCCCGGGCGGGATTCGGGGCCGTGGGCTATTCAAAGGAATGACGCATGGGTGTTCTCGCGACACAGACGGATTTTGAGAGCGATCTCGATGACTTGGTCCGGGACAGTCGCGAAGCCCTCAAGGACCGGCAGCGCGACGACGGTCATTGGATCTTCGAGTTCGAGGCCGACGCGACGATTCCCGCCGAATACATCCTGCTGCAGCACTTCCTCGGCACCGTGGAGGGCGCCTTCGCCGCCGACGTCCAGCCGAAGATCGCGAACTACCTGCGCGACCGCCAGGCCGAGCACGGCGGCTGGCCGCTGTTCCACGCCGGCGACTTCGACCTGAGCGCCACGGTCAAGGCCTACTATGCGCTCAAGCTGGCGGGCGACGACGCGGAGGCCCCGCATATGCGGCGTGCCCGCGATGCGGTCCTGGCGCGCGGCGGCGCGGCGCGATGCAACGTGTTCACGCGCATCGCGCTCGCCCTGTTCGGGCAGGCGCCCTGGCGCGCCGTCCCGGTCATGCCGATCGAGATCACGCTGCTGCCGCGCTGGTTCCCGTTCCATTTGGAGAAGGTGTCCTACTGGTCGCGTACCGTGATTGTCCCGCTACTGATCCTCATGGCCCTCAAGCCCCGGGCCAAGAACCCGCGCGGTGTCGACGTTCGCGAGCTGTTCGCCGAGGACCCCGAGCACTGCGCCTATCCCATGAACGCGACGGGCACCGCGCTAGGCGCCGCGTTTTCCGCGCTCGACAAGGTGTTGCGCTCGGTCGAGCCGGCTTTTCCCAAGCGCGGCCGCAAGCTGGCGATACAAAAGGCGCTCGACTTCATCGTGCCGCGCTTGAACGGCGAGGACGGCCTGGGCGGTATTTTTCCCGCCATGGCCAACGCGGTGATGGCCTACGAGGCGCTCGGCACGCCGCGCGACGACCCGGACTTCGCAACCGCCCGGGCCGCGGTCGACAAGCTGCTGATGTTCCACGGCGACCGGGCCTACTGCCAGCCCTGCCTGTCGCCGATCTGGGATACCTGCCTGGCCCTGCACGCCCTGCTCGAGAGCCGCGAGGACCCGCAGGGGCAGGCCGTGCAGAAGGCCATCGACTGGCTTCTCGAGCGCGAAATCACCGGCACCTACGGCGACTGGGTCTGGCGCCGCCCGGGCCTGAAGCCGAGCGGCTGGGCCTTCCAGTACTGGAACGACCACTATCCGGACGTCGACGACACCGCCGTCGTGGTCATGGCGCTCGACCGCGCCAACGACCCGCGCTGCCGGCCGGCGATCGAGCGCGCGGCCGAATGGATCATCGGCATGCAGAGCAAGACCGGAGGCTGGGGCTCGTTCGATCCGGAGAACCAGTACACCTATCTGAACTACATCCCCTTCGCCGACCACGGCGCGCTCTTGGATCCGCCGACCGTCGACGTGACGGCGCGCTGCCTGTCGATGCTGGCGCAGCTCGGCTATCCGCGAGATCATCCGGCGGTGCGCAAGGCCGTCGAGTTCCTGAAGCGCGAGCAGGAGACGGACGGCTCCTGGTTCGGTCGCTGGGGCACCAACTACGTCTATGGCACCTGGTCGGCGCTCTCGGCCCTCAACGCCGTTGGCGAGGATCTCCAGGCGCCTCACGTGCGCAAGGCGGTCCGGTGGCTGGAGGGTTTCCAGCGCGAGGACGGCGGTTGGGGCGAGGACTGCGCGACCTACTGGCAGGAGCGCCGCGGCGAGTCCAAGGCCAGCACGCCCTCGCAGACCGCCTGGGCGCTGCTCGGCCTGATGGCCGCCGGCGAGGTCGACAGCGAGTCGGTCGAGCGCGGAATCGCGCATCTGCAGGCGGCGCCGCGCAACGGCGCCAAATGGGACGAGGCGCTTTATACCGGCATCGGTTTCCCGCGCGTCTTCTATCTGCGCTACGACGGCTACAGCGCGTATTTTCCGCTCTGGGCGCTAGCGCGCTACCGCAACCTGATCTCCGGCAACGCGCGTCGCGTCGCCCTGGGCATGTGAGCGGTCGGCGGCTTCGGGGTCCGACACGGCCCAGCGCGCAACGCTCGCGTGCGCGGAAAGACCACGAACCTGGGATCGCCGGGGCGGTTCATGCGGCCCGCCGACGCACCCGGCATCGCCGCCGACTTCATCGACAACGGATTTCCGCAACACCACGCCGGCGGGCATCCATTTCCAATACCATGTTGCGCAAACGCGACGCGCGAGAATATGATTTGGATCAATGCCGAGCGGTGCCGGTCATTGATAGAAGTCCCCTCCGAAACGCGATGCCTCGGGGGTTTCGGTCCAAACGGCAAGTCGCCGGTTCGCTGAGGGAATGGTTTTTCTGCAAGCTGGAGGGGGCGGATTACATGGAGAACACCAATACAGGAAGCCTTGCGCTGGATCCTTTGAGTCGGGAGTGGGCGCGTAAGTACGAGTTCGCGGGGATATGGGAAAGCAACCTCGACGACGCCTTTTCCGATCTGGCGCCGTATTATGATTTCGCGAGCAATCTGGCCAGCCTGGGCCTGTGCGGCAGATGGCGCGAGCAGTTCATTTCCAGCATCGCCCTCAGGCCCGGCTACAAGGTCCTGGACGTCTGCGCAGGCACCAACGCAGTCGGCATGGGGCTCCTGCGACGGCAGCCCGACCTCGATGTCTGCGCGATCGATCGAAGCAAGGCCATGCAGGGCGTCGGCCAGGGGCGTGCGCGGGCCCGCGGTCTGAAAATAGAGTCGGTCATAGGCGATGCGAACCACCTGCCTTTTCCGGACGGCCACTTCGATGTCGTGACCTTGCAATGGGCGACCAGGCATTTGCGGGTCGTCGACGCGTTCTCCGAAATCCGACGCGTTCTGAAGCCAGGGGGATGTTTCTACCACTGCGACATGCTGCGGCCGGAAAGCCGGGTGGTGCAGACGCTCTACAGCACCTATCTGAAGGCCTGCCTGCCGGTGACCGGACTGGCGTTCGGCAGCGGTCCGGAGACCTGGAGCCTGCGCGACTATTTCGTGCGCTGCGTGGAGATGTTCTATTCCGCGCCGGAGATCACGGAACTGCTCCGGCATATTGGGTTCTCGGGTGTCTCCAGCAGAGCCGAGGTGGGCGGGATCGTCGCACGCCACAAGGCGGTCAAGGCCTGACGATCCGGCGCTACAGCCGGATTTCCGGCAGTGACGGCCATGTCGGCTTCGGCCTGTGGTATCCTATCGGCGTGATTAACCTGCGGCCTAGCTTCGCGTCAAACGCGGACCTCCGGATCCGGGGCGGCGCCCGCTTTCTCCCGAGAGTCTTGCGGATCACGGGTCCGTCTATGTTTTTCGGTGCGCGGTGCAGGGTGAGCGCGGGCTGATGGTCCGAGCCGGCTTTGTCACCGGGCTGGCCGTCGAGGCGGGCGTGCTGCGCCGGCATGCGGCGTCGCACGATCCAGCCATCGCGCTCATGATCGCCTGCGCCGGGGCCGACGCCCTGCGGGCCCGGCAGCTGGCCGAGGACCTGCTTGAAGCCGGTGCGGGCGCCCTGGTCAGCTTCGGCATCGCCGGCGGACTCGACCCGGCGCTAACGCCCGGCGACACCGTGCTGCCCGAAGCGGTCGTCGCGCTCGATGGTATGGCTGTCGCGACCGACGCGGCCTGGCGCCGGCGCGTGCTGGACCTGGCCGCGGCAAAGGGCCTCCGCCCGACGGGCGGCAGGCTGGTCGGCAGCGACCAAGTGGTCGCGACGGTCGCCGGCAAGCGGGCCCTGTTCGAGACGAGCCGGGCGGTCGCGGTCGACATGGAAAGCCACGCGGTGGCCCTGGCGGCGCAAGCGGCCGGCGTGCCCTTCCTGGTGGTCCGCGCGGTGATCGACCCGGCGGACCGGGCGCTACCGAAGGCGGTGCATGGCAGCATCGCCCCGGACGGGCGGGCGCGCAAAGGGCTGGTGACCGCGCGCCTCGTCCTGCGCCCCTGGGAGGCGCCGCAGGTGAACCGGCTGCGCCAGGATACGGGTGCTGCGCTCCGCGCGCTCGGCAAGCTGACCCGGGCGATTGGCCCGGTGCTCACTACCTATCCGAGGGGTCCTTGAGGGGCGGCTACTCCGCGGCCTCCGAGGTGGTCTCCTCGACCGCCTTTGCGACCACGCTGTCGAACACGAAGTCGGCCGGACGCTGCCCGTCGAGCGGGATCTCCGGGGCCAGGGGACCTTCGGTCCCGATGCCCTTGAGCGCGACCTTGAGGGCTTTCAGGGGGTGCTTCACCGTATCCTCTACCGCCGTGCCCTCATAGCCGCAATGCACCATGCAGTTCGCGCACTTCTCGTAGTTGCCGGTGCCATAGGCGTCCCAGGCGGTCTCCTCCATCAACTGCGCGAAGGAGGCGGCATAGCCTTCGTTCAGGAGGTAGCAGGGCCGCTGCCAGCCGAAGATGTTGCGCGTCGGGTTGCTCCAGGGCGTGCAGCGGTAGCTCTGATTGCCGGCTAGGAAGTCGAGGAACAGGCTCGACTGGCTGAACTGCCATTTTTTGCCCTTGCCGCGCCGGAACACCTCGCGGAACAGGTTCTTGGTGTTCTGCCGGCTCAGGAAGTGCTCCTGGTCGGGCGCCCGCTCGTAGGCGTAGCCGGGCGAGACCGTGATGCCCTCGATGCCCAGCTCGGTCGCGTAGTCGAAGAATTCGGCGACGCGCGCGGGTTCGGCGTTGTTGAACAGGGTGCAGTTGATGTTCACCCGGTAGCCCTCGGCCTGCACCCGCTTGATCGCCTTGACGGCGCGCTGGAAGACGCCCTTCTGGTCGACCGACCGGTCGTGCTCCGCCTCCAGCCCATCCAGGTGCACCGAGAAGGTGAGGTAGGGGCTCGGCTTGAACAGCTCCAGCTTCTTCTCGAGCAGCAGCGCGTTGGTGCAGAGGTAGACGAAGCGCTTGCGCTTGACGATCTCGGCGACGATTTCGCCGATCTCCTTGTGCAGCAACGGTTCGCCGCCCGGGATCGAGACGATCGGCGCGCCGCACTCCTCGACCGCCTCCAGGCACTCGCCGACCGAGAGCCGCCGGTTCAGGATCTCGTCCGGATAGTCGATCTTGCCGCAGCCGGGGCAGGCCAGGTTGCAGCGGAACAGAGGCTCGAGCATGAGCACCAGCGGGTAGCGCGCCCGTCCCGTCAGGCGCTGCTTCAAAATGTAGGCGCCAACCTTGATCTGTTGCTGTATTGGAACCGCCACGGCCACCTCGCCTGATTGCGCTATGGTCGGCTTGCTCCGTCCGAGCCCCGACCCTGATCCCCATGCCTAGCCGCTTTTTCCGGCTTAGCCAAGGCCGATCGGAAGGGACCACAACTTTCGCCCATCACGATCCCGTGCTCTTCGTTCGGGCCTGCGAGACGGCCTCGCGCAGCTCTTCGAGCGACACCGCGCCCGGGATGATGGCCTCGCCGATGACGAAGGCCGGTGTGCCGGTGATCCTCAGGCGGGAGGCGAGTTCCAGGTTGGCCTGGATCGCCGCCTCGATCCCGGGATCCTCCATGTCGGCCCGCAGGCGCGCCATGTCCAGGCCGATCCGCTCGGCGACGCGGAAAACGTCGTCGTTTGCAAGTTGGCCTTGCACCCCCAGCAGGGCGTCATGAAACCTTTCGTAGGCCGCCGTGCCCTGCCGCGCAACCGCGAGCGCGGCCCGGGCGGCCGTTTGCGACGACTCGCCCAGGATCGGGAACTCCTTGTAGACGAAGCGGAGACCCGCGTCCTCGGCCAGAAGCTCACGCAGCGCCGGTTTCACCGCCCGGCAGTAGGGGCAGTTGTAATCGAAGAATTCGACCACCGTGACGTCGCCCTCCGGGTTGCCGCCGACGGGCGCCCTGGGGTCGCGGGTCAATTCGGCGCGGAACGCCGCAAGATTGGATTTGGCCAGATCCTGCTTCGCCTTAGCGTCGCGCCGCCGCAACTCCTGGATCGCCCGCAGGACGATTTCGGGGTTCGCGGTGATATGCTGCTCGATCAAGGCCGTAACGCGCTGCTCCTGACTGCCGCCCAGCAGCGCCACGCCGTAGCCGCCTAGCGCGGCCACCATGGCGATGGCCAGGATCGCAAGGGCCGAACGATAGCTTATCTGTCGTTCTTCCATGGAGAGCGTCCCGGATCTTTGCCAAATCTGAGAGCCTTATAGACTGGGCGGCTTAACAAAAGCCTCTCCAGACGTCCCCGCGCGCCGCTCAGCCGCGGCGGGCGTACTTGCCCCAGACGCGCTCCGGCACATACCACAACAGCCCGAATCCGCCCACGATGACGACAAGGCCCAGCCATAGCCAGCCGCGCGGGCCGAGCCACAGGATCCCGAGGCCGTGCAGCAGGGTGGCCAAAGCCATGAACAGGAAGAACGGCCCGGTCAAGTAGCAATGGAGCCGGCCGCAACGCAGCGCGTTGGCGACACAGGCAAGGCCCATCCAGGCGAGCGCGCCGGCCCACACTATGGTCCGCGCGGAGGGGGCCATGAACACGGCCGCAACCAGGGCGGCACTCGGCAGGCCCCAGGCGAGCATGTAACTGCGGACACCGCTCACCCAGTCCCGCCGCCCTTCGGGCTTGGTCATGACCCGGGCGGCGCGGTCACCCGCAGCACCCGCCGGGCGCTACCGCGCCCTTGGCGCGGGCGTCCTGGATCGGCGGGCAGGGCACCGTCCCGTAGGAGCAGAACACGCAGCAGTCGCCCTCGAGCGGGCGCAGCACCGCTCCGCAGCCCTTGCAGTCGTAGAAGAACTGGCAGGCGTCGGTCGGCATGGTCTCGGTCTCCCGATGTCCGCAGCGCGGACAGGTCAAGGTCGAGCAAAGTTCGGTCATGCGCGTCGCCGCCTCATTCGGATCGCCGCATAGATCGTCAGGCCGAGGAAAAGCGCGAGCGCCGGAAAGAGCACGTAGTCGAGCCATCCGACCCAGGCCGACAGGCCGATCGCCACCAAGGGAATAACCAGCATGGGCGTGACGCAGCAGAGCGCGGTCACGGCCGCGCCGATGATCCCGGTGCGCAGAAGCTTCTTGTCGTTCATGATCTAGCCGCTCCCGTGAACGCGTCTCCATGCTAATATGGAACCTGTAGCAACTACAGGTTCAAGGGATAAATCGAGCCATGCCGCTGACGATCGGCGCCCTGTCCAAGAATACCGGCTGCAACATAGAAACGATCCGCTATTACGAGCGCATTGGACTCTTGCCCGCCCCGCCGCGCAGCGCGGGCGGCCACCGGCTCTACGGCGAGGTCCTCCTGAAGCGCCTCACCTTCATCCGCCGGGGCCGCGAGCTGGGCTTCACCCTGGATGACATCAGGGGACTGCTGGGCCTGGTGGACGGCGGCGCGTACACCTGCGCCGAGGTCAAGGCCCTCACGCTCGATCACCTCGGCGAGGTGCGGCGCAAGCTGGCGGACCTCCGGCGGCTGGAGCAGGTCCTCACGCACATGGCGGAAGAGTGCGACGGTGGCGCGGTGCCGGACTGTCCGGTCATCGACGCGTTGTTTCGGGCAACTGCGGGACCGGGCGCCGGTCAGTCCAGGTAGCCCTCGTCCTTGAACCAGGCGACGGCGTCCTCCAGCGCATGCTCCGCCGGGCGGGCGGCATAGCCCAGCTCGGATTCCGCCCTGGCGCTGGAGAAGAACATGCGCTTCTTGGCCATCCGGATCCCGTCCACGGTGACGAAGGGCTCGCCCTTGCGGCGCAGCCGGGCCCAGGCTTCGGCGGCATGGGCCAGCGGCAGGATCAGGTCGTGGGGGATGCGTACGCGGGGCGGTCGCCGGCCGACCAGAGGCGCGATCACGGCCAGGATCTCGGCCAGGGTCATGTCGCGGCCGCCCAGCACGTAGCGCTCGCCCACCCGGCCGCGATCGAAGGCGAGCAGGTGGCCCTCGGCCACGTCCTCTACATGGACCACGTTGAGCCCGGTGTCGACGAAGGCCGGCATGCGCCCGGCCGCAGCTTCGACGATCACGCGCCCGGTCGGCGTCGGCTTGACGTCGCGCGGGCCGATCGGGGTCGAGGGGTTGACGATGACGACCGGCAGACCCTCGTCGGCGATCAGGCGGCGCACTTCCTCTTCGGCGAGGTATTTCGAGCGCTTGTAATGGCCGATCATGTCGCCGAGGGCGACCGGCGTGGTCTCGTCGGCCGGCGTGCCGTCGCGCTTGAGGCCCAGGGTTGCGACGCTGCTGGTATAGACCATGCGGGTCACCCCGGCTTCGGCGGCGGCGCGCAGCAGGTCGCGGCTGCCCTCGACGTTGACCCGGTAGATCGTCTCCGGCTCGCGCACCCAGAGCCGGTAATCGGCGGCCACGTGGTAGAGCGCCACGCAGCCCCGGGCCGCCTTTTCCAGCGAGGCCCGGTCGCGGAGGTCGCCGGCCACCGTCTCGACCTCAAGGCCGGCGATGTTGCGCCGGTCGCTGGCGTCGCGTGCCAGCACCCGTACCGCCGTACCTCGGGCGAGCAAGCGCCGCACGACGGCCGCGCCGACAAATCCGGTGGCGCCGGTGACGAGGGTGGTCATTGCGTCATGCCTCGTCGAGAACCGGGAAGATCTCGCGTTCGGCCTTGGCCAGGTCCTCGGGGAAATCGATCTCGACCCAGGGCAGGCCGGTCACGTCCTCGACGCCGAAGCTGCCCGGCGGCTCGCTCAGAATGACGTCGCGGAAGGCCTCCTCGTAGATCTCGTCGAGACGTCCGGCCTCGACATAGGCGGCCGCGGCCGCGGCGATCCTGGCCGCCGTCGCGGGCGCGAAGCGCGCGAATCCGATCCACTCGCCCCACCAGTCGTAGGCCAGCTGCGGTCGTTTGTGGAAATCGACCAGCCGGCCGTCCCGCATGCAGAGCTTGACCGGGTCGTCGCCCTCCTCGGTCGCGCGGTCCATGAGGAAGCAGTTGGCCTCGGTCGAGTCGATCAGACGGCGCATCATTCGATGGTCGTAGAGCACGTCGCCGTCCATGAAGATCACCGGCTCGCCGCTGGCGAAGCTCTGCCCGAGCGTCCAGAGCGAGACGATGGCGCCACGTTCGTAGTCCGGGTTCAGGTAGGTCATCACCATGTCGCCGGCGCCGATGCGCGCAATCTCCTCGTCGATCTCCTCGGCCCGGTAGCCGACGGCGAGGTCGATGCGCGCCACGCCGCAGGCCCGCAGAATGTGCACGTGTCGGGCGAGCAGGGTCTCGCCGCCGAACCGCAGCAGTACCTTGGGCGGTAGGTCCGGCTGCTCGAGGCGCCGCCCGACGCCCGCGCCCAGCATCGCGACTCTCACGGTGCCCTCCTTGTTATCGCCACGGTTCCGATTAGATAAAACTTGGCCATCGGAAACCAAACGGTAATCCTCATTCCCTACAAGATCATCAATGGCAGACGTCGCACGGGAAGACAAGGCGGCCAGAAATTGCTAGACCCTCACGTCAAAATAGAGTGGCTCATGATGACAATCTTCAAATCACGTGGTGCAATCGCGACGGCCCTGGCGGCTGCGTTGACCCTGGCGGCTGGCCTGTTCTGGCCGGGCGCGCCCATCGCCGCCGCCGGCGAGACGCCGCGCAGCGTGGCAGAGCAGCTCGACGCGGTTCTTCTGGACGCCATGCGCAACGCCGAGACGCTCGGCTACGAGGGGCGCTACAAGCTTTTGGCCCCGGTGCTGGAGGACTCCTTCGACTTTCCCTTCATGGCCCGGGTTTCGATCGGCCGCTATTGGCGGAAGATGGACGAAGTGCAGCAGGCCCAGCTGGTCGAGTCCTTCGCGCGGCTCAGCATCGCCACCTTCGCGGCGCGGTTCGACGGCTACGGCGGCGAGGTCTTCCAGGTCCTCGGGCAGGAGGAGGGGCTGCACGGCACGATCCTGGTCGTCAACCACCTGATCAAGAGCGACGGCGAGCCCATAGCGATCAATTACCTCATGCGCCAGACCGAGGGGCGCTGGCGCATCGTCGACGTCTTCCTCAAGGCCAAGTATAGCGAGCTGGCGATCAAGCGTTCGGAATACACTTCCGTCTACAAGCGCGACGGTTTTGCCCGCCTGATCGAGATCATGGAGGCCAAGATCGCCGGATTTTCCGACGGCGACGCCAGCTGAGCCGGGCGCGGCCTCCGGCGGGGGCGCAGGTCAACCGAATGACGACGAGCGATGCCGATCGGAGCCCGGGTTCGCCTCCAATCGATCAGGTGGCCAACTGGCTGATGAGCCAGGCCCTCGCCGAAACGACGGTCGACGACATCACCGAGGGTTGCTTCGTCCGCCTGCACGCAGCCGGGATTCCGCTCGTACGGGCGCACGTCGCG
>JAOUCL010000091.1 GCA_029859805.1 Rhodospirillales bacterium | reverse complement strand
GAAGCGGTGCCGGTAGGCCGCCGAGAACCGGCCCAGGTGCGCGAAGCCGTTGTCCAAGGCGATCTCCGTCACGGAGGCGGCATCCGGATCGGCCGCGCTCAACTGCGCGTTCGTCCGCTCGAGCCGGCGCTCCTGGACCAGGGCCATCACGCTCGACCCGTGCTGCCTCTGGAAGGCTCTTTGCAGCGTTCTGGCGTTGACGCCCGCCGCCGCGGCGATCTGGCCGAGTGACAGCGGCTCCGCCAGCTGCGCCATGATGAAATCGACGGCGCGGCGCAGATAGGCCGGGGGCACGGTCTCCTCGGCGCGGTCTTGCCGGGGATCGGCCGCGAGCAGCAACGAGGTGAGCAGCGCCTTCTCCCACTCCTCGACCAGGAGGCCCGAGGCGAGGAGCGGGCTGTCACGTTGAATCTCCGACCACAGGAAGGCCAGGTAGCGCTGGAACGCCCGCCCAGCCGGATGGTCGAGCCGCAGCCGGTTCGGCAGGTACAGCGGCTGGCTGCCCGTGCCGCCATCCATCGCGGCCGCATAGTCATCGAGCGTCGGCCTGAACACGTTCATGACCATGGCGCCCCCGTCTTCCGGCATCAGCAAGTCGAATGGGTCCTCGGGGTTTGCCGCGTAGGCCGAGTTACGAAGGAAGGTTCTTGTCCGGCCCGCGACATGTGCTTGAAGCGGCGAAGACAGGGGCAAGTTGATGCAAAAAGAGCCGAGACCAGCCGAAGCGGTCACCCGGGCTTCGGTCATCGAGATTCTGAACAGGGCGACATCGCCGAGCCGTACGGCGTTCAGTCGCGCCGTGTACGCGCCCCGGCGGGTCGGGCGAATCGCGAAATTTTCCGCGAGGCTCGCCATGCGCTCGGGCATCTCCTCGGGATCGTCGAACCCGATATCCCATCGATCCATGCGCGGCCCCTGCGATGCTTCCGGATGGCCTCCGACCTGCGATCGGGGACCTACGATCGCAGCTTATCACACCCGGGCCCCGAAAGTGGATCACCCCGGTGTCCGCATGTGGACACTGCCGCCCCGAAGCGGATAGCGCACGCCCGACGAACCCCGCATATTGCGATCCGTCCAGGGTCTCGAAGGGCCGCAGGTTCGAGGGCGAGAGGACAGCAATCCGATGAGCAAGGCCGTGCTCATGCGCGCCGGCGCGCCGCTGCCGGCGGCGACCTCGACGGCCATACCGCTTTCGTGGCCGAAAAATAGGGACCGTCCTTGTTTTTCTGTCCCTATTTTTCGCGGCAGAGCAGATTGGACCATCAGGGAGGAAACGACAGGTGACACAGAAGCTCAGACGATCAGCATTGACACTCCCGCTCGCCACTCTGGCGGCGGCCATCATGAGTGTGCCCGGCGCTGCGCCGGCTTTTCAGCCCGATTCGCCCTTCCTGGCGTACCAGGAGAAGAACAAGGACAAGTGGGCCGAGGAAGACAAGCAAATCAACGCCAAGCTTGCGGCACTGGAAAAGAAGTTCGGCAAGAAACCGAACATCGTCTACATCCTCGCCGACGACGTCGGCTGGGGCGAGATGGGCTGGCAAGGCGGCGGCAAGCACCGCGGCACGCCGACGCCCGAGCTGGACAAGTTGGCCTTCGAGGGCATGCGCTTCTGGTCAAGCTACGCGGAACCGTCTTGCACACCCTCCCGGATCGCCATCAACACCGGCCGCCATCCGGTCCGCACGGGACTACTTTCTGTGCTCTGGCCTGGCCAGATCGAGGGGCTTTCGGCCGAGGAAAAGACCGTTGCCGAGGTGCTTTCGGACGCCGGTTACAACACCGCCATGTGGGGCAAGTGGCACCTGGGCGAAGAGCCCGAGCACGCGCCGGAGAACCAGGGCTATGACTACGCGTACTACGGCATGTGGAACGGCGCTCCCGACAACTGGCCCAGCTCTTTCGACATGTACCGGGATGCGCCGAACCCCATGAAGGCGATGTTCTACGACTTCCCCGGGGCGGCGGAATACAAGAAGCGCACGGGGATCGATCTGACGGAGGCCGCGTTCGTCGGGCGCAAGGGCAAAGGGCGCAAGCCCGTCGAGGGTGTTGCCGGCACGCTTGGTCCCGACCGACAGGAAGCATTCGAGGCCGAGTCGATCAAGCAGATCACCGCGTACGTCAAGGACAAGGCGAAGGACGACAAGCCCTTCTTCATCTATTGGGCGACCTACACCCAGCAATTGCAGGGTTCGAAGGCCCACCATAACGACAAGCATGTCGACAAGGTCAACGCTCAGGCTTCCGAGATGGCGGCCCACAACGCGCACGTGAGACAATTACTCGACACGCTGAAGGCCGAAGGCATCGCGGAGAACACGCTCGTCGTCTGGATCAGCGACAACGGGCCGATGTACGCCTTCTACCCGAACTCCGGTTACTCCTGGCTGCGCGGCGGCAAGGGCGATGTTCTGGAGGGCGGTGTGCGCGTGCCGGCGATGGCTTGGTGGCCGGGCATGATCGAGCCCAACCAGGACCCGGTGGACATCCTGCACCTCACCGACCTCTTCACGACCGCCGCCCGCCTGGGCGGGGCGCTCGACAAGGTCCCCAACGACCGGATCACGGACGGCGTCGATCAGACGGCACTGCTCCTGCTCGGTGAAGGACATGGCCGGCGGAACATGATGTTCCACTACAGCGGCGGTGTCCTCGGCGCCATCCGGTACGAGGACTTCAAGGTCCACATCACGGAGGGCCACGGCGGGCTGCCGGGCATGGATTTCTACAACGTGATGCGCGACCCCGGGGAGAAGTTCGGACAGCTCTATCCGGGACTGTTCGCGGTGACGCCGATTCAGATTGTCCTGCGAGACCACATGCGCCTGATTCAGAAATATCCGCATCGGGTGTCAGAAGTCACGCCGAAGGGGGCGGAACTAACGCCGCACGACTGACCGGCCGAGACGGAACGGGGCCGGCCCTTGTGGCCGGCCCCGGCGGCCGGCGCCCGTGCAAATCGGGGGCGCGGATCCGACATTGCGCCGCAGGACTACGGCGGAGATGGCGGTCCTTGTACCTTCGGGTCATCGGATCTGCGGAGAGTGGGAGCTGTGGGCATGACTTGGCAACTCACGAACCGGCCATGGGCTCTCATCCTGGTCGTCCTGCTGCTGACCGCTCGATCGGCCTATGCCGATGCACCGGAAGAGGTGGGTGGCGGCGGTGGCGGCGCCGCTGCCTCCGACCCGACGGCGGGCGTAAGTTTCCAGGACCTCAAGCTCCGATACTTCAATCTTACGGAGGGCAATGAAGAGAGCACCTTGGAAGCCGAAGGCTCCTACGTGTTCGTGCCCGAATTCAAGATCACCCACAAGCTGATTGGTACGCGCACGAACCGGTCGGGCGACTGGGAGACCGACTTTCGGGAACTCAGCCTCAAGCCCATCTACCTCCATCCGATCATGCCGTTCGGCATCAAGGCGAAGCTTGCGCTCGGGGCCGAATGGATCAAGGACCTGGGCAAGACCAGAGATGGAACGGGATCGGGATCGGACCAGATCGCGCCGCTGATCGGCATCGGCTGGCAGCTCACCGACGACGACTTCGTCATCACGCTGGTCCAGTACTTTCACTCCTACGATGAGGACGACGGCTTCGAGGACGTCCGAAAGACCGGCCCGAGGCTCATCTATATCCGCAAGCTTCCCGCGATCAAAGGGTGGGGCAAGATCGACCTGAAGACCAGCATCGACCACGAGGACGGCAACGACTTCACGCAGACGCTGGAGCTGCAGCTCGGCACGATGGTCGCCGATAGCATCGGGATCTATGTCGACGGCTTTGTGGGCGACAGCGTGCTGGATACCAATGCCTACGATATGGGCATCGGTATTGGCTTGCGTTTCATGTATTAGCGCGAACGGCAGCGAATGGCCGAAGGCTTGTCTTGGAACCTTATCCGGCCTTGCCGTCGTATGTAGTATGTAGAGCCGGGCAGCAGAGAGCGGCCGAGGAAATCTGGCGCAGGGGGAGGCAGGCATGTTGAGCCGAGATCGTTTTGCCCTGGCCCTCCTGCTGCTCTGCGCCGTCGCTTGGACCTCGCCTGTCGCTGGACAGCAGGCGCCAAGCGGCAAGGCGCCCAGCTATGTGACCAAGGCGGTCTGTGCCGAGTGCCACGGGTCGCAGGTGCGGGCCTGGACCGGCTCGCACCACGACCTGGCCATGCAGGAGGCCTCGGCGGCGACGGTCCTTGGCGACTTCGACGACGCCGTGATCAGCCATTTCGGCGTGACCTCGAGGTTCTTCCGGCGCGACGGCGGCTTCTACGTCCGCACCGACGGACCGGACGGCGTATTGCGCGACTACCGCATCGACTACACCTTCGGCGTCACGCCGCTGCAGCAGTACCTCGTGGCCTTTCCCGACGGCCGCTATCAGGCGCTAGGCCTGGCCTGGGACACGCGGCCGGCGGCCGAGGGCGGCCAGCGCTGGTTCCACCTCTATCCGAACGAGGCGATTCCCCACGGCGACGAGTTGCACTGGACCGTCCGGCTGCAGAACTGGAACGGCCAATGCGCCGAGTGCCATTCGACCGGCTTGCGCAAGGGCTACGATCCGCAAGCCGACAGCTTCGCCACGACCTGGTCGGAGATCGACGTGTCCTGCGAGGCCTGCCACGGCCCCGGCTCGGCCCACGTCGCCTGGGCGCGCGCCGCGACCGGGAAGGACGGCGGCGGCGACAAGGGCCTGGTGGTCGATCTCCGTGGCGGCGGCGAAGCTGGGGGCTGGCGGCGCCGGCCCGGCGAGGCGACCGCGGCGTGGAAGGGCTCCCCGCGCGACCGGGCCGAGCTTGCCGTCTGCGCGCCCTGCCATGCGCGTCGCCGGGGTATTGTCGCCGATCCGGGCCCCGGCCGGCCGTTCCTCGACACGCACATGCCCCGGCTGCTAGACGCCGGGCTCTACCACGCCGACGGCCAGATCCTCGACGAGGTCTTCGTCTACGGCTCCTTCGTGCAGAGCCGGATGCACCGGGCCGGCGTGACCTGCTCGGACTGCCACGACCCGCACGGCCTCGAGCCGAGGCTGGAGGGCAATGCGCTCTGCGGGCAGTGCCACGATCCCTCGATCTTCGACGCCGCCGGTCATCACCATCACGCGCCGGGCGAGGCGGGCGCGCGCTGCGTCGACTGCCACATGCCGGCCACGACCTACATGGTGGTCGATCCGCGGCGCGACCACAGCTTTCGCGTGCCGCGCCCGGACCTGTCCGACGCGCTCGACGCGCCCGACGCCTGCACCCGCTGCCACGCCGGACGATCCAGCCGCTGGGCGGCCGAGGCCGTGGCGCAGTGGCGGGGGCCCGAGCGCCGGCCGCCGCCGCATTTCGGCGCGGCGCTCAAGGCCGGCCGGGACGGCCTGCCCGACGCCGGGGACCTGCTGACCGCCCTGGCGAGCGACCCTGCGCAGCCGGCCATCGCCCGGGCGACCGCCCTGTCGCTCCTGCCGCGCTACCTGAGCCCGGCGGCGTTCGAGGCCTACGTGGCCGGCCTGAGCGACGCGGACCCCGTGGTCCGGGCCGCGGTCCTCCGCGCCCTCGAGCCCTTTCCGCCCGACCAGCGGCTGGCGGCGGCCGGCCCGCTTCTCGGCGACCCGGTCCGGGCGGTGCGCATCGAGGCGGCGCGCGTGCTGGCGCCGCTGCCGGCGATGTCGCTGTCGGCCGAGCAGGGCCTCGCCCTGGAGCGGGCGGTGGCCGAGCTGGTCGCCGCCGAGACGGCCTCCGCCGAACGGCCCGAATCCCATCTCAACCTCGGCAACTTCTACGCCGCGCGGGGCCGGGCCGCGAAAGCGGAAGCGGCCTACCGGACGGCGCTGCGTAGCGACGCCGGCTTCGTCCCGGCCTACGTCAACCTGGCCGATCTCTACCGCGCGCAAGGCCGTGACGGAGAGGGCGAAGAGGTCTTGCGCGCCGGACTGACCGCACGGCCGGACGCGGCAGCGCTCCATCACGCCTTGGGTCTCGTTCTGGTGCGCGGAAAGCGCTTGGCCGAGGCGGTCGAGTCGCTCGGCCGTGCCGCGGCGCTGGAGCCGGACGACCCGCGTCTCGGCTATGTCTACGCCGTGGCCTTGAACGCGGCCGGCGACGGCGCGCAGGCCGTCGCGGTCCTGGAGCAGGCCCACCTGCGCCATCCCTACCACCGCGATCTGCTGATTGCCCTGGTCACGATCAACCGCGACCGCGGCGCCCTCGACCAGGCGCGCAAATACGCCCGGAAGCTGAGCGCCGCCCACCCGCGGGACGAGACCGCACGGCGGCTGCTCATGGAGCTGCAACGCCCCTAGTTGCCAATCTCCGGCATATCGACGGAGGGCGTGGCCGACGTCGTTCCGGGCCGGCCGCCCTCGCAGCACGCCGGTCGTGACAAAGGCGCCCGAACGAAACCCTCGCCCTTTGGGAGAGGGTGGCGAGGCGAAGCCGAGTGGGTGAGGGCGATTTGTTTCGTCCAAATGCCAAGGCGGCCGGCTCCCGCAGATGAGACCGGAAACCAACACGCCCTCACCCTCCCGCTACGCGGGCCCCTCCCTCTCCCGAAGGGCGAGGGACCCGTGCCACCCTTGGCCAATGCTCGACCGGACAGCAGCGGGCTTGACCCGAGCATCCAGGGGTGCACGCTAAGCTTGGCAACGGTAGTTGAGGGTTGCCGAACGTCGGACTCGAACCACTCGGCCGAGCGATGCGGTTCAAGATCAGGAAGGGCCTGGACATTGCGATCCCGGGGGCGCCGGAGCAGGCGGTCGCCGAGGGGCCGCGCGTCGACTCGGTGGCCCTGCTCGGGGCCGACACCCAGGGCGTCCGGCCGGACCTGCTGGTCGGCGAGGGCGACCGGGTCACGCTCGGCCAGACGCTGTTCACCGACCGCAAGCGGCCGGAGGTCCGCTTCGCCGCACCGGCCGGCGGGACCGTGGCGGCGATCAACCGGGGCAAGCGGCGGGCCCTGACCTCGATCGTCATCCAGAGGGATCGGGAGGAGGAGCAGGAGACCACTTCTGCAGAGCCGCGTGACCGCCTGGCGGCCCTGGGGCGCGATGCGGTCGCCGAACGGCTGCTCGCCTCCGGCCTCTGGACCGCCTTTCGCACCCGGCCCTACGGAAAGGTGCCGGACTCCGACGGCGTGCCGCACTCGATCTTCGTCACCGCCATGGACAGCAACCCCCTGGCGGCCAGGGCCGAGGTCGTGATCGCCGCCTACGCCGACGACTTCGCCGACGGCCTCGCGGTCCTTGCGCAGCTCACGCCGGGACCGGTCTTCCTGTGCATCGACGCGGGCGCGGAGATCCCCCTTGGCGACTCCGACAAGGTCAAGGTCGCGCGCTTCGCCGGGCCTCACCCGGCCGGGCTCGCGGGCACCCACATCCACTTCCTGGACCCGGTGGGCGCCGGCAAGACCGTCTGGCACCTGGGCTACCAGGACGTGATCGCGATCGGCCGGCTGTTCACGACAGGGCGGCTCTGGGTCGAGCGGATCGTCGCGCTGGCCGGCCCCATGGTGCGGCGGCCCCGGCTGATCCGCACCCGGCTGGGCGCGAACCTCGATGACTTGGTCGCCGGCGAGCTGCGCGAAGGGCCCTGCCGCGTCGTTTCCGGCTCGCTGCTCTCCGGGCGCCGGGCGGCCGGGCCCGAGGCCTATCTCGGCCGCTACGACACCCAGGTCTCAGTCCTCGCCGAGGCGGGCCGTGGCGAAGCGCCCCGGCCGTCCACCGCGCTCAACGGCGCGCCCACGGCCATGGTGCCGCTCGGCGGCTTCGAACGGGTCGTGCCGCTCGACATCCTGCCAACCCAGCTGCTGCGCGCGCTGCTGGTCGGCGACATCGACATGGCCCGGGCGCTCGGCTGCCTCGAGCTCGACGAGGAGGACCTCGCGCTCTGCAGCTATCTCTGCCCCAGCAAGATCGACTACGGCCCCCTGCTGCGGGCCTGTCTCGCCGAGATCGAGAAGGAAGCATGACAGCCGGCCCGAACAGCCTGCCATTCCATGGCGCACCGCCCCGGCCGCCCGCGGTCACCCGAGGTGCGCCGCACCTGCGCGCCGCCATGAGCCTGCGCCGGGCTCTCGGCATCGTCGTGCTGGCGCTGACGCCCTGCCTCGTGATGGCGCTCTACAACAGCGGCCAGCAGGCCAACGCCGCCATGGCGCGGCTCGGCCTGGCCGGCCTGCCGGGCTGGCGCGGGGCCGTTCTGGGCGCTCTCGGCATCGGCCACGATCCCGCGAGCCTCTGGGATTCCCTCTGGCACGGCGCGCTCTATCTGCTGCCGATCCTGGCGGTGAGCCTGGCCGTGGGCGCCTTCTGGGAGCGGCTTTTCGCCACCCTGCGCCGGCGCCCGCTGCGCGACGGGCTGATCGTCACGGCGCTGGTGTTCACCCTGGTCCTGCCGCCTGCGGCGCCGCTCTGGCAGGTCGCGCTCGGCATGTCCTTCGGCATCGTCATCGGCAAGGAGATCTTCGGCGGCACGGGCAAGAACGTTCTCAACCCGGCCCTGGTCGGGCTCGCGTTCCTCTACTTCGGCTACCCGACCGAGATGGCGGGCCATCCGCTGTGGACCGAGGTCGCCGGCTACCGGGGCTCGGCGGTCTTCGGCGCGGTCGCGGCCGGCGGCATGGAGGCCCTGGCGCAGGCCGGCGTCACCTGGTGGCGGGCCTTCCTCGGCCTGACCCAGGGCACGCTGGGCGAGACCTCGACGCTCGCCTGCCTGCTGGGCGGGACGGTCCTGATCGCGACGCGGGTCGCCTCCTGGCGCATCGTGGCCGGCGTATTGCTCGGCATGATCGGCGCCGCGCTGGCGTTCAATGCGCTCGGCGGCGGGGCCGGCCCGATCTTCGCCCTGCCGTGGTACTGGCACCTGACCCTGGGCGGCTTCGCCTTCGGCATGGTCTTCCTGGCCACCGATCCGGTGAGCGCCGCGATGACCGATACGGGCCGCTGGGTCTACGGTCTGCTGATCGGCGTCGTGACGGTGCTGGTCCGGGTCGCCAATCCGGTCCACCCGGACGGCGTCATGCTCGCGGTTCTCTTCGCCAACATCTCCGCCCCCCTGATCGACTACCTGGTCGTCTGGGCGAACATCCGGCGGAGGGCGCGCCGCGATGCCTAGCGAAGGGAAGAGGGGCGGCCCCGGACTGCTGCGCAGACTGCGCGACCTGCCGAACGATAGCCCGGCCAAGACGATCCTGGTCGCGCTGGCCGTCTGCCTGGTCTGCTCCGCCGTGGTCGCCAGCACGGCGGTGTTGCTGAGGCCGCTGCAGCTCGCCAACCAGGAGCAGGAGCGCCAGCGGCACATCCTGGAGATCGTCGAGCGCCTGCCGGGCATCGCCGAGCTCTTCGAGACCGCGGCGGTCCGCCAGGTCGACGCCCAGGTGGTCGAGCTGGCCACCGGCGCCACCGTCCGCGCGATCGATCCGGCCAAATACGATCAGCGCAAGGCGGCCAAGGACCCACGGACGAGCGTGGCGATCCCGCCCGAGCGCGACATAGCCGGGCTCAAGCGGCGCGCGCGCTACGCCACGGTCTTCCTGGTCCGGAAGGACGACGAGATCGCCTTGATCATCCTGCCCGTGCACGGGGCCGGCTATGCGTCCACGCTCTACGGCTACCTCGCCCTCGAGGGCGATGCGAACACGGTCGTCGCGCTCAGCTTCTTCGAGCACGCCGAAACGCCGGGCCTGGGGGCCGGGGTGGACGACCTCGCGTGGCGCGACCAGTGGCAGAGCAAGCAGGTCCGGGACGAGGCGGGCCGGCTGCGGATCGCCGTGGCCGAGGGCCGGGTCGATCCGGCCGACCCGGCGGCCCTCTACCAGGTCGACGGCCTGTCCGGCGCCACGCGGACCGGCCAGGGCGTGACCAGCCTCCTGCGCTTCTGGCTGGGCGAGGACGGCTTTGGCCCGTTCCTGCGCAGGATCCAATCGCTTCGGGAGTGAACGATGGCCGATACGGCACGCAAGACGCTGCTCGATCCGCTGATCGACAACAACCCGGTCACGCTGCAGATCCTCGGCATCTGCTCGGCGCTGGCGGTGACCACCACCCTGGCGACCGCGCTGGTCATGAGCCTGCTGCTGACCGTCGTCCTGATGCTCTCCAACGCCTCGATCAGCCTGATCCGCCGGCACCTTCCGCGCAGCATCCGGATCATCGTGCAGATCACCATCATCGCCTCGCTGGTCATCGTCGCCGACCAGGTCCTCAAGGCCTACGCCTACGAGATGAGCAAGCGGCTCTCCGTCTTCGTCGGCCTGATCATCACGAACTGCATCGTGCTGGGCCGGGCCGAGGCCTTCGCCACCAAGAACGGCGTCGGCCCGAGCCTGCTGGACGGCCTCGGCAACGGCCTCGGCTACAGCCTGATCCTGGTCCTGGTCGGCACGATCCGCGAGCTCTTCGGGTCGGGGACGCTGCTCGGCTATGAGGTGCTGGCGCTGGCCTCGGAGGGCGGGTGGTACCGGCCGATCGGCCTGCTGCTGCTGCCGCCCAGCGCCTTTTTCATCATCGGGCTGTTGATCTGGGCCATCCGGACCTGGAAGACCGCGCAGGTCGAGGAGCCCGAGTACCGCGTGCGGGCTGCCGAATGAGCGGAGGGACCAGCCGATGGGATACCTGAGCCTGTTCATAGAGGCGGTCTTCGTCGAGAACCTCGCGTTGTCGTTCTTTCTCGGCATGTGCACCTTCCTGGCGGTCTCCAAGAAGGTCGAGACGGCGATCGGCCTGGGCGCCGCGGTCGTCCTGGTCCAGGGGATAACCGTGCCGGTCAACAACCTGATCTACCGCTACCTGCTGAAGGACGGCGCCTGGGCCTGGGCCGGCTGGCCGGAGGCGGACCTGAGCTTTCTCGGGCTGATCAGCTACATCGGCGTGATCGCGGCCATGGTGCAGATCCTAGAGATGACCCTGGACCGCTACTTCCCGGTGCTGCATCGGGCGCTCGGCATCTTCCTGCCGCTGATCACCGTCAACTGCGCCATCCTCGGCGGCACCCTGTTCATGGTCGAGCGCGACTACCGCTTCGGCGAAAGCGTGGTCTACGGCCTGGGCAGCGGGCTCGGCTGGGCCGTCGCCATCGCGGCGCTGGCGGGCATCCGCGAGAAGCTGAAGTACAGCGACATTCCCGACGGCCTGCAGGGGCTCGGCATCGCCTTCGTCGTCACGGGCCTGATGTCGCTCGGCTTCATGGCCTTCTCGGGCATCAGGATCGGTTAGGGGCCGCGGAATGATCGAGATCGCCCTCGGCGTCGGCTTGTTCACGGGGATCATCATGACCCTGGTCCTGGTGATCCTGGCCGCGCGGTCGCGGATGGTCGCGACGGGCGAAGCGGGCATAACGCTCAACGACGGCCGCAGTGTCGCGACACCGGTGGGCGGCAGTCTCCTGGATGCCCTGTCGGAGGCCGGGATCGTCCTGCCCTCGGCCTGCGGCGGGGTCGGCACCTGCGGACTGTGTCGGATCACGGTGCTGGAGGGCGGCGGCGCGGCCCTGCCGACCGAAACCGCGGGACTGACCCGCGGCGAGGCCGCCGGAGGCTTGCGCCTGGCCTGCCAGGTCATGGTCAGGCGCGACCTGCGGGTCGAGGTCCCGGCGGAGGCCTTCGGCGTCCGGCACTGGCGGTGCAGGGTCCGCTCCAATCGCGCGGTCGCCACGCTGATCAAGGAGCTGGTGCTGGACTTGCCGGAGGGCGAGCCCATGGAGGCCCGTGCCGGCGCCTTCATCCAGGTCACCTGCCCGCCGTTCCACGCGCGCTTCGCCGAGTTCGACATCGACCCCGCGTTCCGCGACGTCTGGGACCGGATGGACCTCTGGCGCCTCGAAGCGAGCACCTCGGTGCCGGTGACCCGGGCCTATTCCATGGCCAACCATCCGGGCGAAAAGGGCATCGTCATGCTGAACGTGCGCATCGCGATCCCCCCGCCGGGCGCGCCCGCCGCGGTGCCGCCGGGCATCCTATCGTCCTACCTCTACAGCCTGAAGCCCGGCGACGAGGTCGCGGTCTCCGGGCCGTTCGGGCACTTCTTCGCGACCGAGACTGACAGGGAGATGGTTTTCGTCGGCGGCGGGGCCGGCATGGCGCCGATGCGCGCGCATATCTTCGATCAGCTCGAGCACGTCAAGACCGGGCGCAAGATCACCTTCTGGTACGGCGCGCGCAGCCGCCGCGAGCTGTTCTACGCGGAGGACTTCGACCGACTCCAGGTCGAGCATGAGAATTTCCGCTGGTTCGTCGCCCTGTCCGAGCCGCAGCCCGGGGACGATTGGGCGGGCCCGAGCGGGTTCATCCACGAGGTGCTCTACGAAAACTACCTGAAGGACCATCCCGCGCCCGAGGACTGCGAGTACTATCTCTGCGGGCCGACGCTGATGATCGAGGCGGTGACGGTGATGCTCGACGGCCTCGGGGTTGAACCGGAGAGCATATTGTTCGACGATTTCGGAGGTTAGATGGCGCACCAACCGCTTTCCAGACGGGACCTCCTGCAAACGGCCAAGGCCCTGGCGACGGCCGCGCCGCTGCTCGGCTTGGCGGGCTGCGGCAGGGCGCGGCCGGAGGGCGGCGCGACCAGGCTCGCCGGCAAGACCATGGGCACGACCTACGGCGTGGTCGTGGCCGACCTGCCTGTGGGCGTCGACCGGCGGGCCCTGCACGCCGACCTGGAGCGCGTCCTCGAACGGGTCGACGCGCAGATGTCCACCTACCGGGCGGACTCCGAGCTGTCGCGCTTCAACGACGCGCCCCCGGGCGTCTGGATCGAGGTCTCCGCCGACACCCTGGCCGTGACCGAGGCGGCGCTCGAGGTCGCCCGGCTCAGCGCGGGGGCCTTCGACCCCACGGTCGGGCCCCTGGTCGACGACTGGGGCTTCGGACCTGGACCGGCGGTTGCGCCGAGCACGGCCGGCGGGCGGGCCGGCGGGCTTTTGACGAGGGTCGGTCATGGTCTCGTCGATACCCGGCGCGCGCCGCCGGCGCTCCGCAAGCGGCACGGCGAGGTCAGAGTCGACCTCTCGGGCATCGCTAAGGGCTTCGGTCTGGACCGGATCGCGGCGCACCTCGAGGGCATCGGGGTCGGGCGTTATCTGATCGAGATCGGCGGTGAGCTCCGGGTCCGCGGCCGGGCGCCGCACGGCCGGCCCTGGCAGGTCGGCATCGAACAACCCGAGGCGGGCGCCAGGGCGGTCCGGCGCGTGGTGCGGCTGGACGGGGGCGCCCTAGCCACCTCGGGCGACTACCTCGACTATTTCGAGAGAGACGGCAGGCGCTATAGCCACATCATCGACCCGCGCAGCGGCCGGCCGGTCGACCACGGCCTCGCCTCGGTCTCGGTCGTCGCCGAAACCGCGATGCGCGCCGACGCGCTGGCCACGGCCCTGATGGTCCTCGGACCCGGGGCGGGGCTCCGGTTGGCCCTGCGGGAAAACATTGCCGCGCTGTTCGTTGTGCGGGAGGGGGAGGGGCTCGACGAACTGCGCACGCCCGCCTTCGAACCCTATCTCGAGGCTTGAGGAGGCACCGTCGTGGAACTTTTCCTGATCGCCTTCGCCGTCGTGGTGATAGCATTTCTGGGGCTGGCGAGCGGCCTGCTCCTCGGGCGCGGCGGCCTTGCGGGCGGCTGCCGGGGCCCGCGGAGCGACGGTTGCGCCGGTTGTTCGGCCCGCCAGAGAAGATCGGAGACGCCATGAACCGCTCCGCGACAGCCAGGGACTACATGGCCGCCAAGCTGATCACCTTGGCGCCGGACATGGACATTCACCTGGCCATCAAGACGCTGCTCGACAAGAGGATCTCCGGCGCGCCCGTGGTCGACGAGCGGGGCGATCTGGTCGGGGTGCTGTCCAAGAAGGACTGCTTCAAGGTCGCGTTCAGCGCCAGCTACCACAAGGACTGGGGCGGGCGCGTCGCCGACTACATGACCGCGGAGGTGTAAACCATCGACGCCGACACCGACATCGTGGCGGTGGCCGAGCTGTTCCTCAAGAGCCCCTTCCGGCGCTACCCCGTGATGAGCGACGAGCGCCTGGTCGGCCAGATCAGCCGTCACGACGTCCTGAAGGCGCTCGAGGACCTGTGGTAAGGCGGTTTTGGCCTAGAAGCAGGGCCAGGAGCTGACGGCCGGCGCGCGTTGGTGCCGCGCCGCGCAGGCGCAGGCGGGCAGGCCGGCGAAGGCGAGCGCCAGTGGCACGAACCCGAACAGGCCGATCCAGCGCAGCCCGCCCTCGAGCGCGAAGAAGGCCGAGAACAGCGCCGCGGCAGGGGCCAGGCGGAGGGTCCAGGTCAGAGCAAACGACAGCCAATGTAGAGCTTTCTGCATCGTCACTGGAATATGGCGTTTCGCCGCCGATCGATCAACGACGCATCGGGTAATGCCCGGGAAAGGATCGAAACCGGCGGCGACCTCAGTCCAGGCCGTAGACCTGCCGCGGGGTCAGGTATTCGGGGAAACGGTCGATCAGGGCGCGCCGGGCCTGGAAGCAGAGATGGCAGGCGTCCGCCGGACCGGCCTCCGGCGCGATCCCGTGGACCTCGGCGAGGCGCGCCGGTCCGCCCTCGACGAGGGGGCCGCAGACCGGGTGTGCCTCCGCCCGGTATTCGGCAAGCAGCCGCGGAAGCCGCGTGTCCCAGATGCTGCCGATGGTGAGCCCCTGGCAGACGTGGACGTTGCCGTGGCAGTCGACGTGGACCCGTTCGGGCGTCTGCAGGTCCTCGTAGGGGCATTCGGTGAAGGCGGCCGCCGGCTGGCGCGGCAGGCCGTCGGTCAAGCGGTCGGCGGCCCGCCCGCGGAACCTGACCTCGCCGCCGACGATGGTCGCGCCCTTGTGCTGAGCGCTCTCGGTCCCGGACGCCGGCCTCTCGATACGGATCGTGTCTACCGGCAGGCCGAGCCGGCGGGCGACGCGAAGCGCGGTCTTGACCGGCGGGTCGCTCCGCCCGCCCCGTTCGCCGCCGTGGAACCAGTCGTCGCTCATGCTGAGATCGGCGACCTCCAGCGCACTGAGCGGCTCGAGCCAGAGCTCGGCGTCCGCCTCCGTTGTCGCCCAGGAACCGTTCGTGACGATGCCGGTCTTGAACCCCAGGGCGCGGGCCATGTCGAGGCCCTCGATCATCAGGGAATAGAACAGGAAGGGCTCGCCGCCCTCGAAGTAGATCCACTCGACCGTTCCCAGCCGTTTCGCCTGCTCGAGGACCTCGGCGATTTGGGCGCGGGTGAAGGTCCCCCTGGCCTTCGGGCCGCAGTAGAGAAAGCAGTGGTCGCATTCGAAATTGCAGCTGTAGGTCAGGAGGATGTGGACTTCGCGCAGCATCGCGTGCTTCCGTTTCCGGCCGTCGCCTGTAGTCTAAGAGCGGCGGCCGGCCGAGTCTAACGGCGCCGCGCAGATCGTCCCTTCCAACGAGGCCACGGCGGTCTAAACTGGCGAAGGGCACCATCCGTGGAGGCGGGCCAATCCATGCCGATCAAGCTCGATCGCGACATCGTCGACCGTCGAACCTACGAGCAAACCGCGGCGCGTTTCCGGGAAGCAGGCATCCGTTTGCCCAAGATCGCGGAGCTCGCCGATCCCCGGGCCATCTACGAGCGACTGGGCGATTCGCTCGGCGCGGTCGATCCCGACGCGCCGGACGCGTTGAACCTCTACCGTGTGCATTGGCACAACGGGTCCTCCCGCCGGGACTTCACCGAGGTGCCGGAGCACTTGGTGCTGCCGCCGGAGCTGACGGGCGTCGAGGCCCGGATCATCGTCGCCCTCGGCAGCTGTTTCCCCATGATCCGGACCCATAAGGTGCTCGCGGCCTATGGCTGCCTGATGCCGCGCTTGATCACCGGGCAGTTCGACCCGGCGCGTCATCGCGCCGTCTGGCCCTCCACGGGCAACTATTGCCGCGGCGGCGTGGCGATCTCGCGCATCCTCGGCTGCCGCGGCGTCGCGGTGCTGCCCGAGGGGATGAGCCGGGAGCGCTTCGAGTGGCTCGAGCGCTGGGTGAGCGAGCCGGCCGATGTCATCCGCACGCCGGGCTCGGAGAGCAATGTGAAGGAGATCTACGACGCCTGCCACCTGCTCGCCCGCGATCCGGACAACGTCATTCTCAACCAGTTCAACGAGTTCGGGAATTATATCGCCCACCGGGCCGTGACTGGGCCGGCCCTGGAACGCGTTTTCGAGCACGTCCGGGGGGACACGGGCTTGCGGGCCCGCGCCTTCGTCTCGGCCTCCGGGTCGGCGGGGACGCTGGCCGCCGGGGACTATCTGAAGCAGCGCCTGGGCAGCGCGGTCTGTGCCGTCGAGGCCCTGGAGTGTCCGACGCTGCTCTACAACGGCTACGGCGAGCACAACATCCAGGGCATCGGCGACAAGCACGTGCCCTTCATCCACAACGTCATGAACACGGACTTCGTGGCGGCCGTCTCCGAGGCCGGGCCCGATTGCCTGAACCTGCTCTTCAACACCGATATCGGGCGCGGCTATCTGACCGGACGCAGTGGCGTCGGTTCGAACAGCGTGGTGCGCCTCGCCGGGCTCGGCCTGTCTTCGATCGCCAACGTGCTCGCCGCGATCAAGCTGTCGAAGTACCTGGACCTCGGTCCCGAGGACGCCGTTCTGACCGTCGCGACCGAC
>JAOUCL010000090.1 GCA_029859805.1 Rhodospirillales bacterium | reverse complement strand
CGTCCTCGATGACCAGGACGCTGTGGCGCCCGGCGAGCTCGGCGACCTCGCGGCGCCGCGCCGCGCTCAGGGTCGCGGTGGTCGGGTTGTGCACGTTGGGCATGCAGTAGAGCACCCGGGCGCCTTCGTCCCGGCAGGCCGCGCGGAGGTCCCCGGGGTCGAGGCCGTCGCGGTCGATAGCGAGCGGCCGCAGCTTCAGCCCGAAGAGCCGCGCCAGGTTCTTGATGCCGGGATAGGTCAGCGCCTCGACCATCAGCGTGTCGCCGGCCCGGGTCAGCGCCCCCAGCGCGATGGTCAGCGCCTGCTGGGCGCCGCTGGTGACGATCATGCGCTCCGGGTCGGCGGCGAAGCCGCGCCGGCCGATCCAGCGCGCCAGCACCTCGCGGTGGCGCGGCTGGCCCTGGCTGAAGCCGTAGTCGAGCAGGCCCTCGAGGTCGCTCTCGCGGCCCATCTCGGCGAGCGTGCGCCGCAGGGTCGCGCCCAGCGGAATCTCGACCGGCTCGTTGCGGCTGAGGTCGACCGTACCTTCGGTTGCGGCGGGCGCGACAGCTTCGTCGGCGCCCCGGCCGCGCACGAAGGTGCCGCGGCCCATCTGGCGCACCACCAGGCCCTGGGTCTCGGCCAGCGCGTAGGCGCGGTAGACCGTGCCGACCGTGACCTCCAGGCGCTCGGCCAGAATACGCATGGTCGGCAGGCGCTGGCCGGCTTCGAGCCGGCGCTCGCGGATGTCCTCGGCCAGACGCTCCGCGATGGCGCGGTAGAGCGGGCCACTTCGTTCCGTCAGGTCCGGCTGCCAGATTGTTTCCATAACAATAATTCAGTTGACTCAGGGCGTTACGGTGACATTAGTATCATGTACGGAACACAAGGCCAAATTGTTTTGGTAACAATATCATGACAAAGCTCAGCGTCAACCTCAACAAGGTCGCCCTGCTGCGCAACCAGCGCGACATCGGCTATCCCTCCGTGCTCGAGGCCGCGCGCCTGGCGATCCGCGGCGGCGCCCAGGGCATCACCGTGCATCCGCGCCCCGACGAGCGGCACATTCGAAGGAGCGACGTGCGCGAGCTCGCGGCGCTGCTGCGCGACGAGTACGGCGGCGAGATCGAGTACAACATCGAGGGCTATCCGAGCCCGGATTGGCTGGCCCTGGTCGGCGAGGTGCGCCCGGACCAGGCGACCCTGGTGCCCGACGCGCCCGAGGCCCACACCTCGGACCATGGCTGGGACATCCCGGCCCACGCCGGGTTCCTGACCGAGGTGGTCGGCGGGCTGAAGGCGCAGGGCGTGCGGGTCTCGCTCTTCGTCGACACGGACCCGGCCGTGGTGGCGCCCGCCAAGGCGACGGGCGCCGACCGGGTCGAGCTCTACACCGGTCCCTACGGCATGACCTTCGGCTCGTCCGCGGGCGAGGCCGAGTTCGCCAGGCTGGTCGCGACCGCCCGGGCCGTGCGCGCGGCGGGCCTCGGCCTCAACGCCGGCCACGACCTCAACCTCGACAACCTGCCCCGGTTGATCGAGGCGGCGCCCTGGATCGCCGAGACCTCGATCGGCCACGCGGTCACCGCCGACGCGCTCATCTGGGGCTTCGAGACCGCGGTCGCTAAGTACCTGGAGGCCCTGGCCCCCGCCGCGCTCACCACCGCCGCGGCCTTCTGAGCGCTCGCCCGCCACGGAATCGTGAGGGCGCGCAAACCCCGGCGCTCATTGTCGCCGTGCCGATCCTCACTACATCTTATACATGCACGGCCTATTGAGAACCCTGATGCGGCCGGACCGCGAAGAGGACCCGGAGCGGACCCTGGTCGCCCAGGCCGCCAACATTCTGCAGACCGGCGAGTTCCAGGTTTTGCAGCTGGCCTACCACGATTGGTACGGCCAGGACCTGCCGGAGGCCCTCAGCGACCGCTTGTTCCAAGGCTACATGCTGCGCGGCGACGTGCCGCATTGGGCGCGCGAATTTGCGCTGCGCATCCTCCGCCAGGACGAGATCGACCTGATCGATTCACGCGACCCGGCCTATCACCGCTACGACCATAACTATGTGACCCATGTTCCCAATGGCGTGCGGCACTTCACCTACGCCTGCTTGATCCTGAGCTCTGTCCTCGTGATGGGCCTTGTGGTCGGGCAGATCGCGGGCGTCAAGGCGACCTCGGTCCTGCCTCCCTATTTCGAGGAGGACGAACTGAACCGCGGTCCCTAGTGCGATGGTTCCGAAATCCGTCACATTCGATGTGACGGATTTCGGAAACTGAATCGCACTAGAATCAAACATTTAGTGTCCCTTTGAACGGGCAGTTCGATCGATCGAACTGCCCGTTCGGGACACTAGGCGCGGGCAGGCGGCTCTGGTAAAACCAGGCAGCCTAGGCAGCAGTGATAGGGCATTGCGGTCATGTTCGAATTCGCCGGCGCGTGGGAAATGCCGATCAATATCGTGTTCCTGGCGGCCACCGGGTTCATCGCCTGGCACGGCATCAGGTACCGCGACGCGGAGGGCAAGACGGACTTCGTGCGGATGCTGTTCGGCTGTATCGCCGCGACCTTCTTCTTCCTGGTGCTGTTCCAGGATGTCCTCGGCATCGTGCAGTTCGGCTGACGAGGGGCCTTCGGCCCGGTCAGGGCTTGTACATCCGCTGCTTGGCGTCCAGCTCCGGGATACGAAGGACCCGCTCTTCCTCCGGGAGCTGCAGCTGCTCGTAAAGATAGATGGCCCGGTCGCGCACGCTCGACACCCGGTCGGAGCCGTATAGGATCTTGTGGACCACGCCGGGGCCCTCGACGGTCTCGTTGTCGGTGTTGAGCGCCTGGACGTAGTCCTCGAGCGCCTGCTCGTAGCGTCCCAGCCGGTCGTGGACGATGCCCCGGTTGGCGTGGGCCGCGGCGAGCACGCCGAATCCGGTCCTGTCGTCGGGTTCGAGGGTCTTGGCCAGGTAGTCGATCAGGTAATCGAGCTCCGCGATGGCGTCGTCGTAGCGCTCGGTCTGGATGAACACCAGGGCCCGGCCCATCAGCGCGCCGCGGTGGTTTGGGGCTTCCTCGAGCGCCTTGTCGAAGTATTCGAGCGCCTGGTCGTAGAGCTCGTCGACCAGACGGTTGGAGCCGGCCTCGGTGTAGTAGTCGCCGGGTTCCCGCGCCACGTAGTCCTCGAGCACGTCCCAGAAGATGAAGGCGCCGACTGTGAGCAGCGCCATCAGAACGATGAAGCGGCGCACCACCCGCGGGTTCATGGCCGGGTCCCGAACAAGTGGTTCGTATAGAGCAGTGCGACGACGAAGCAGAGCAGGACCGCCGTGACCGTGGCGCGCTTCTTGAGGCGCCGGCCCTCCGCCTCGTCGGGTGTTCCCTGGCGCTGGGCGCGGCGCATGTAGAGCACCCAGATCAGCTGGCGGACCGGGAAGAACAAGGCGACGCCCAGGGCCGCCGCCCAGAACAGCATGTAGTCCCTGCTGAAGAGTGTCTCCATGGGCCTTCTATAGCGGCCGGACGCGCCCGCGCCAACACTTCCGAAGGACCCTTCCGGGCCAAAGAAAAAGGGGGAAGGCCAGGCCTTCCCCCAGAGAGTCCGGAATTGTGTGGTGAGGAGGGCTTACCTCCCCGCCCCGCCGGCGCCCGCCTGGGTGGCCGGGGTCTGCACCACGTCGCCGATGTCTTCCACCAGCGCCTCGACCTCTTTGTCGGGCACCGTCGACATCTCCATCTTGTAGGCCAGGAGCCACATCATGCCGACGCCGAGCAGCCAGAACAGGATCTGCCAGGCCCAGATCGACGGGATGCCGAAGGTCCAGCCCTCGACGCCCGCGTTCGGCGCGCCGAAGATGTCGTTGCCGATCACCGCGCCCGGGCCGATGCCGAAGAACATCCAGGCCAGGGTGACGATCCAGGCGACCGGGACTAGGCCCTTCTTGCCGGGCGACAGGGTGGCGTGCTCGCGCAGGAAGTTGTGGTACTTCATGCGGTGGGCCAGATCGTTCGAGTTCTGGGTCATCGCCGAGACCGGGATGCACACCGCCAGGTTCAGGATGATGCCCCAACCGGCCGAGTGGATGGTCCAGGGCCAGCGACCCCAGGGCAGCGAACCGCCGGTGAGCTGCTGGCCGATGGTCTCGGTGAAGATCACGCCGAGCAGACCGGCCGCCAGGCCCCAGGTCGCACCCTGACGGGTGATCCAGGGCACCCAGCAGATCGCCGCCAGCGACGGCCACATCTGGAAGCCCATGGCCACCGCCAGGCCACCGAGCAGCACCAGCGCGTCCTGCGAGTAGGTCGCCACCAGCAGGGCCGACAGCACGATGAAGGCCACGCCCAGACGCCCGAAGAGCTTCTGGGTGGTGTGGCTGGCGGTCGGGTTGAGGTAGCGCTTGTAGAGATCGCGGGTCAGCATGCCGCCGGCCGTCGACATGTAGGCCGCGCCGGTCGACTGCATCGCCGCCAGCGCACAGACCGCCAGGATTCCGACCAGCCAGGGCATGGTGTCCGCGATCTGGTTGAAGTAGTACGGAACCAGCGAGTCCGGCTTGGCCGAAATCGCGGCGCCGTCCAGGACGTTGGAAATCGCCAGTCCGGCCTCCGTCACCGCCGGGTTGGCGCCCAAGAGGTGCGCGCCCATGCCCTGGAACGCGGTGAAGAAGAACAGGATCAGGCCGATGCAGAACGACGAGGCCCAGACCTGCTGCGGCGCGAAGGGCTTGGGAGACTGGTTGCCGAAGGCCCACATGGTGAACGCCGGGGCCGACTGGATGCCCATCAGCGCGAACATGTAGGTCAGGCACATGATGCCGGTCCACAGCCCGCCGACCGGCGTCTCCTTGCCGAGGCCCGCCGTGAACTGGATCACGCCGGGAATGGCGAAGTAGGCGTTGTAGTCGCCACCACCGTAGCCTTGAGTCGTGCCCCACCTGCCGACGTCGGACTTGGCGAGCTCGGCGAAGCCGGCGTTCAAGGCGTCCCAGCCGCCGGCCAGGTTGAGCGCGATCAGCCCCGTGATCACGATGCCGAGTCCGAGCAGGACGCACTGCACGGTGTCCACGTAGGCCACCGCCCTGAGGCCGCCCGAGGCCACGTAGATGAGCACCACCAGCGACAGGACCCACATGCCGACCTCGGTCGAGATCAGGTCGTCGGTCAGCACGTTGAACAGGAAGCCCGAGGCGCCGAGCTGAACGCCGAGATACGGGATCGAGAACAGCAGCGCGACCAGCACCACCAGGATTCGGATGGCGTCGCCCTTGAAGTAGTCCGCCAGCATCTCGCCCGGCGTCACGTAGCCGAAGCGCTTGCCCAGCATCCACTGGCGCTTGAGGAACATCACGCCGGTGAAGGGAATGGTGATGGTGTAGAACGAGGCATAGGCGTACTGGAACCCGTCGCGATAGACGAGGCCCGGATGGCCCATGAACGTCCAGCCCGAGAACGACGTCGCCGTCGCCGCCAGGATGAAGACCCAGATCGACAGGCGCCTTCCGGCGATGAAGTAGTCCGAGGCCGTCTTCGCCGCCATCGCCGACTTGACGCCCCAGAAGATGCAGTAGGCCCAGTACAGCGCAACGAACACGAAGAGCCAGATAACCTTCGGTGCCATACGTAAAGTCCCCCTTCTTGAAGGCCCCGGCCCTGTTGGTGTTGATCTTTTGGGCCCTGGACCGGATTCGCTCCCGCCGGTGCGCCCGCAAGGCGATTCGGCGAAAACCTGAAAGTACTTACACAGATCCGAAGGTAACCTATTCGTTAACTCGGCACAGCGTCAATCGTGCGTTCGCCTGCCCAAGGAGTTTTGTCAATCTTTTGACGGAGGTTCACGAAAACGTGTAAAATCAGTCAAACACGTCTGAGCGGCGTTTTGAGCGGCGTTTCAGCGGCGTTGGGGAAGGATCGCCATGCCACGACAGGCCATGTTGGGCAACAGGGTGCGCCGGCTGCGCCATCGGCAGGGCCTGACCCAGGTCGCCATGGCCGGGCAGCTGGGCATATCGCCAAGCTATCTGAACCTGATCGAGCACAACCAGCGCAGCCTGAACCGCCCGCTCCTGCTGAAGCTCTCGGAGTGCTTCGATATCGACCTTCAGGCCTTCTCGGGCAACGAGGAGGCCCGGCTGCTCGCGGACATCGCCGAGCTTTTCGGCGATCCGCTGTTCCGCGACATCGAGGTCGAGGCCGGCGAACTGAACGAATTGGTCGGCAGCGCGCCGGCGGCGTGCCAGGCGTTCCTCACGCTCTATCGGGCCTACCGGAACGCCCGGGAGGACCTTCGGGGCCTCAGTGCGCGCCTTGCCGAGGATCCCTATCTGGCCGCCTCCAGCCACCAGCTGCTGACCCTGCTGACCTCGATCCGCTCCTTTGCCGAGATCCTGCACGACAACGTCGACCTGGCGGCGCGCAAGCGCCAGCAGTTCGTCGGCATCCTGGTCGAGGAAAGCGAAAAGCTGACCGATCTCGTCAACCAGCTGTTCGAGTTCATCACCGGCGAAGGGTTTCAGGACCTGCGCGGCGCCGACTCCCCGGTCGACGAGGTCACCGACGCCCTGCATGCTCAGCACAACCATTTCCCCGATTTGGAGGACGCGGCCGACGCGGCGCGGCGCGAAATCGGGCTGCGCAAGGCCGGCGCCTTCGAGTCGCTCTCCGCCGCGCTGGCCGAGCGCCACGGCATCACCGTCGTTCTCGGCGCGGAGGACACCGGCGCGGAGGACACGGGCACGAAGCCGGCGGACGGCCTGAACGGCGAGCGGCCGTGCTTCGGCATCCCCGAGGCGCTGCCGGCCAGCAGCGCCACCTTCCGCGTCGCGCGGCAGATCGGGCTCTCGACCCTGGGGCCGCTGTTCGAGGCCCGGCTGGCCGAAACCCAGCTTTCGACGCAGGCGGCGCGTGACATGTACTGCCGTGCGCTGGCAAGCTACTTCGCGGGCGCCCTCTTGATGCCTTATGACGAATTCCTGGAGGCGGCATGCACCCTGCGTCACGACATCGAACTGCTCGGCCGGCGCTTCGGCGTCAGCTTCGAGCAGGTCTGTCACAGGCTGACCACCTTGCGGCGTCCCGGTGCGGAGGGCGTGCCGTTCCACTTCCTGCGGGTCGACATCGCCGGCAACGTCTCGAAGCGGTTCAGCGGCTCCGGCCTGCGCATTCCCCGCTACGGCGGCACCTGCCCACGCTGGAACGTGCATGGCGCCTTCATGAGGCCCGGCCGCATAGACCGGCAACTGGCGCGCCTGCCCGACGGCGCGACCTACTTCTGCATCGCGAAGACCGAGACCAAGCCCGGCGGCGGGTACCGGGCGCCGAGCAGCCACTATTCGATCGGCATCGGCTGCGAAGTGTCTTTCGCACCGCAGCTCGTTTATGCGGACGGCATGGACCTGGGGAAGCCCGAAATCGCCGTGCCGGTCGGCGTTCATTGCCGGCTGTGCGAACGACGCGACTGCGCGCAGCGCGCCTACCCGTCGTTCGTTCAATGACCGGACCGTGCATTGGGGGACCGCGAGGATGACCCGAAGTGTCCTGGTCGTGGAGGACGAGCCCAATATCGTCGATTCGCTCAGCTTCCTCATGAAACAGGCCGGCTACGGCGTGCAGGTCGCACGCGACGGGGACGCGGCGCTCCGGGTCATGGAGAGCCGGGTGCCCGATCTGGTCCTGCTCGACGTCATGCTGCCGCGGCGCGACGGCTACGACGTGTGCCGCGCGATACGCGCCAACCCGGCGTGGGACGGGGTCAAGATCATCATGCTGACCGCCAAGGGCCGGGAGCTGGATCGCCGCAAGGGCCTCGAGCTGGGGGCGGACGACTATGTGACCAAGCCGTTCTCGACCCGCGAGATCGTCGAGCGGGCGCGCAAGCTTCTGGAGGCCGCGGAGGAATGAGCGGCGCCGCGCCGGTCCTGGCCCTGCTTTACCCGGCCGGCCGTTCCGGGCGATCATACCGCCCGGATGCCTCAGGATGCCGGGCGCCGCGGGCCGAGGGTCCGCGCCCCCGGCGGGAGCCGTGAGAATGTATCGGCCGGGTCTCGTTGGCGAGCGTGCGATCGCCCTCTTTCTCCTCGCCTTTCTCGCCTTCAACCCGCCGCTGCTGTCGATCTTCAGCGCCGACGTCATTCTCTTCGGCGTGCCGCTGCTCTACTTCTATCTATTCTGTGTCTGGGCCGGGACTATCGCGTTGATCGGACTGCATGCGGTTTCGGGGACCCGGGCCGCGGGGGAAGAGCCGCCCGCTCCGCCCGGCGGCGGGGAGTTCGGGGGGCCCTGATCGTGCTGAGCGGCTGGTCCATACTGCTGACGTCCCTGGCCTATCTCTGCCTACTGTTCGCGATTGCCTACTATGTCGACAAGAGGGCCGACGCCGGGCGCAGCGTAATCGCCAACCCCTATATCTACGCCCTGTCGATCGCCGTCTACTGCACCTCGTGGACATTCTACGGCAGCGTCGGACGCGCAGCCTCGAGCGGCATCGATTTCCTGCCGATCTATCTCGGCCCGACCTTGACCTTCGTGGTCTGGTGGTTCGTGCTGCGCAAGATCATCCGCATCAGCAAGGCCCACCGCATCACCTCGATCGCCGACTTCATCTCCTCGCGCTACGGCAAGAGCACGCAGCTCGGCGTCCTCGTGACGGTGATCGCGGTGGTCGGCATCATGCCCTACATTTCCCTGCAGCTGAAAGCCGTCTCCACCAGCTTCAACGTGCTGCTGCAGTATCCGGAGGTGATCACGCCGCACCCCTCGGGCCGGGTTCCGGTCCTGCAGGACACCGCCTTTCTCGTCGCCTTGGTTATGGCGGCCTTCGCCATCCTCTTCGGCACCCGGCACATAGACGCCAGCGAACATCACGAAGGCATGGTTGCGGCGATCGCCTTCGAATCCCTGGTCAAGCTGATCGCGTTTCTGGCCGTGGGCCTGTTCGTCACCTTCGGGCTGTACGACGGCTTTGCGGACCTGTTCACTACAGCCAGGGCCACGCCGGAGGTCGCGAACCTGCTCACCTTGAGCGGCGCGAGCTACGGACAGTGGATGACGCTCACCCTGCTGTCCATGGCGGCGATCGTCTGCCTGCCACGGCAGTTCCAGGTGACCGTGGTGGAGAACGTGAACGAGGCCCACCTGGAGAAGGCGGTCTGGCTGTTCCCGCTGTACCTGCTGATCATCAACATCTTCGTCCTGCCGATCGCGCTCGGCGGACGCCTGGCCTTCCCGGGCGGCGGGGTCGACGCCGATACCTTCGTGCTTACCCTGCCGATGTTCGATCAGCAGGAATTCCTCGCGCTCTTCGCGTTCATCGGCGGCCTTTCCGCGGCCACCGGGATGGTGATCGTCGCCGCCATCGCCCTCAGCACCATGGTCAGCAACGACCTGGTCATGCCGGTGCTGTTGCGCCTGACCTGGCTCAGGCTGACCGAGCGGGGCGATCTTACCGTGCTGCTGCTGTTCATTCGCCGGGCCAGCATCATTCTGATTCTGCTGCTCGGCTATGCCTACTTCCACCTGATCGGAGAATCCGACGCCCTGGTGACGATCGGGCTGGTGTCCTTCGCCGCCGCCGCGCAGTTCGCGCCGGCCATCATCGGCGGCATTTTCTGGAAGGCCGGCACGCGCCGCGGCGCCGTGACCGGCTTGAGCCTCGGCTTCGCCGTCTGGGCCTACACGCTTCTTCTGCCGTCCTTTGCCCGCTCCGGCTGGCTGCCGATCGAGTTCATCGACGCCGGGCCGCTGGGCATGGGGCTGTTGAAGCCGCATGAGCTGTTCGGGCTGCAAGGCATGGACAGTCTGTCGCATGCCCTGTTCTGGAGCATGTTGGTCAATATCGGCGGCTACGTCGCGCTGTCTCTGAGGAGCCACCAGAGCGCCATCGAACGCATCCAGGCGGCGCTCTTCGTCGACGTGTTCCGGCAGTCGAGCGCACAAGGCGGGTCGCGCTTCTGGCGCGGATCCGCCACGGTTGCCGACCTGCGCGCCCTGATCGTCCGCTTCGTCGGCAAGAGCACGGCCGAACGTGCGCTGGGCGGCTACGCCCGCGCCCGCGGTCTGAACCTCGCCAAGCTGCGCCAGGCCGACGCCGACCTGGTGAACTTCACCGAACGCCTGCTGGCCGGTGCCATCGGCGCCGCCTCGGCGCGGGTCATGGTGGCTTCGGTGGCCAAGGGCGAGGTCGTCGGCATCGAGGAGGTCATGAAGATCCTCGAAGAGACCTCCCAGGTGATCGAATACAGCCACACCCTGGAGCAGAAATCGCGGGAACTGGAGGCGACCACCGCCGAGCTGCGGGCGGCCAACGAGCGGCTCAAGGAGCTCGACCGGCTGAAGGACGATTTCCTGTCGACGGTCAGCCACGAGCTGCGCACGCCGCTGACCTCGATCCGCTCGTTCAGCGAGATCCTGTTCGACAACCCGGACCTGGACACCGAGGAACGGAGCCGGTTCCTCACCATCATCGTCAAGGAGAGCGAGCGCCTCACCCGCCTGATCAACCAGATCCTCGACCTGGCCAAGATGGAGGCCGGCCGGATGGAGTGGGAGCTCGACGACATCGATCCGAGAGCGGTGATCGACGAAGCCCTGGCCGTCAGCAGCGGCTTGTTGGCCGAAAAGTCGGTCCGGCTGGAGGTCAAGCTCGACGGCCACCTGCCGAGGGTCCACGTGGACCGCGACCGCTTGATGCAGGTTATCGTCAACCTGCTGTCCAACGCGGTGAAGTTCTGCCACGAGGCCCATGGCCTCGTCGTCGTCTCGGCCGAGACGCGGGACGAGGGCCTCTACGTCAGCGTGGCCGACAACGGCCCCGGGGTCGCGCCCGAAAACCGCCGGATGATCTTCGAGAAGTTTCAGCAGGCGAACGAGGCGCTGACCGACCGGCCGGGCGGCAGCGGCCTGGGCCTGGCCATCTCGCGCCAGATCGTCGAGTACTTCGGCGGCCGCATCTGGGTCGAGAGCGTGCCCGGCCACGGCGCGAAATTCGCCTTCACGATCCCGCTCGAAAGAGCCCCCGTCGCGCAGAGCGCGGAGTGACCCATGGCGGACTCCGGCCTCATGCAACCGCGCACCCGGATCTTCTCGCATTTGGTTCGCGACTATATGCGCGGGTCGCCGGTGGTTCTGTCGGGCGATGCCACCGTGGCCGAATTACTGGGGCGCATGGCGGCGGCCAAGCAGACCAGCGCGCTGATCACCAACCCGGCGGGGCGGCTGGCGGGCATCGTCACCGAGCAGGACGTCACCCGGCGGATCGCGCTGCGCTGCGACGGCAGCGAAGCGGTCGGCAACATCATGAGCACGCCGGTGCGCACCATCGACGCCGACGACTATCTCTATTACGCCATCGCGCGCATGCGCCGCTTCGGCTGGCATCACATGCCGGTGACCGACCGCCGGGGCAGGCCGCTCGGTGTCATCAACCTGTCGGACGCGTTGGCGGTTGCCGGCGAGCAGGTGCTGCGCGAGATCGATCTGATCAGCCACCAGGACACGCTGGACGGCCTGCGCGAGATCAAGGCCGCCCAGGTCGACCTGGCCGACAGCCTGTTCCTGGACAATGTGCCGGCCCCGGAAATCCAGGCGGTGATCACGCACATCAACCGCGATATCCATCGCCGGCTCATCGAGACCCATGTGGAGGCCATGGCGCAGTCGGGCTGGGGCGAGCCGCCGGTACCCTTCTCGCTGATCATCATGGGCTCGGGCGGACGCGGCGAGAACTTCCTTTATCCGGACCAGGACAACGGCTTCATCCTCGAGGACTATCCGGACAAGGAGCACGGGCCGATCGACATCTTCTTCATCGAGCTGGCCGAGCGGATGACCCGCGACCTCGATGCCGTCGGCTTCCCGTACTGCGGGGGCTACGTGATGGCGACCAATCCGGTGTGGCGCAAGACCCGGACCCAGTGGCGCGACCAGATCAGGATGTGGGGCCGCAAGCGCAGCGTCATTGCGATTCAGCTCTCCGACATCTTTTTCGACTTCCAGGGCGCCTTCGGCGAGGTCTGGATGGCCGAGGAGCTGCGCCGCCACGTGACCAAGATGGCCAAGTCCAGCCCCGCGTTTCTCGACGAGCTTCGCCGCGAGGTGTCTCAAGCCGGCGTCGCCCTCGGCTGGTTCGGCCGCTTCCGCACGGACACGGAGAAGCCCGAGCACAAGGGCGAGATCAACTTGAAGCATGCCGGCACGCTGGCCCTGGTGAGCAATGTGCGGCTGCTGTGCCTGCGCGAGGGTATCGCGGTGACGACGACCTTGGGCCGGATCGCGGCGCTGCATGACGCCGGCGTGTTCGACAAGGACGAGCAGGACTATCTCAGCGGTGCCTTCCACCACATCACGCGCCTCTTGCTGCGCCAGCAGATTAACGACTTCAAGTCGGGCAATAAGGTGGGCAACCATGTTCACCCTGACGCCCTCTCGGAGCGCGAAAAGGACATCCTGGTGGATTCGCTGAAAGCCATAGAGACTCTGCGCAAGCGCGTGAGCAACGAGTTCGCGGGGGAGCTGTTCTGACCGGCCCCGGCCGCCGGTCGGAAAGGGAGGAGACAAGAAATGACGCATTCCGTGCTGGTGGTGGACGACGAGCCCCACATCCTCCATTCGCTGGAATTCCTGATGAAGCACGAGAACTACGACGTGCGTGTCGCCCGCGACGGCGAAGCCGCCCTGACGGCCATCGAGGAGAAGCGTCCGGACCTCATCCTGCTCGACGTGATGATGCCGAAGCGGGACGGTTACTCGGTCTGCCAGACGATCCGCGCCAACCCCGAGTGGCAGGACATCCGCGTCATCATGCTGACCGCCAAGGGCCGGGATATCGAGCGGGAGAAGGGTCTGGCCCTGGGCGCCGACGACTACATCACCAAGCCGTTTTCGACCCGCGACCTGCTGAAACTGGTCAGACACTACCTCGAGCCGGACGAGGACCCGGCTTGACGGATCGGCCGAGGGATCGCCGATGAGCTTGAGAGCCGTTCTTGTCGTCGTACTGGGAGGTCTTGCTGCGGCGGTGGGCGCTCTGCTGGCCGGCGGGGTGTGGCTGGCTGCCGACTCTGTTCCCGCCTCCGAAGCCGTTGGGCCGCAGCTGATCGCCTACGCCATCTTCTCGGCGCTGGCCGTCGCCGCGCTCTGCGCCCTGGCGTGGGTCGCGCTGCAACTCCGCCTGGTCAGGCCCTTGACCACGCTGACTCGGGAGATTCAAACGCTGACCCATTCGCGGGCCGGTCGCGCCATCGAGCTGCCGGAATCCCACTTCCTCGGCGGACTGCCCGACGCCGCCAACGAGCTGGCCCGCGAGCTCACCGGGGCCCGGCGCGCGGTCGTCAAGTCCGTGGCCTCCGCCACCGCCGACGTCGAGGAACAGAAAAACCGCCTCGCCGCGATCCTGCTGGACCTGAGCGAAGGCGTCATCGTCTGCGATCCGGCCCACAGGATACTGCTCTACAATCAGATGGCGGCGCGGATTCTCGGGTCCCCGGAAGCACTCGGCCTGGGCCGTCCCCTGTTCGAGCTGCTGGCCCGGGAACCTGTCATTCACACCTTGGAGCAGATCACCGAGCCGCTCGAGGCGGGCAGGGGCCGCGAGTCCAGCCGCGCGACGGTCCAGTTCGTCTGCGCCACCGCCGACTCCCAGATGCTGCTCCAGGGGCGCATGAGCCTGATCCTCGACGCCGCCGGCACCGCCACCGGCTACGTCCTCTCCCTCACCGACGTGAGCGAGGAGGTCAAGGACCTCGCCAAGCGCGACTCGATGCTGCGCTCGATCACCGAGGAGTGGCGGGCTCCGATCGCCAACCTGCGCATCGCGGGGGAGACCCTGCAGTCCAACCCGGACATGGACCAGGACCAACGGGCCAAGTTTCAGGACGTGATCGGCGCGGAGGCCGAGTCGCTCAGCGAGCGCCTCGAGTCCCTCGCCGACGCGTACCGCTCGCTGACCGCCGGCCACTGGCTCATGTCGGACGTCTATTCGGTCGATCTGCTCGGCTGCGTGATCGGCCGGCTGCGCGACCAGCTGGGCATCGACGCCACCATGATCGGCATGCCGCTGTGGCTGCGGGGCGACAGCCATTCCCTGGTGCTTGCCCTGGAGCACCTCGTCGGGCGCATTCACGAGTACGCGGCCGCCGAGCGCTTCGACGTCGAGGCCCTGCTCGGCGACAGGAACGTCTATATCGAGATTGTCTGGCCCGGCGCGCCGATCCCCTCCGACATCCTCGACTCCTGGCTCGACGTCCCGCTCGAGGGCGCGATCGGCGGCCATACGGTCAGGGAGATCATGGAGCACCATGGCAGCGAGCTGTGGAGCAGCGCGCAGCGCGCCGGCCATGCCTACCTGCGGATGCCACTGGCCGTGCCGGTCCGCCCCCAGTTCCAGCAGCCGCAGGAGGCGCTTCCGCCGCGCCCGGAGTTCTACGATTTCGACCTCTTCGGCGAGACCGGCGTCGACACGACCCTGGGCGCGACGCCGCTGCGCCAGCTGAACTACGTGGTCTTCGACACCGAGGCCACCGGGCTCAGGCCGTCGGCCGGCGACGAGACGATCTCGATAGGCGGGGTGCGCATCGCCAACGGGCGGATCCTCACCGGCGAAACCTTCGACCGGCTGATCAACCCCGGGCGCACCATCCCGAAGGCATCGATTCGCATTCACGGCATCACCGACGACATGGTGCGGGACAAGCCGCCCATCGAGGTGGTGCTGCCGCAGTTCAAGGCCTTCGCCGGGGACGCCGTCCTGGTCGCCCACAACGCCGCCTTCGACATGAAGTTCATCAAGCTCAAGGAGGCGGCCTGCGGCCTGGCCTTCGACAACCCCGTGCTCGACACCCTGCTGCTGTCCGTCTTTCTGCACGACCACGCGCCGGACCATACCCTGGACGGCATCGCCGAGCGCTTCGGCGTCGAGGTCGCCAACCGCCATTCGGCCCTGAGCGATGCGATGATCACCGCCGGAGTCTTCGTGCGCATGCTCGACCTGCTCGACTCGCAGGGCATCCGAACGCTGGACCAGGCCATCGAGGCGTCCAGCCGGATCGTGGAAATCCGCAAGCTGCAGGCCCAGTTCTGATAGGGATTTGCCGGATCAGGCCGATCGCCGCGCGGCGGCAGGGTCCGGGGGCCGCCGCCGCAGGCGGGCCAGCAACCGACCGTCCACCGCGGCGAGCCCGGCGAAGATCAGCGCCATGCCGGCGAAGGCGGTCCAGTCCGGCTGCTCGCCAAGCACCAGCACGCCGAGCAGCAGCGCGCTGACCGGGATCAGGAAGGTGACCAGCAGCAGGTTGGTCGCGCCCGCGCTGGCCAGGATGCGGAAGTAGATCTGGTAGGCGACCGCGGTGCTGAGCAGCGCGAGCCCGAGCATGGCGCCCCAGGTTTCGCCCGACAGGCTCAGGCTCCAGGGCCGCTCCACGACCAGGGCCAGCGGCAGGATCATGACCGTCGTCGCCGTCAGCATGCCGGCCGCGGCGACGGCCGGCGGCAGGTCCTTGAAGCGGCGCCCGAAGATCCCGGCGAAGGCATAGGAGAGGGCGGCGGCGAGCACGGCGATCTGTCCGAGGCCCGCGACGCCGAGGCCGGCGAGCGCCTCGGGCCCGATCAGCACGGCCACGCCCGAGAGCCCGAGCAGGACGCCCGCCAGGCGGCCCGGCGTGAGGCGCTCCTCGGCCGTCAGGAAGTGCGCCAGGATCACGGTGAACAAGGGGGTCGTGGCGTTGAGGATCGAGGCGAGGCCGCTGTCGATATGCACCTGGCCCCAGGCGATCAGGCTGAAGGGGATCAGGTTGTTCAAGGCGCCCATCACCAGGAACGCGCCCCAGAGGCTGGGCGCGTGTGGCATGCGCCCACCGCCCAGATAGACCAGCCCAATCAGCGCCGCCGCGGCCAGCCCGACCCGCCCCGTCACCACGGTGAGCGGCCCGAGCTCGTCGAGCGCGACCTCGACGAAGAAGAACGAGCCGCCCCACAGCACGGAGAGCACGAGCAGCAGCAGCCAGTCCCTGGAGCTCATGACCGGGTTCATCGTCGCGGCACTCCTCGCTCCCTTGGCGCCCTTGCAGCCTAGGCCGGCGGCCGGCCCCCAGGCTATCCGCTTCTTGCGGCCTTTGGTCCAAGAGATACGAGCCGACGTTAGCGTTCAATGCCGCCGTTGGCGCAACGAAACTCGATAATCGCTCTGGTCGGAAGGCCCGGACCAGGTAACGAACCGGCCACCTCCACCTCCACGACATCGAAAATTCCATGTGCCGCCAAGATTTTGCACGTGGTTGAGGAGATCTCGCCCCACCGGCTCACATCCTTGAGAGTAATTCGGATGCTCTCTGTTGAAACGCCTGGAGCCCCGGAAGTGGTCAAAATTGCAGTTCCCTCACTCCGCGTCGGCCCCCGGACCATTTCGGACAACGCGTCTAGCATCCCATCCCAGTCCGCTGCCGGTGAACAAGGTCCGATTCCCTCTCTATCAAGGTAGTCTTTCATGAGAAGGTTGTATTGCTCTGCAAAGTCACTTGCGAGCCGGTTCAATCGAAGGTGCTCGAGACTAACCAGTGCGTCGCTCGTCCCTTCAATCGGAACCCGTTCGATATCTCGATAGCAACGGGAGTGATTGAACTCGTTGATGCCTGGAAACATCAGTGAATACTCATAAACGCCATAGAATTTGAAGCGC
>JAOUCL010000089.1 GCA_029859805.1 Rhodospirillales bacterium | reverse complement strand
CAGCCCCGATTATTGCGCAACGCAAAATCGGTCGAAGAACGGTCGAAAGTGGTGGCGGGAGTGACGGGACTTGAACCCGCGGCCTCTGGCGTGACAGGCATAAGGCAAACGGCGGATTTGCGCAAGTTTTCCGACGATTCGGCCGCGCTGAAAACCCAAGGTTTCCCGCGCACGCCCGGCAAAAGCTGGAAAGCAGATGGGAGGTTGTCGTGAGCGGCGAGCACTTCGCGGCGATCCCGCTGCGGGCGCTGAGCGACAGGAGGTTGTCACGCGGCGATTTTCGGATGCTGGGCGCGCTCGCCTATTTCGACCGCCTCGGCCGGAACCATGCCGGGTGCTTTGCGGGTCGGGACAAGATCGCGGAAGTATCGGGCATCCGCGCCAAGGATCAGGCCCGGCACACGGCCCACTTGGAGGAGTTCGGATACCTCGAGATCAAGCGCAGCGCGACGGACCGGCGCAAGCGGATCTACTCGTTGATTTACGAAGCGTCCGCGACGGGCGATGCGGAGGAGAAAGTCCGCAAGGATGCAGACAAAACCGCCGAGAAAGTCCGCAAGGATGCGGATAAGATTTGCCCGGAAACCGCCGCTAAGTCCTTGGCGGCACGCCCAGATTTGGAACGCGGCGCGGCCGGAAGAGATGGTGTTAAACACCAGATAAAATATCCTGCGAAGCAGGCGGCAGCGCGTGTCGAAAACAGCGCCCAGGCGTCGCCGGTCATGGCGGCCGAGAGATCCGAAACAACCGATGCTCGGCAAGGGGGCGGGGCGGCACCAGGGCGGCCAGACCAAGGCGAGATGTGCCTGCTGAGCGACGTGAACCTACGAACCAGAAACCACCCCAAGCGTCGCAAGCTGGCCAGTGAGCGCCTTGGGGCGGCCATCCTCGTCCGGCCCGAGCTTTACGACAGGCTCGATGCGAAGCGATGGCCGCGATGGTTCGAGGCCTACGAGCGAGCGGTCGATGCCGAGGCCGAGCGGCCGGGCGCCGGTATCCCCTACCTGGCCGGCGCGCTCAAGCGGCACAGCAAGCGGGAGCGGGCGGCATGACCAAGGCGAATCCGGACATGGCGACCAAGCGCCTCAAGGACCTGCAGCAGCGCACGGCGTGCAAGCTGCGGCACAAGTCCGGGCAGTTGCAAAATTGACCAACGAACTGGACGGCCTGGCGGCGCTGATGACCGACGCGCCGGCCGCGGCCAAGCCAGCCGAGAGGGGGGAGCGGGCCGATGGTTGACCAGGCCGAAAAGCCCGCGCCCTACAACGCGCTGTGGAAGTCTAAGCAGGCGGCGCTGCGGTCGGCGCCCAGGCGCACGGCGGGCGGCGAATCGGACCCAAGGGACCGGACCACCGGACCTGCAGATGGCGACGGGTCCTTCCTGGCAAAGCTTCACCACGATGAGCGCAGCGGCGCGGTTTCCGGCACATTTTCGGCCGCCGGCGCCTTTCGGTTTCAATTGGTTTTGTTTAACAGTCACTTCGCGAAATCGACACCATGCCCGCATCATTCCAGAAGTCGAAGATAGTCCTCGTCGCCGAGATTCGGGCACGCGCCCGCGAGCGCGAGCAACAGGCGCTCGAGGCAGCTGTCGGGACGAAAGCCTACCGGGCTTGGCTCCGGGTCCTCATTCCGGTTGCCAAAGGCGGGCACCAGCGCCGAAGCCTACCAGCTCGGCGCGCCGACCACCTTCATTCGGAACCACGTGGCGCCGCAACACACCGAGGCGCTGCAGCGAGCACTTGGCCGAACGGTCAAGCTCGTCGTACTTGACCCGAAACATCGCGCCCATAGAGCGAAGTGGGCACGGCCATGAGAAGGGACCCTCATGACCGCGCTCGGGTCCTTCCAAAGCTTTTCGATGCGAAGCGGTGCGGCAGCGCTGGAAGTGTGAATTTCTTGGCGGCGGCACCCGGTTACATTCTTGTTTCTGTTGTTGTTTTTCGGAGGGTGACTGATGGCACGCACGGTACAGGAATCGCGGGTCGTCCTGCGCGGCGAGAACCGAACGTCCGCTTCCTCGATCATTTGGTCGGCTTGCTGCGGGTGAGCTGACTCTCAGAAACGTGTCCCAGTTGGTCCGCCCGTGTTAAGGGTTGTCGGACGCCTGCCGTGGCGGGGTGCTAGCGGCGCTTTCCCTGGGCCGGCAGGCGTCCGACAACCCTTAACAGGAGAAGATCTCGAGGTTTGACGCAGAGTACAAGTACAGTGAATAATGCGCGATTCTGGCGCTGTCGAAGATATGATTGATGAAATGATGGTACGCACGACAACGGTTTTTGCGACCCTCTTTCAAGCGGCATGTCGACAGCGCCGGAAACGATCCTGGCGCGCCACTGTGGGCTCAAGGTGCTCGCGATCTCCGCCGTCACCAACCTCGGGACCGGGCTTGACGATCAGCCGCCGAACCACCGGCACACTCTCGAAACGGTGGCGACCCTGACCCGCCAGCTCAGGGCCTTTCTGGAGGGAGCCCGCTCATGAATGAGTCGGACGCCGCAAGACGCACTCTGCCTCTGCTCGACCTGACCAGCCTGAACGACGACGATGACAGCGCGGCGATCGATCGATTATGCGGCCGCGCCGTGGGGAGCCTCGTTCGGGTCGCGGCGGTCTGCGTGTGGCCACAATTCATCGCCCAGTGTCGGGAAACTCTGGCCGGCAGCGGGGTGCGCATCGCCACTGTGGCCAACTTCCCGGCGGGTGCCTTGGATCCCGCCGGCGCCGTGGCTGAGGTCCAGGCTGCGGTGACAGCGGGGGCCGACGAAGTGGACCTGGTTCTGCCCTATGCCGCCTGGCTTGACGGACAGCGCGCGGCCGCGGGCGAATTGGTCGCGGCCTGCAAGCAGGCCTCCGGCCCGGAGCGAATCCTGAAGGTCATTCTGGAAAGCGGTCGTCTGCGCTCGGCGGACAATATCGCGGGTGCCAGTCGCGACGCCATCGCAGCGGGCGCCGACTTTCTCAAGACGTCGACCGGCAAGACCGAAGTCTCGGCGACCCTATCGGCCGCCGAGATCATGCTGACCGCGATCAAGCAGTCGGGTCTCCGCGTCGGGTTCAAGGCAGCCGGGGGACTTCGCACCACGATGCAGGCTGCCGCCTATCTGGCGCTTGCCGAGCAAATCATGGGTCCGGGTTGGGCGGCGCCTCACACCTTCCGCTTCGGCGCCAGCAGCCTGCTCGACGACCTGCTTGCCGACCTCGGTATGGCGCGTGCATCGGGACCGGGTAACAAGGGGTATTAGCTCGTGCTCGCCCAGGAGGTCATTCGCCGCCAGCGTGACGAACGGGCCTTGAGCGCGGAGGAGATTGCCTTCATCGCGCGCCGTGAAAACTCCAGGGTTCGGGCCGCCTTGTCGCACCGGGGTGCCCGACATGCGGATCAGACTTCGAGGCGATAGAATCGAATCGCCGTACCGCCGAAGATCTCGCCCCGCTCCTGCTCGTTCAAAGGCGCCATGAGGGCCTCCGCCGCCGCCCGCCAGTCGTCGTAACTGGCGCGCAGCTGGCAGACCGGCCAGTCTGAGCCCCACATCACCCGCTCCGGGCCGAAGGCGGCCAGGACATGGCCGGCATAGGGGCGCAGGTCGTCGAGTGTCCAGCCTTCGGCGGCCTCGGTGACCAGCCCGGAGAGCTTGCAGCAGGCCCGCGTCCGCTCGGCGAGGCGGGACATGCCCTCGGCCCACTGGCCGAAGACCTCGGGGCCCTTCGCGTGGTCGCGGATCCGCGGCTTCATGGAGTGGTCGATCACCACCCGCATGTCGGGATAGCGCGTGAGCAAGGTGAGGAAGTTCTCCAGATGCGGCGGAAAGCCGAGCGCATCGAAGGTGAGGTCCAGGTCGATGACGGCCTTGTAGCCCCACTGCACCTCGTCGCGCAGCATCCAGTCGACGTCCGGAATGTCCTGGATCATCGGGCGCACGCCGACGAACTTCGGATGGCGGGCCAATCGCTCGAGGTGGCGCAGGTGGTCGGGAGTCTCGAAATCGACCCAGCCGACGACGGCGGCGACCGTCTCGGAAGCGTCCGCCAACCCCAACATGTATTCGGTTTCCTCGACGCTGGCCGCCGCCTGCACCAGAACGGTGCGCGCGATCCCGTGCTTCTCGAGGCTGGGTGCCAGATCCACGGGCATGTATCGGCGCGCCAGGATCGGATCGTCCGGGGACATCCAGTCATAGTCGCCCCGGCTGACCTCCCAGTAGTGCTGATGAGCGTCGATCTTGGGTGTCATCGCAGCCTCATTCGGTCGGCGCGTCCGCGCGCAGAAGACCCTGATCTCTCAGATCGGCCCAGAGCGCGGGCGGAATCGATGCTTGCGCCGCGCGCAGGTTGCTCTCCATCTGCCCCAAGCTCTGTCCGCCCGGGATCACCGAGACGACGCTCGGGTGCATCAGCGGGAACTGGAAGGCGGCGTCAATCATGGAAACGTCGTGCGAGCGGCAGACGGCCTCGATCCTGCCGACCCGCTCCAGGATCTCCGGAGGCGCAGGATCGTAGTTGTAGAAGGCGCCCGGCGTGGGACCGCTGGCGAGAACGCCCGAATTGTACGGTCCGCCGATGACGATGCCGATGCCGCGGGAGCTACAGAGCGGCAGGAAGCTCTCGAGCGCCTCCTGTTCGAGCAGCGAGTAGCGTCCGGCGAGCAGGAAGAGATCGAAGTCGCCCCGCTCGGCCAGGGTCTGGCAGACCTCCCATTCGTTGATGCCGCCGCCGATGGCCTTCACGACGCTCTGATCGCGCAAGGAAATCATGGCGTCGTAGCCCGAGCCCATGAATTCGTCGATGCGTGCGTCGGAGGCTTCCTTGGAGCCGTGCGTGAAGACGCACAGATCGTGGACATAGAGGATATCGACCCGGTCAACCCCGAGGCGCTCGAAGGAAAACTCGAGCGAGCGCATGATGCCGTCATAGCTGTAGTCGTAGACCTCGCGGCGGTTGGGCACTTCGAACCACTTGCCGATGCCGGTCCTCTCGTCCGCGCCGCAGACCCGCATCAGCCTGCCCGCCTTGGTCGAGAGGACATAGTCGTCCCGGTTCTTGCCGCGAAGGAAACGGTTGAGCCGCGTCTCCGACAGGCCCAGCCCATAGAGCGGGGCGGTATCGTAGTAGCGTACCCCGGCCTCCCAGGCCGTCTCGAGGATCGCCTGCGCCTCCTCGTCCCGGATCGCGCGGTAGAGGTTGCCCAGGGGCGCCGTGCCGAAGCCCAGCTCCGTGAAGCTCAAGCCGCCGTTCGGAAGGCGCTGCCACTCGCGCGTTTTTAAAGCCATTCGCTCCCCCCTTCCATGCCGGGCCCCGATCATAGGGCAGTTTCCTTTTGCCTGCACGATAACGCACTCTGTAAAGTCGTCGAAAGTTCCGCGGGGTCTCGATCCAGCGACATGACGGAAAACCACAGGCGTATCTTTGGCGAGACGAAGCCCGTGATCGGCATGGTCCATCTCGCCGCCCTGCCTGGTTCGCCTCTCTATGCTCAGGATCGTGGCCTCGCCGGGATCGTCGAGGCCGCGGCGAAGGACCTGGACGCGCTTCAAGCCGCGGAATTCGATGCGGTGATGTTCGGCAACGAGAACGACCGGCCCTACGAGCTGGAGGTGGACACCGTGTCGACCGCCGCCATGGCCTTCGTGATCGGCCAGCTGAAGGGCCGTATCGCCGTTCCCTTCGGCGTCAACGTTCTCTGGGACCCGATGAGCTCGATCGCGCTGGCGGCGGCGACCGGCGCGCAGTTCGTGCGCGAGATCTTCACCGGCACCTACGCCTCGGACATGGGCCTCTGGACGCCGGATGCCGGCAAGGCGATGCGCTATCGCGACCGCTTGGGCCGCAAGGACCTCGCCATGCTTTACAACGTGTCGGCGGAATTCGCCCATTCGCTCGACCTGAGAGCCCTGCCCGATCGGGCGCGCAGCGCCGTCTTCTCGAGCCTCCCGGATGCGGTATTGGTATCCGGTCAGATCACCGGCGAGGCGGCAGCGCTGTCTGACCTGGAAGCGGTCAAGGCGGTGCTTCCCGACACGCCCGTTCTCGCCAATACCGGCGTCAAGCACGAAACCGTCGCCGACGTGCTGAAGGTGGCCGACGGTTGCGTCGTCGGGTCGTCCCTCAAGGTCGACGGCAATACATGGAATCCAGTGGATCCCGATCGTGCGGCCGAGTTCATGCGTCTCGCGCGTGCGGCACGTGGAGGCTAGCAGGCATGAAGGACCGGCTGCGCGAGACCCTCTCGGCCTTGATGATGATCCCCGGCCTCAGTGGCCATGAGGACCGGATCCGGCGCCACATCCGGGCGCGGCTCGAGGACCTTGGCATTGCGTCGCGCAGCGACCGCCTGGGAAACCTGATCGCCACGCTCGAAGGCGACCGGGCGGCACCCAGCGTCATGCTCTTCGCCCACATGGACCAGCTGGGCTTCGTGGTCCGAAAGATCGAAACCGACGGTCTGCTGCGGGTCGAACGCTTGGGCGGCGTGCCCGAGCGGGCGCTGCCGTCGCAGGCGGTGCTGCTGTGCGTGGCCGAGGGCCGGGATTTGACCGGCGTGATCGCCAACAAGAGCCATCACGCGACGACACCCGAGGAGAAGTACCGGGTCGTTCCCTATGCCGAGCTCTACATCGACACCGGGCTTTCGTCGGCCGAGGCCGTGGCGGCGGCCGACGTCGCGGTCGGCACGCCGGCGGTCTATCTGCCGCGCGTGCTGGCGCTGGCGGACGACCGGGTGGCCGGGACCTCGGTGGACAACCGGGCGGGCTGCGCCGTGCTTCTGGAGCTCGCCGGCCGGCTGAAGGAGCAGGAGGGCCTGCCGACCGTGCATCTGGTCTTCACGGTGCAGGAAGAATTCAATCTGCGCGGCGCCCTGCCGGCGGCCCAGGTGCTGCAGCCGGATATCGCGATCCAGCTCGACCTGGTGCTGGCGGCGGACACGCCCGACATGCGCGGTCGAAGTGACGTCAAGCTCGGCGGCGGGCCGGCCATCAGCCTCTATTCCTTCCATGGCCGGGGCACGCTCAACGGCGTGATCCCGCATCCGGCGATGGTGCGCCTCTTCGAGGAGACGGCGCGCGCGGAGTCGTTGCCCTTGCAGCGGAGCGTCCACATGGGCGCGCTGACGGATCTGTCTTACGTACAGCTCGCCGGCGAGGGCGCGGCCTCGATCGACCTCGGCTTTCCGATCCGTTCCTCGCACTCCTCCCTGGAGGTCTGCGACCTCAAAGATCTGGAGGGGCTGGCGCGCCTCATCGCCGCGGCGGTGAAACGGATCGACCCAAACTTCAGCCTCGATCGCGACGAGCTCTCGGGATGACCTATACGCTCGGCATCGATATCGGGACCTTCGAGTCCAAGGGGGTGCTGGTCGACGCCAAAGGCGAGATCGTCGCCAGTGCCGCCAAGCCGCACAAGATGATCGTCCCCCGGCCGGGCTGGGCCGAGCACCGGGCGAAAGAGGACTGGTGGGACGACCTGACCTTCATCACCCGGCGGATCCTGCAGGAGGCCGGCGTGGATCCGGGCGAGATCGGGGCGCTTGCCTGCAGCGCCATCGGGCCCTGCATGCTGCCGGTCGACGCCGCCGGCGAGCCGTTGATGAATGCGGTCCTCTACGGCGTGGACGGCCGCGCCGAGCGGGAGGTCACCGAGCTGACCGAGAGGGTCGGCGAGGCGGTGCTGCTGGAGCGCTGCGGCAACGCCCTTACCTCGCAGTCGGTCGGACCCAAGATCCTCTGGTTGAAGCGCAACCGGCCGGATGTCTACGCGAAGACCGCAAGGATACTGACCTCGACCTCCTATCTGGTGTTCCGGCTGACCGGCGAGTACGTCATAGACCACTACACGGCGGCCAGCTTCAGTCCGCTCTACGTCGTCGACGGGCTCGAGTGGAGCAGCGAGCTCGCCGACGACATCGTCGGGCTCGAGAAGCTGCCGCGCCTCGCCTGGACCACCGAGGTCGCCGGACGGCTCACGCCCGAAGCTGCCGAGGAAACCGGCCTTGCCGAGGGCACGCCCGTGACCGCCGGGACGGTCGACGCGGCCGCGGAGGCGCTGAGCGTCGGGGTGACCGGCCCAGGGGACATGATGCTGATGTACGGATCGACGATCTTCATCATCACGCTGACCCACGCCCGGGTGCGCGACCCGCGGCTGTGGTATGCGCCATGGTTCTTCGAGGGCCAGCACGCCTCCATGGCGGGGCTGGCGACGAGCGGCACGCTGACCCACTGGTTCCGCGACCAGCTGGCCCGAGACCTGGCGCCCGAGGAGGCCTTCGCCCGCCTGGCCGAGGAGGCCGAGGCCTCGCCGCCCGGATCCAACGGCCTGGTCTTCCTGCCCTACTTCTCGGGCGAGCGCACGCCGATCCACGATCCCCTGGCCAAGGGCTGCCTCTTCGGACTCAACCTGACTCATGGTCGCGGCGACATCTATCGCGCCGTTCTCGAGGGGATCGCCTGCGGCACCAACCACGTGATCGAGACCTATCGCGAGGTCGGCCAGGCGCCCCTGCGGCTTTTGGCCGTCGGCGGCGGCACCAAGAACCGGATCTGGTGTCAGGCGACCTCCGACATCTCAGGCCTCGACCAGATCCTGTGCGAGAAATCGATCGGTGCCTCCTACGGCGACGCCTTCCTGGCCGCCGTCGCCATCGGCGAGGCGAGGCTCGAGGACATAGAGGCGTGGAACCCGGTCACCTCCACGATCACGGCCGAGGGCGCGCCGGTCTACGAGCGGCAATACCGGCTGTTCCGAAAGCTCTACGAGCAGACGAAAGACATTGCGGCGGAGCTGAGCAGACCGACATGACGAATTCCTGACCCGCCGTGCAGCGCGAACGCGCGCACATGATGGACAGGCTTGAAGCCGGACAGGTCGAGCGGGCCTGCGATTCCATGGCCGGCGCAGCGGATGCCGTAGGCTGCTCCTGCGGCCGCGGAGGCCTTCAGAGGCGCAATTTCGCCATCAGGCTGTCCGGTCTCGGCTTGCGGGATGCAGTTCGGGCCCTCAAGAAAGACCGTTTTTGGTCATCGATCTATGCGCGCATCGCTGTACTCAGCTTGAAATTGCCCAGCGTCCGTAGCTGAGGGTATTCCTGCCATGGCTGACTGTTGCCCAGGACGGAGAGGAATAGCCACAAAACGACATTGCCGCTTCAGATCATGCCCGTGCCACGCCTCATCAAGATTGACGACGCAACAGCCAGGCAAGTTGTGGTCGCTCTTCGATACGGGAGGCTTGCTGGCGTTCTGCAAGCGCATTTTCTATTTCGCCGCCAAGACGGGCAGTTTTGGCAGCTCCGACTGGCCGAAGTAGCTGCGCGACCCCTCCGAGGAAGCTTCCGAATATTCCCGCCGCGGTCGCTGTACTATCAACGGCAATCGCGGCCGGGAGTTTGCGAGGGCCTCTTTTGGGCAAGGCACGGGCATGAAGCGCCGCGGGTCAGTGGCCGGGTACCCCAGCGCTTCGCCCGCGTCCCTTTCCACGGTGAAGCCTGCCACCCGCCGTTCAATGAGCGCTTCCGTGAACGGGCGCAACAAAGCAGCCTGAACGGCCTTCAAGGCAGGCCGTTCAGGCTCCGAGTGATGAACGAGGCACCGCCCGGACTTTGGACGCGGGCTCCAGCAGGAAGACCTCCGACCAGCCGGGGAACCCCCGCAACTTGAAGAGCCCGCAGGACTTCCTCGGGCTGACCTCTCCGACGCGATCCAGGACGTCCGCCACGGCTTCGCTGCCGATGACGTAGTTGGCGGTCGGGAAGGCGCGCGGATCGATCGGGTTCAGTGCCGACGGCAGGCTCCCCCTGGAGACCTTCTCCAGTCGGAACGCGAACGCCACGTTCGGACCCTCCCGGTCATTCTCGATGATGTCGACTTCGCCGAAGTGGACCGCCACCCTGAGGTCGAGACGCTGCTGCGCGGGGGCCTGGGCGTTCCTCTCCCTGGCCCTTGCCAGGAGCGTCCACATAGCGGCTAGGGCAGATGGCACAGCCATCTCCGCTGAATCCCTGTTCGAGAAAGTCAGCAGCAGTCCGTCCCCCGTGGTCTTGACGCTCGTCAGGCCACGGGGCGCGCTGGCCTCGCGGGTCAGGCGGCGCAGGTCTCGCGTCACCACCCGCCCGACCGAATGCCAACCGAACAGATTGGTCGAGTAGGTGGACTGGACGATGTCGAGAACCACGATCGCTTCCGACGCGACCTCGAAGTCGCTGGCCTCGTCGATCCTTGCAAGGATGTTGGCTTGCGCCTTGGCGCGATCCTTGGAGAACGCAGGCCCCGCCAGAGCCGGATCCAAGTGCGCGGTCGTGGCGTGCTTTGCCGACCGCTGCGAAGCGTCTGCTTCCCCTGATGCGGTCTTGAAGCTGGGCATTTCATTCTCCACTTCACCCGTCCAGTGAGGCGGAGAAACAAAAAACCGCCTCACATCGAGGCGGTCCTGAACGTCTTGCGTGTCAGGCGATTACCTAAACATACCGGCCCCTGCCGCCTCCGTTCTTGGGAACCGAATTGATTCCCACGAGGCAGTACTCGGCCCACAGTGCTTGGGAATGCACTATACTCATCGATACGCACTCAATCATCTGACAAATGGAGATACGCCTTATGTACCGGTCCGGATTGAGCAAGTCAATGAGCGCCAATGGCTGAGGCTGTGGATAACGCCGGTATGGGCCGTCAAAGGCGCAACTATGGAATTCTTGTCGTCTCCGACGCGAAGCTTTGTTGCCCATCAGTGAAGCGGCGTGAAGCTTTTTTGCGTTCTTGATCATGAAGATGTTTTTTCAGCTGCTGATCTCCCCCACGGTTCGCACCACGCGTTGACTTAGATCCTTCGAGGCGTTTGGCGAGCGGCGATCTCACGGTGATGCGAATGTCTCTCTAGGGTCATCTTTCCCCATGTGGGGCGGGGCCACGTATCGGCCGCTGTATAGGGGAAAGCTGACGTTCGATCTGCACGTCCCGCGCCCAATGTCACCGCATCTTGGCGAATTCAGCCGAGGTTTTGCATGGGGTTTTGAGAACCTCCGCATACGACCGTTTTGGGGTTCCCTGTCTCCCTCACTTCACCGCGCCCGCAGCCATTCCCTTGATGATGTAGCGCTCGAGCACGATGCCGATGATCACCAGCGGCAGGATGGCGGCGCCGGAGAGGGCGGCCATGGACCACCAGTTGATGCCCTGGCTGCCCGTCTGACTGGCCACCATGACCGGCAGCGTTTTCGCGTCGGTGCTGGTCAGGAGCGCCGCGAAGAAATACTCGTTCCAGCAAAGCACCAGGGAGAGGATGAAGGCGGCCACCATGCCGGGAAGGGCGATCGGCACCACGATCTGGAAAAACGCGCCCCAAGCCGACAAACCATCAACCAGAGCGGCTTCCTCCAGCTCGACGGGTATGGCGCTGAATTGGTCGCGCATGATCCAGACGACGATGGGAAGAACCATCAGCGCGTAAAGAAGGATAATCCCGATCCGGCTGTCGAGCATCGCCAGCTGCTTGTAGAGAACCAGGAAGGGCAGCGCGAGCACGACCGGCGGCAGGATGAGTTGGCTTAGAAAGAAGAACGAGATGTCGTTGTTCTTCATGAAACCGAAGCGGTAGGAGAACCGGCTCAGGCCATAGGCAGCCAGCGAACCAAGGATCACCGCCAGCATCGACGCGCTGACCGAGGTGATCGCGCTGTTCATGAAGCGCTTGAGAAATTCCTCGCGCACGGTCGAGGTCTCGAAGATCGTCTCCGGCGACAGCCCAAGCGAGCGCAAGCCAAGCCACTTCGGGGTAAAGTCGATCCAGGGAATCAGGTTGCCCTGCATGACGTCGGGCGCGATCTTGAACGCGGTGGTTATCGTCCAGTAGATCGGGAAAAGGCAAATTAACGACCAGAAGACGAGCGCGCCGTAGATCAGCACCCGGCTGGTATACCACTTTGCGCGATTGCCGAAATCGGCTTCACCATTCGCAAATGCCTGGACTGTTTTCTCGCTCACGCCGCCCTGCCTCTAGTTCGTCGGACGCATCCAGCGTTTCACCACGTTCAGGAGCGTCGTAACGAAGATGATGATAAGGATGAGATAGACCATGGCGAGAAGCGTCCCGTAGCCGACATTCGAGCGGTCCCGATACTCGCGGAAGATGAAGGAGGTGACGGAATCGGTCGCGCCGCCCGGCCCACCGGCCGTCACGTTGATGATGATGTCGGCCAGCTTCAGCTTGAAGATAATACGGATGACGATGGCTGTGATGCTGACCGGCAGCATGAGCGGGAAAATGACCTGCCAGAAGCTCTGCCAAGGCTTGCAACCGTCGACCTTGGCGGCCTCCAGGACCTCTTTCGGCAGCGCCTGAAGGCCGGCGAGCAGCATGATCATCATGAACGGAATAAAGGTCCAGGCATCCATGACCATGATGGACAGACGCGCGATCTCGGGCGAGCCGAAGAAGGAGGGGGTTTCCCAGCCCAGGAACCGCGCGACGTTGGCCAGGGGGCCGAAGCGGATCTCCATCATCGACTTGCCGACCATCCAGCTGACGGCCACGGGCGAGAGCATGAGGGGCAGAAGAAAGACCACGCGGAAGAACTTGCGGGCGCGGATCTGGGCGTTGAGGAGGAGCGCGAGGCCAAAGGCGATCGCGTATTCGACGCTGATTGCCAGCACGTAATAGACCATGTTCTTGAGCGCGTTCCAGTAGAACGGATCGCTCAACATCTGCCGAAAATTATCGAGCCCGTTGAACTTCCGTCCCGTGAGCGAAGAGAGGTTCCAGTCGGTGAACGAGATGTAGAGCCCGAAGAGCAACGGGAAGACCACGATCGAGACCACGAAGAGCACGGCGGGCAGCACGAAAAGTGCCCGCTTGCCCCGTTCGCCCCGGAGCAGCACCTGCGCGACGCCCATCGAGATGGCCCACAAGACGTAGGCGTAAAGCACCGGACGCCAGGTCTCGAACCCGAAAGAGAGGTACTCGAAATCGTGCAGTGCCTGGACGACGAGCGTGGCAAAGAGCACGAAGGCCGCCGACCACACGAGCGCCCGCCCCGCCAGGATGCGGCGAGGCGACATGTGGTCGGAGAGAACGGTATGCAGCCGATCGCCCTCGGACTGCGCAGGCGTCATCATCGAGGAAATCCCGTCAGCAGGGGGCTGGCGGCCGCTTGGCCGCCAGCCCCTAACCGGCAGATCACGACAGGCCCAGCGATGCCTTGTAGAGCGCGATCTGGCTCTTGCGCCCGATCTGGTCGGTGATTTTGTCCCATGCCGCCGCGATCCTGTCCGCTCCGTCCTGGGCGGTGTATTGGCCGGCATAAATTTTCGCCAGCTCGTCCTCGGCAACCGAGTAGTACTGGAAGATGCCGGGGATGCGCGGCTCGATGGCGGCGTTCGGGTGGTTATAGGAATCCGCCTGGGAGGCGAGGTAATCCGCGATGAAAGCCTCGTCGTAACCCGCTCCCACCCATTCCGGGATGTCGAAGTGCGAGTTCCGGTAGGGCTGGAAGCCCGACGGGTAGGCCGCGCACCAGAGCGAGATGTCCTTGCCCCCGAGATGGGCCGCGGCCGACCACGCCGCCTTCTGCTTCTTGCTATCGCTGTCCACGCGGGCCATGACGTAGACGCCCCAGCCGATATACGCCATGTTGGGCGCATAGCTCGGACCGGAGGGCAGCTGGTCCCATTTACCCGACTTGGCATTGTAGACGTCGTCCGAACCCGGCAGGATCGAAAAGCCGATGCTGTCGCCGACGACCGAGGTATCGGAGGTCTTCGCGTTCGAGCCGATGTCGCCCCACCAGCTCAGCATCGAGCCGGTGCCCGCCAGAAACTGCTGGAAGCCGGTCGTGCCGGGATCCGCGTTGATCTGGTCGGGCGGCTGGGCGTCCAGCACGTCGAGCACGTCCTGGATCGCGCGGACCCAGGCCGGATTGTTGACCCGCGGCTTCATCGATTCCGGATCGAAGAGCCAGGCCGGATCGTCCGGGTGCTTGGCATAGGCCGTCGCGCGAGACCCCAGGAAGTAGAAGCCGAAGCCGCCCCAACCCTTGAGCGGGTCGAGATAGCCGTTGGCATCGAACCCGCCGATCTTCTTGCCCTTGAGGAACTTCGTCACCTCCTGGACCTTCTGCCAGGTCGTCGGCACCTTCCAGGGGCCCTGGTGGCCTTCCGCCGTCCAGGCGGCCGCGAGCTTCGAATCCTTGAAGTAGTCGGTGCGGTAGTTGAAGTTGTGGCAGTCGCCGTCGATCGAGATGCGGTAGGTCTTTCCCTCCCATGTGCCGACCGGGGCCTTCAGGTAGCCGACGTAGTCGTTCATGTCGATCTGCTGCTTGACCCAGTCCGGCATGATTGAAGCGAGCCCCTTGCCGCAGACGTCGCCCTCGAAGGGAGCGCCCATCTCGATGACGTCGAAATCGACGGTACCGGTTGCGATCGACTGCTGAAGCCGGGCGTTGTAGTCGGCCTGGGCGAGGTCGATCCAGTTGATCTTCGCTCCCGTATAGGCTTCCCAGGGCTTCAGGAAGCCGCGGAACAGGAAGTTGTGCAGGTTCTGGTTGTTGAGCCCGAGGAAGGTGAGTTCCACCCCGGCGAACTCTCCCTCTCCGGTGTTGATCTTGGTCGGCCCGAGGCAAAGCGCGCCGACCTTCTGCCAGTCGGCATCGGTGGGCGAGCCGACGCCGACGCCTGGAATTCGAAGGATATTCGTACGGACATTTCCTTGGGCAAAGGCGGGGCCGGCGAAACTTCCGAGACCACCGGCCGCTCCGGCCGCGGCCACCCCGGCGGCCGCCGCGCCCTTCAGCATCTTCCGCCTGCTCATCTGCGCGGCCATGAGCCGCCTATAGACTTCCACCTTCATTGAACGTCCTCCCCTGAAGCGTTTCGATTTTGCGTCTATCTTACCGTCTTATGTCGAACGGTTTTCCGGGACCAGGGGCAACAATGCCAGCGCTTTAAGACCCTCTCTCGACGGGCGTCCCCGGCGAGCCGGCTGCGCCTGGTCGGATTCTGCAAACCTTTCCGTTAACTCGACAAAATTCAACGGTTTTAGGGACGGTTTCCAGTATGAAGCAACCACGACCACTGTCAACGAGATGAAAACAGCCGCGGGCGCGCCCGGACGTCGGATCGCTGTTATATGGATGGACAGGCTATTGGGTCTCGGCTAGTTCCTTTACGTTAGCAAGACAGGGCAGGGAGAGAAGGCCAAGAGATGGCCCAGGTCAGCGTCCGAAATCTGCGCAAGTCGTTCGGGTCCGTCGAAGTCATCCACGGCGTGGATGTCGACATAGCCGACGGCCAATTCGTTGTGCTGGTGGGGCCTTCGGGCTGCGGGAAATCGACGCTGCTTCGCATGATCGCGGGGCTCGAGGGCGTCACCGAAGGCACGGTCCAGATCGGCGGGCGCACCGTGAACAATTTGCCGCCCGCTCAGCGGGACATTGCGATGGTCTTCCAAAACTACGCGCTTTATCCGCACAAGAAGGTGGTGGCCAACATGGCCTTTGCTTTGAAGCAGCGTAAGGTCGATGCCGCCACGATCAAGGAGCGCGTCGATAAGGCGGCGGAGATCCTCGGACTCAAACCCTATCTCGATCGCTACCCGCGGCAACTCTCCGGCGGTCAGCGCCAGCGAGTCGCCATGGGCCGGGCCATCGTGCGCGACCCCCAGGTCTTCCTCTTCGACGAGCCGCTGTCGAATTTGGACGCGAAGCTGCGCATACAGATGCGCACCGAGATCAAGGAATTGCACCAGCGGTTGAAAACAACCACGATTTTCGTCACCCATGACCAGGTCGAGGCCATGACTATGGCCGAGAAGATCGTGGTCATGCACGATGGCAGGATCGAACAGATCGGTTCGCCGATGGAACTGTACAATCACCCGAAGAATGTATTCGTCGCCACCTTCATCGGCGCGCCAGCCATGAACATGATCCATGGCACTGCCCGAAACGATGGCCTGCCCGGGGTCGAGGCAAATGGAGACAACCTCCCGATCCTTGTCGACAGTGGGATCGAGGCTGGGCGATCCGTCATCTACGGAATTCGGCCGGAGCACTTCGACCTTGCCGACGACGGCTTTCCCGCAAGGATCTCGGTCGTCGAGCCGACGGGTCCGGAAACGCTGCTGTTCTTGCGTTTCGGGGAGACCGAAATCGTGGCCGCGTTCCGCGACCGGCACGACTTCGAACCCGGTCAAATGGTGCATCTTCTGCCGCGCGCCGAAAAAGCGCATCTCTTCGACAGCGCGACCGGCACACGGATCTGAGCCGCTTGCCGTCCTGATCGGCCGAGCGGTCGGGTGGTCTTTTCATTGCGCGCGCCTATAAGCCTTCCTAAGGTGGGATGGCTGGAGCGTCGTACCGTGCGGTGCTCCGACTGCAGGGGGGAAGATGCTCAAGGGAATAAGCCCGCTGCTGAACGCAGACGTGCTCTACGCGCTCCGCGCGATGGGCCACGGCGATGATCTCATCATCGCCGACACCAATTTCCCCTCCGACTCCGTTGCCCGGCAAACCCGCCTCGGCAAGCTGCTGAGGATCGACAACACGAGCGCCGCGGAGGCGGTTGGGGCGGTGCTCTCCATCATGCCGTTGGACACCTTCGTCGACGACTCCGCCGCACGCATGGAAATCGTCGGCTCGCCGGACGAGGTGCCG
>JAOUCL010000338.1 GCA_029859805.1 Rhodospirillales bacterium | reverse complement strand
GGCTACGCCCGAACGACCCCCGGGAGCCGACATTCGCGACCGAATTTCCGCTTTTTTGGATTTTCGTCGGCTGTACCCCCAGGTGCGGACGCTCAGGATAGCGGCGCGGATCGTCCGGAGGTGACCCTGAGCTGCCCTGCGGGCGATGAAATTTCCCGCCATGAGGGCTGCGGCTAACCAGGGTTAAGCGTTCACCGCGCCGCAGTGTCGTTGTTGGTCCAGGCGCGCCCGGAACAGGCCACCCGAGCCGCTCCTCTCAGGCCTCTTCGGTCGCATCGGTACCCTCCTCGATACGACCAGGGAATCACGCCCAGCGCCAAGAGGGACTCCAAACCGCAGAGAAAATTGCAGGGTTTCGAGGACAAAGCCCCCGAGACCCTGCAAACACGTTACTTCGATACACCCGAAACCGCTGCCACGCCAAACTGGTAGCTATTGTTCAGGGTGAACGACCTGAGTCACCTTACGTCACGGCGCGCACTCGTCGACTAGAGGCGTGAAGGGGTTGTCCACGCACTCGCAGCTTCGCGTTCCGCCAATCGTCGAACACGTGACCGGATCCCTGAAGAAGTCGACCGAGACAGGGGCCTCCGGCAAAGCATCCTTGTCCTTGCCAAAGCAGGCCAAGAGATCGGGAATCCCGTCGGGGCCCGGATTGCATGGCGCCGACCCGCTCTGGCCTCCTATGTTGCAGATGCACTGCGCGTAGCCGCCATCATCGGGCGGCAGAGTCGGGTCCCAGAGCGTGATCACGGTGCCGTCGCGGGCGTTGTCGCAAATGACGTCGACGCCCGGGAACACCTCCTCGCCGCAAGTGGCTAAGGGCGGCGGCGCTGGTGTCGGCGCCTGAAGATCCGTTAGCCCGTAACACAGGACGACCCGATCGATGTCGATCGGGTCCTCGATGGCGGGATCAGGGTGCATGAGAACCAAGCGGAAGTCCTCTGTCTCACCGCCGGTCGCGTACAGGTAGGCGTTGATCTGACGGCTGCTCTTGAGCAGCACGAAGTCGACGGGAGTGGTCGAATTCGTGAAGCTCAGTTCCTTCGTGATGGGATCATAGCTATAATCGGCGCTCTCGCCGTTCATGCCCCCATCCTGCGGGTTGTCCGGACCTGTGACCGTGCCGATGTTGTTGGTCGTCGGATTGGCCGGCCCCATCTCCAGGATGACGTCGTTCGCCGCGTAATCCCTGCAGACACCGTTGCCTTCGGCGGGAAACACCTGCACGGCGTTCTGGCTCAGCTGCAACGCCGAGGCCGGCTTTACCGACACTAATGCTGTTGTCGCCGCCGCCAGGGCGACAAGCCCCCAAATGGCTCTAGTCATGGTCTTCGTCTCCTTCCTTGTGATCTGCATAGGTTTAGGTCCTTCTTTCTGGTACTTGACCGGCGGCGCCGGCCGCACATGCCCCCATGACACTGTGGTCAATCGTACCGGTCTCCCTTCTCTTCCCCGCGCGGATCCGAAACACGCCCCCGGGGCAGATTTCTCGGCGGAGGCTTGCCTAGCCTCATGACTTCCGCCGCGTCGTGGTCGTCGATGACCTTCATGGTGTTTCAAGTCTTTGTCGCCCGTGTCCATTCTCAGAAGCTGAAAGTGGCCCGGCCGAGAATCGTGCGCTCCGGAAAGTACGGCCCAGTCGAGGGCTCGTCCCGGAACTCTCGGTAGCTGTCATCCTGGTATTTGAAACCCTGGTCGAAGATATTGTTGACCTGCAGGCTGACGATGCCGAGCCGGTTGGGAAACCGGAAACCGATGGCGGCATTGGCAACGAAGAAACTGTCGTCGCCATCAGCCTGGGTCGCGGTCGGGGCCCGCCTCACGTCCTGGTCAACCCAGCTGCCGGACAGGCCGGCAAAGAAGCCCGACGGCGAGAACAGGCGGACGCCGAGCGGCACGCTGTAGGTGGTCACCCGCTCGGGCAGATTGTCGAACGCCGTCGCCAGGCCGGCCTTGGCTTCGTAGCGGTCGTAAACAAACTCCCCGCTTACCGCCACCTCGTCGAGCGGCGTCCAGTAGAGGTAGGCGCGGTGGAACCGCTCTTCGCGATACTCCTGGACGGCGTCGCTGCCGAAAAAGACCGGCTCGTCCATCTCGCGCAAAGTGACCTCGCCGCCCAAGGCCAGGTCTGCGGTGACGCGCCAGTCGACGCCGGCGCCGTAGCGCCACGACTTGGTGGCGTTAATGTCGTCGAATAGCTGATTGAAGCCCGCCACTTGAGTGGGCTCGAGGGTCCGGTTATTGACCAAGGCCGGCTTCATGACCTTGAAGGCTGCGCCGCGTAGCGTGAGGCTGTCGGTCACGTTCCATTGTACGCCGAACTTGGGATTGAGGCTCGTTTCCTCGAAGTCCTGCTCCTCGTAATCGTCATAGCTGAGCCCCAGGGTCCAGGTGACCGAGCTGGGGAAATTGATGTTGCCATAGGCATAGCCGCGCCCGTGATCGATGTCGAAGCGCGTGACGTCGTCGATCAGGGGGATGCCGATAATCGAGAGTTGTTCCTCGAGTTCGCGGTCCACATGGTTGTAGGCGCCGCCAGCAACAAGATTGAACACCTCCTGGCGATGGAGGTACTGCGCTTCGGCTTGGTGCCCGTCGTCCTTGAGGGAGAGCGCCTCGTCGAGCAGGAAACCGCTGAAGAATAGATCGTCCGGCCGGCTGTCCGTGATCTCTTCGTCACGATCGCTGTAGATATAGGAAAGCAGGATATCGGAGCCGGGCAACGGCGAATATCGTAGGCCGATGCGCGCGGTGTCCTGCTCCAGGTCCCGGTTAAAGAAGGACGAGAAATCGTCCGGGTCGAAGTTGAACGCGAGGTCTCCCTGTTCCGAATCCCGGTGACGGTACTCGACCTGGAGATTGAGCTCCGGCGTGATCGCGGCCTGGGCGAAGGCGTTGTAGATGTCGTGGTCGATATCGTTGTTGTCGCGCCAGCCGTCGGTATCGAAGTGAAAGCCGCCGGCGCTGATCGAGAAGCGGTCGTAGAGCGCCGAGGCCACGCCTTCGACACCCTGTGTATCGTCGCTGCCGACCTGTCCGCTGATGTCGAAGCGGAACTGGTTCCGCTCGAAAAGGGGCGTGAACTCGTTGAAGCCCGCCTCAGTCGGGCCGCCGCCGGTGGCGATGTTGAGGTTGGTGTCGCTGAGGCTCGGCTGCACTGGGTCGACGTTGACGTCCTGGAGCATCTGGGCCTGCAGGAGTTCGCTGACCCGCGCGATCTCGCGCCGCCGGACGCTTCTGTAAGAGTCCGACAGGAAGCGGTGCGCCGAGCTATCGTCCGGCGCTAGGGCAAGCGACTTACCAGCCTCGTTCAAGCCCAGCGCGGTGAACCCGAGATCGCCATAAATGCGCGCCAGGCTAGTGCCGCGCGCGGCGCGATCCTGGTCCAGTTGCTGGCGGCCGCGGTAGACCGCTCGGTTGTCGTTGCGTTCGATCGAGGCCTGCAGGTCCGCCAGGGCTTGGCCCGGCTTGTTCTCGGTCTGCTTGCGGATTGCGTCGTAGAAGTAGGCGGTCGGATCGAAGGGATCGAGGTCTTTGGCGATGGTGAACTGCTCGGCATCGAGCGGCGCGCGCTTCTCCTCAAAATAGGCCTTGCCAAGATAGGCACGCAGCAAGGCACTGTTCGAATCCAGGCCGACGGCGATCTCGAGCTCCCTGCGGCCGGCCTCGAGGTTGCCTTCGCGGATCCTGGCCAGACCCAGCCCGAGACGGGGCAAGGGATCGGCGGAGGCAAGCCCAATGGCTCGTCCGAAGGCCGCTTGGGCCGTGGCCGTATCGAACCGGACGAGGGCGGCGAAGCCCAGAGCGACCTGTGTACGCTGGAGATCCGGCGCTAGCGCCACGGCTTGCTCGGCGGCGTCGAGCGCCCGGCCGCGGTAGCCGAGCGACAGCCACAACTCGGCAAGACGTGCCCAGGCGAGCGCGTCCCCTGGCTGCTCCTCCACCGCACCGAGAAGGGTGTCGCGCGCATCCTCGAGCTGGAAGCCGGCCTGCTGAGCATAGGACAACGCGATCTTGGCTGCCGTCTCGTCCGGACTCAACTCGACGGCGCGGCGGGCGTCGCCCAGGGCTTGCGCCGTTTGGTTCTGCACGACTGCAATGACGGCGCTGAGCGCAAGCGCGCGGCCGTCATCCGGATCCCAGGCAAGCGCCTGAGCGATGCCGGCCCGGGCCGCTTCGACGCGCCCGACCGAAAGTTCGAGCGCCGCTTTAAAGAGGTGAAAGCCGGCGTCCCGATTGCCTTCCGGCACGCGCTCGAGCGCCGCGAAAGCCCCGGCAATGTCGTCGCGGCCGGCCAAGCGTAAGGCCTCTTCCAAGGGCGCTGGGAGGCCGGGGGGGATTTGGTTTGTGCCGCCGCCGAGAGCGGCCAGAATCGGCGGATAGTAGAGCGCCCACTGGACCGCGTCGCGCGGTTTGACCAGGGTCCGTGCCTGGGGCGCCTGTCCCGCTTGCGCCACGGCCGACTCCCCCTGGGCCAGGACAAGGCCACCAACGTCGTTCTCCGCCGCCACGCGACCCTCGAAGACCGTGACTTCGGAGCGGTCCGCCGCGACGCGGACAACGAACTCGGTTCCTTCGATCGTGGCATTGAGGTAAGGGGTGCTGACGGCAAGCTTGCGGGGTTTGCGGCTGAACGACTGGAAGGCACCGAGGATCAGATCGAGGAAGGATTTTTCTTCCTCCTGCTCGCCGACGTTAAGCAGTCTGAGGGTGGTGTTCTGGCCGAGCCGCAGAACGGCATCGTTGATCAGCGCGACGGCGGCACGGCTCCGGGTCCCGACGCGGATGGTGTCACCCCGGCACAACGTGGCGTTCAGGGCGGCGCGTTGCCAGGATGCAGCCTGGTCACGTTGCACCTCGACAATGCCTTCGGCCGAAACCAAATCGCCGACCCGCGGTTCGCACAGGTCGTTCGCCAAGGCGCCGCGCGCCATCAAACACAGTGAAACCCCACAGACGACAAGCGCCCCGAATCTTCCCCGCCCAGACATGACCACCCCCCCCGCTCAGGCAACAATTACGGGCACCACTTTTTGTAACGAAATACCTGTGGTCTTGAACCCGGTTGCCTGTTTATTGCCCCTTCATCATCTTATTGTATTAGAGCATTCAGCCGAATGGA
>JAOUCL010000337.1 GCA_029859805.1 Rhodospirillales bacterium | reverse complement strand
CAAGCTGCAGTACCCGGACATGCTCTCGGCGGTCGAGGCCGACCTGCAGCAGCTCAAGTTGATCTTCGCGGTCTACCGCCGCTACGACCAGGCGATCGACCCCACGAACGTCTTCAAGGAGCTGTCCGACCGCCTGCGCGAGGAGCTCGACTACGACCGCGAGGCGCGCCACATCGACCTCTACCGGGCAATGCTGGCGAAGGAAAAGGGCATCCACGTGCCCGAGCCGGTTCCCGAGCTCTCGACCGGGCGTCTGCTGACCATGACCTGGCTCGACGGCGCGCCGCTGCTGGACTACGTCGCCCGCACGGACGACGTCGAGGAGCGCAACCGGGTCGCGCTCAACATGTTCCGCGCCTGGTACGTGCCGTTCTACGACTACGGCATCATTCATGGCGACCCGCACCTGGGCAACTACACCATACGCGACGACGGCAGCGTCAACTTGCTCGACTTCGGCTGCATCCGGGTCTTTCCGCCCTCCTTCGTGCGCGGCGTGATCGACCTCTACAAGGCGCTTCAGACAGACGACCGGGACCTCGCGGTCCATGCCTACGAGACCTGGGGTTTCAAGTCGCTCGACCGCGAGCTTCTGGACGCGCTCAACATCTGGGCCGAGTTCCTCTACGCGCCGCTGCTGGAGGACCGCGAGCAGAAGATCATGGAGGGCCAGAGCGGCTACTACGGCGCCACGGTGGCCGGCCGCGTGCACGGCGAGCTGAAGCGCCTGGGCGGCGTGCGGCCGCCGCGCGAGTTCGTGCTGATGGACCGTGCGGCGATTGGCCTGGGCTCCGTCTTCATGCACCTCAAGGCCGAGGTCAACTGGTACCGCCTGTTCCACGACCTGATCGCCGACTTCGACGAAGCGGCCGTGGCCAAACGCCAGAAGGCGGCGCTGAAGAAGGCGGGGGTGCCGGCGACAGCCTAGGGAAAATCGCTCGGGGCGACGAGACTGACAAAACCTCAGTGGCCTGACACCGGGCGTTGTGCTTTCAGGCCAAGCGGCGCCTTATGATCGCCGCGGCGGTCACGCCCACGACGCCAACCACCAGCCAGGCATTGAGCTGCGGGCTGCTCTTTGGCAGGCCGTGGGCATGCGCGACGAGATGCTCGCAATTGCTCTGGATCAAGCGGTATCGTTGTCCATGAAGCTCGAGCCCTCGCGAAAGAACCTGACTTGGCGTGAGACGGCCCGGATACCCTAAGGCACGAATGCGCCTGCCCTCCGAAAAGTCTCGGACGGTATCGAGTACGACCCTTCCTTTTTCTTTCGAGGCATGCAATACCCGCCGATCAGGGAAAAGTATGCCCTTGTGCATATAGAACGGCATCTGCACGCCAAGAATGTCTCCCGGTTTTGCGCCGTGTGGAATCATGGTGTGACAATCCAAATTCTATTATATATTCTCCTAAGCTAATTTCATTCATATTGGATGTCAACGGGTGTCATGACTGACAGCGAACGTGTCACTTTTTCTATGATCGTTGTGCAGCTACTGCTCCAACGCCTGGAGGAGCGTGGCATGACCCAGAAGGAGTTCCTTCAAGCGAGTCACATAAGTCAGGCCACATGGTCCAGGGTCTCACGCGGTCTCTCGAGCTTCTCGATCGAGGATTTGAGAGGCGCGTGTCGGGCGGTGGGGTTGGCTTACTCGGACCTGATCGCGCGAGCCGAACAGGTAGAGGCGAGTTTGCCGCAAATGGATGTACAGGTTGTCCGAACCACCGGTCCATCCGACGCAGCGAAATTCGCTGGAACCTTTCTAGCGGGCGCAGCGCTCGCCTTCCTGATTAGCCGCATCTTGCGGTCCTAAGAAGCAACGCACCCGGCATTGCCGTAGCCCGGCCGCTCAGGTCGAGCTGCCTCGCCCATAACGGTGAACCAAGGCTGCACGTCGTCCAGGTCCGGAGTCCGCCCTCACACCGGTTGTTCGACCAGGGGCGAGGGGGAGCCGGGCCGGTGCGGCTGGCTTTCGAGCGGCGGGCGGAAGCGGCGCAGCCGCAGCGAGTTGGTGACCACGAAGAGGCTGGAAACGCTCATGGCCGCCGCCGCCAGCATCGGGCTCAGAAGAACGCCGATCACCGGGTAGAGGGCGCCTGCGGCGACCGGGATCAAGGCCACGTTGTAGGCATAGGCCCAGAAGAAGTTCAGCCAGATGGTGCGAAGCGTCCGCTTGGAGAGGCTCGCGGCGTTGACGATGCCGCGCAGGTCGCCGGACATGAGGATGACGTCGCCCGCCTCGATCGCGATGTCGGTCCCGGTGCCGATCGCGATGCCCACGTCGGCCTGGGCCAGCGCCGGGGCGTCGTTGATGCCGTCGCCGACGAAGGCGACCGACTTGCCCTCGCCCTGGAGCCGCTTGATTTCCGCCGCCTTCTGGTCCGGCAGCACCTCAGCCAGCACCTGGCCGATGCCCACCTCGCGGGCGATGGCCTCGGCGGTCGCCCGGTTGTCGCCGGTCAGCATCGCGGCCTCGAAGCCGAGCGCTTGCAGGGCCTGCAGCGCCTCGCGGCTGCTGTCCTTGAGCGGATCGGAAACGGCGACGACCGCGGCAAGGACGCCGTCGACGGCGGCATAGAGCGGCGTCTTCGCCTGGCCCGCCAGCGCGCCCGCGCGCGCCGCGACGCCACTCAGGTCGATCCCCAGCCGCTCCATGTAGCGGTCCGCGCCGACCTGGATCCTGTAGCCCTCGGCCTTCGCCTCGATTCCGAAGCCGGGGTCGGCGCGAAAGTCCGTGACCGCCGGCAGCTCGAGGCCGCGCTCCCGCGCCGCGCGCACGATCGCTTCGGCGATGGGATGCTCGCTCTTGGCCTCGGCCGCGGCGATCAGGCGCAGGGTTTGGTCGGCGGCCTTCGCGTCGCCGCCGCGCAGGTCGACGAAGTCCGTCAGCTCCGGACGCCCGAGCGTCAGGGTCCCGGTCTTGTCGAGGACGACCGTGTCCACCCGGGCCAGGGTCTCGAGCGCGGCGCCCTTGCGGAACAGCACGCCCATCTCCGCGCCCTTGCCCGTGCCGACCATGATCGCGGTCGGCGTGGCCAGCCCCATGGCGCAGGGGCAGGCGATGAGCAGAACCGAGACCGCGGTGACGAAGGCGAAGCTGAGCGCCGGGGCCGGCCCGAAGGCGAGCCAGACCGCGAAGGTGACGGCGGCGATGACGAGTACGATCGGCACGAAGACCGAAGCGATCTTGTCCGCGAGCCGCTGGATCGGCGGCTTGGTGCTCTGCGCCTCCTCGACCATCTTGATGATCTGGCTGAGCACCGTGTCGGCGCCGACCCGCGTCGCCCTCAGGGTGAAGGCCCCGGTCTTGTTGACCGTGCCGCCGACGACCTCGGCGCCGCTTTGCTTCTCGACCGGGATGGGCTCGCCGGTGATCATCGATTCGTCCACGAAGCTCGCGCCCTCGACGACCACGCCGTCGACCGGCAGGCGCTCGCCCGGACGCACCAGCACGAGGTCCTCGGCCACGACCTCCTCGATCAGGATCTCGATCTCCCGGCCTTCGCGCAGGATCCGGGCGGTCTTGGCCTGCAGCTGCATCAGCTTCTTGATCGCCTCGGAGGTGCGGCCCTTGGCGATCGCCTCGAGCAGGCGTCCCAGCAGGATCAGCGTGACGATCACCGCGGCCGCCTCGAAGTACGACTTGGCCGTGCCGGCGGGAAAGAGCTGCGGTGCCAGGAGCGCGAGCAGCGAATAGAAGTAGGCCGCGCTGGAGCCCAGCATCACCAGGCTGCTCATCCCCGGACTGAGGTGGCTGAGTTCGGCCCAGCCCTGCCGGTAGAAGCGCCGGCCCGCGTAGAACTGGACCGGCGTGGCGAGAACCAGCTCGATCCACATCCATCCGCGCTCGGACAGCAGCGCGAGCATCGCCGGCTCGGCCCCGGGCAGGTGCCTCAGCATGGCGACCAGGAACAGCGGCAGCGTAAACGCCGCGGCGAAAAGGACGTTCCGCCGGAGCGCGGCGATCTCCGCCTCCCGGGCCGCGCGCTCGCGGTCCTCGCCGGCCGCCTCCTCGGTCATGTCCCGCGGGGTGTACCCGGCCTTGGTGATGGCCTGCTTGATCCGGCCCGGATCGGCGGCGTCGGGCAGATAGTCCACGCTGGCCTTTTCCGTCGCCAGGTTGACGGTCGCGTCCAGGACGCCGGGAAGCTTGCGGATCGCGCGTTCCACCCGCCCCACGCAGGAGGCGCAGGTCATGCCGGTAACGCCGAACTCCCTGTGCTCGGCCACCGGCCGATAGCCTGCCTTCTCGACCGCGGCGAAGAGCGCGGCGGTGTCGGTCTGCTCCGCGTCGGCGGTCACGCTCGCCTTCTCCGTGGCGAGGTTGACCTCGGCCGCGCGGACGCCCGGAACCTTCGCGAGCGCGCGCTCGACCCGGGCCACACAGGACGCACAGGTCATGTCGTGAACGGCAAAGCTCAACTTCTGTTCCATGTCTCGGACCAAACCTCGAAATTCGTGACTTATGGCCCATCGTTCGACAAGCTCAGGATGAGGAGATACGTGTTATATCAATAATTTACCTCATGCTGAGCTTGTCGAAGTATGAGGGGTCGCCGATGGCTGCGGGCGGTTTTCCCGGCGCCATCCGGCCCCCTCAGCGGTACTTCAACACCTCCATGAGCTCCTCGACGATGGCGCTTTCGTCGCCGCGCTCGTGCGCCGTGACCACGTGGTCGCGCAGGTGGCTGCGCAGGATCAGCTCGCCGACCTTGTCGAGGGCCCCGTCCACAGCCTTGATCTGCTTCAGGACGTCGACGCAATAGACGGATTCGTCCTCCAGCATCCGCAGGATGCCCTCGACGTGTCCGCGCACCGAGAGCAGGCGGCGGCGCGCGTCTTCGCGCGTCGAGGGGTGCAGGCACAAGGCATGCCCATGGCCGTGGTCATGGGGGGACGCCGTCTTGTCGGCCCGCGTCGTCATGCCACGCGCGCCTCGTAGCCCTCTTCGTGCAGAGCGGCGAGCAGCGCCTCCGCCTGGGGCTTTCCGTCCACCAGGGCTTCGCCGCTCTCCAGGTCCACTTCGGCCACTTGGTCGACACCCGGCACCGAGGACAGCGCCTCGCGCACGGCCTTCACGCAGTGTTGGCACGTCATTCCTTCTACTTTGAGCCGGATCATGTAAC
>JAOUCL010000336.1 GCA_029859805.1 Rhodospirillales bacterium | reverse complement strand
GCAGGGCTACATGAAGAGCAAGAGCCTGCAGGGCGAATTCCTCACAGGAGACGCTCTCAAGGCCTATTGGGCCCGCGAGAAGGAAAACCATCGGGAGATGCTCACCAAGATGGGTGAGATCAAGTAAGATCCGCCGTCCGGGACCAAAGTAGACAGATAAGAGGGGGAGGCAGCGTTCATGCGCCGCGCCGAGTTCGTCATGGCCGTCGTGATGGCGCTCTTCTCCCTCTACCTCATGTGGAAGAGCGCGGAGCTGCCGGTCGGCTGGATCCCGGAGGAGGGACCGGGCGGCGGGGCGTTTCCATTCTGGCTCGGCGCGGGCATGCTGGTCTGCACGCTGTGGATCCTTTTGCGCTGGTTCCGGCGGACCAGCGAGGTGTCCCGCTCTATCGAGGCCTATTTCGACAGCCGGGCGCTCACCCTCTTCCTGATCGTCGGGGGGGCGCTCACGGTGATGATCGGCTCGATCCACCTGGTCGGCGTCTATGGGGCGGTGCCGCTGTTTCTTGCCTTCTACATGCGGTTCCTCGGCCGTCACGGCTGGCCGACGACGGGGGCCGTGGCGTTGTCCACCCCGATCGTAGCCTTCTTCTTTTTCGAGATCGCCCTGAACATCACCCTGCCGAAGGGCCTGACCGAGCCGCTGTTCTATCCGCTGTACGACATATTCCTTTGATGGCAGTCACGGCGCGCCGCCGCCTCGCGGGGCGGGCCCGCGTCTCGTCGAAAACGCTCCAAAGCCTGGACCTCGAGCAGATCTTGTACCCCTGAGCGGGATCGAAGATGGAAATTCTAAATCTACTGGCCGGCGGATTCGCCATCGTGTTCGAGCCGCTGAACCTCGCGCTCGTCGTCTTCGGCTGCGCCATCGGCCTGTTCGTCGGGGCGATGCCGGGCCTCGGCTCGGTCAACGGGGTGGCGATCCTGCTGCCGATGACCTTCCTCGTGCCGCCGGAATCGGCCATCATCTTCCTGGCCGCACTCTACTACGGCGCCATGTACGGCGGCGCCATCAGCTCGATCATGCTGGGGATACCGGGGGCGTCGACCGCGGTGGCGACCACATTCGACGGGCGGCCGCTGGCGCTCCAGGGCAAGGCGGACGTCGCGCTGATTGCCGCGGCGGTGGCCTCCTTCGTCGGCGGCACGATCTCGGTGGTGCTGTTCACGCTGTTCGCGCCGCCGCTGGCGGAGATCGCGCTGACCTTCGGCTCGCCGGAGATCTTCGCGCTCATGGTGCTCGCGTTCGCCACGTTCATCGGGCTGGGGGGCGACGACATTCCCAAGACTCTCTTCTCGATCTTCATCGGGCTGGCGATGAGCGCCGTGGGCCTCGATATCATCAGCGGCCAGCCGCGCCTCATCTTCTTCGGCCTGCCCGGATTCTACCACGGCATCAATTTCCTGGTGCTGGCGATCGGCATTTACGGCATCGGCGAGATGCTCTGGACCGTCGAGGTGAGCCGGGGGAAGATGTCGATCTCCCAGGCGACGATGTCGCTGCGCCGCATCATCGACGGCGTGATCGGGCTCAAGAGCAGCATCAAGACGATGCTCATGGGCTCGTTCCTCGGCTATTTCGTCGGCATTCTTCCGGCCGCGGGCGCGACCCCCGGTTCGCTGATGGCCTATGGCGTCGCCAAGACCATCTCGAAGGACCCCGGGTCCTTCGGCAAGGGCAACGTGGATGGCGTGGTCGCGCCCGAGGCGGCCAACAACGCGGCCAGCACCGGCGCCATGCTGCCTATGCTCACCCTCGGCATCCCGGGCTCGCCGACCACGGCGATCCTCCTCGGGGGCATGGTGATCTGGGGCCTTGAGCCGGGCCCCCTGCTGTTCGTCGAGCACAGCGATTTCGTATGGGGCCTCATCGCCAGCCTTTACGCCGCCAACCTCTTCGCGCTGTTGATCAACGTCGCCTTCATCCCGGCCTTCATCTGGGTCTTGCGGATGCCCTTCACCATCCTCGCCCCGATCATTTTCGTCCTCTGCATCGTCGGCGGCTACGCGCCGACGCAGGACATGCACGATGTCTGGCTCATGCTGATTTTCGGGATCGTCGGCTATCTCATGCGCAAGCTCGATTATCCTCTGGCGCCGGCCGTGCTCGCCATCGTGCTCGGCCCGCTCGCCGAGCCGGCGCTCAGGCAGTCGCTTCTGATCTCCAACGGCTCTTTCGCGATCTTCTTCGAGCGGCCTTTCGCCGGGGTGATCATGGTGATCGCCCTGGGGCTCTTGGTTCTTCCGGTTTTGCAGAAGATGGTGAGATATGCGAGGCGCCCGGCCTAGGCCGCCCTGGGGCGGGCCCGTCCCTTATGCCTTGCGGGGCGCTGGAGGCTTGGTGTATGGTATACCACAGTTGCTTTTTGTGGTCATTGGGGGCGGCGTTTGTCCAAACACCCTTCGCGAAACGGCTTGAAGGATGATCTATGATGGCTACGGCGACCGCCCAACTGAACGTTCAACCGATCCACGCTGATTTCAGCCTGAAGGACAGGATCTACGAGTCCTTGAAGCAGGCGATCACCTCCATGAACATCTATGCGGAAGACGCCGAACTGCGCCTCGACGAGCGCGAGCTCTCCGAGAAGCTGACGATCAGCCGCACGCCGATCCGCGAGGCCCTGGCCCGCCTCGAGCAGGAGGGGCTGGTGCGCATCGTGCCGCGCAAGGGCGTCTACATCGTTCGCAAGACCAAGAAAGAAATCCTCGAAATGATCACGGTCTGGGCCGCGCTGGAAGGTATGGCGGCCCGGTTGATCACGCTTCACGCCAGCGACGAGGAGATCGCCTCTCTGCGCAAGCTGTTCACGACCTTCGAGGGCGACCAGATACAGGCGCATATCGACGAGTACTCGGAGACCAACATCAAGTTTCACCAGACGATCCTCAGCCTGAGCAAATGCCAGCTGCTGAAGGACATCGCGGACAACCTGTTCATCCACATGAGGTCGATCCGGGCGCGCACGATCTCCGAGGCCAACCGGGCCAACCGCTCGATCGTCGACCATCTGCACATCATCGAGGCCCTGGAAAGCCGCAACACCGAGCTGGCCGAGCGGCTGGTTCGAGAGCACACGCTGAACCTCGCCACCCACGTCGAGATGAACGTCGACTATCTCGCATAACGCGGCGCTTTCGCGGGCGCCGGATTTGACAAGGAAAGAAGCACGACATGGCGGAAACCGCGACCGACACGCTGGCCAGGAAGGACAAGTCCGGAAAGGTGATTTCGGGCGGCCACCTGGTCGCTAAGGGACTCAAGAACGAAGGCGTCGACACGATCTTCACCCTTTGCGGCGGCCACATCATCGACATCTACGACGGCTGTCTGGACGAGGGTATCCGGATCATCGACGTGCGGCACGAGCAGGTGGCCGCGCACGCCGCCGACGGCTATGCCCGGCAGACCGGCAAGCTGGGCTGTGTCGTGACGACCGCGGGTCCCGGCTGCACCAATGCGGCGACCGGGATCGCGACGGCGTTCCGGTCCGAAAGCCCGGTCCTGCATATCGGCGGGCAGGGCGCGCTGACGCAGCACAAGATGGGCTCGCTGCAGGACCTGCCGCACGTCGACATGATGGCGCCGATCACCAAGTTCGCGGCCGGGGTTCGCTCGACGGAGCGCGTCGCCGACATGGTATCCATGGCCGCCCGCGAATGCTTCGCCGGGGCCTATGGCCCGTCCTACCTGGAGATCCCGCGCGACATCCTGGACCGCGAAGTCCCGGTCGAAAAAGCGGTGATCCCGGTCGCCGGGCGCTACCGGGCCTCGGCCAAGTCGATCGGCGATCCGGCCGACATCGAAAAGCTCGCCGACCTGCTGGTCAAGGCGGACAAGCCGGCGATCCTCTATGGCTCGCAGGTCTGGATGGCCCGCGGCCACGAGGAGGCGATCGAGCTCGTGCGCAAGCTCAACGTGCCGGCCTACATGAACGGCGCCGCGCGCGGCCTGCTGGCACCGGGCGACCCGCATTATTTCAACCGCACCCGGCGCTACGCTTTCGATAACGCGGACGTCATCGTGATCGTCGGCACGCCGTTCGACTTCCGCATGGGCTACGGCAAGAGGATCAGCGAGAAGGCGACGCTGGTTCAGATCGACATGGACTACAAGACCGTCGGCAAGAACCGCGACATTTCGCTGGGTCTGGTCGGGGACCCGGGCGCGATCCTGAAGGCGGTGCTCGACGCGGCCACCGGCCGCTCCGACACCGGGGCGAGCAAGCGCGCGGGCTGGTTGGACGAGCTGCGTGCCGCCGAGCAGAAGGCGGCCGACAAGCTGATGCCGCTGTTTCTCTCCGATGCCGCGCCGATCCATCCCTACCGCGTCGCCTGGGAGATCAACGAGTTCCTGACCGACGACACGATCTACATCGGCGACGGCGGCGACGTGGTCACGATCAGCGCCCAGGCCGTGCAGCCGCGCGGGCCCGGCAACTGGATGGACCCGGGCGCGCTGGGCAGCCTCGGCGTGGGCACGGGCTTCGCCATGGCCTGTGGGCTGGCGCACCCGCAGAAGGAGGTGCTGTGCTACTACGGCGACGGCGCGTTCGGCATGACCGCCTTCGACATGGAGACGGCCAACCGCTTCGGCGCGCCCTATATCGCCGTGATCGGCAACAACTCGGCGATGAACCAGATCCGCTACGGCCAGATCTCCAAGTACGGCGAGCAGCGGGGCAACGTCGGCAACAAGCTGGGCGACGTGCCGTTCAGCAAGTTCGCCGAAATGCTTGGCGGCTACGGCGAGGAGGTGCGCGATCCCGGCGAGATCGGACCGGCGCTGCGCCGCGCCCGCGAGGCCGTGCGGCGGGACGGCAAATCCGCCGTGATCAACATCTGGGTCGACCCGAACGAATACGCGCCGGGCACCAAGGCCCAGACCATGTACAAGTGACTATCAAGCTCAACGTCGAAACTTACAACAGCGTGAAGGTGAAGGTATGACCAAGGCGCTTGAGGGCGTTCGTATTCTCGACATGACCCACGTGCAGTCGGGACCGACCTGCACGCAGCTTCTGGCCTGGTTCGGCGCCGACGTGATCAAGGTGGAACGGCCGGGAACGGGAGACGCCACGCGCGGCCAGCTGCGCGACATTCCGGACGTGGATAGCCTCTACTTCACGATG
>JAOUCL010000335.1 GCA_029859805.1 Rhodospirillales bacterium | reverse complement strand
GTGGGGCCAGTTCATGGCCTTGCTGGTCGAGTTGATCGGCGCCCGACGCACGCTCGAGGTCGGCACCTTCACCGGCTACAGCGCGCTCTGCGTCGCGCGCGCCCTGCCCGCGGACGGCCGGATCGTGGCCTGCGACGTCAGTGCGGAATACACCGACATCGCCCGCCGCTATTGGGCCGAGGCCGGTATCGCCGACAAGATCGACCTGCGCCTGGCGCCGGCGCTCGACACGCTGGACGCGCTGCTCGACGACGGCCAAGCGGGAACCTTCGACTTCGCATTCATCGATGCGGACAAGGAAAACTACAACGGCTATTACGAAAGGTGTCTCGCGCTGCTCCGGAAAGGCGGGCTCGCCGCGGTCGACAACGTCCTGTGGAACGGTGCCGTGGTCGACCCGGTCAAGCAGGATCCGGATACGAAAACCATCCGCAGTCTAAACCTCCAGTTGCATAAAGACGAACGCGTCAGCCTGTCGCTCGTTCCGATCGGCGACGGCCTCACGCTCGCCCGCAAGCGATAGAGGGAGGCTTTGCGGCGCACGCCCGGCCCGCGCTGGTCACTATACAAGGATTAAGCGAATTTTAACTTGGGTTTAAGGTGATCTTTACGCCTTCCTGCGAAACTGGATAGCTCGGTCATAGTGTTCTTGGCCATCTGGTTGTTCAACGCACGAGGCAAGCTATGTGGAAGACATTATTGCTCGGCACGGCCCTGGCGGTCTTCTCGTCAGCTGCCGGAGCGCAGAGTCAGAGCCAGTGTAACACCCGCGACAGCGTGCTCTCGCTGCTCGCCAGCAAGTACAAAGAGTCCCCGGTCGCGGTCGGCGTCACCAATACCGGCGGCCTGGTCGAAGTCCTGTCCACCGGCGACGGCAACACCTGGACGATCATCGTCACCACGCCGCAGGGCATGAGCTGCCTGGTGGCGGCCGGCGAAGGCTGGCGCGCGCTCGAACAGGATCTGATGGAGCCGGAGGCCTAAGGCCAAGCGAACACCCGCCCCGGGTTTCACGACCCGGATTCGAACGCACCGTAGAGAACGCGGTCGCCGCGCTTAATGCCCAATCGCGCCGTCGTCCCACCGTTCAACTCCAGAACACCCCGCACCTTCTGGCCCGAAGAGATCGTCTTGAGCGACATGGGCACCGTGCGCTCGACGATCCTTACGATCACTCCGTCGTCCGCGATGAACAGCATGTCGAGCGGGATGTACGTGTTCCTCATCCACATGGACACCACGCGAACCCGACTGTAGACGAACAGCATGCCGGCATCCGCGTCCATATCGCGGCGGAACATCAGGCCCTGCTGCTGCTGTTGCGGAGACGTCGCCAGCTCTATCAGAAAGTCGTGGCGCGCGCCCTCGGCGGTCTCGATCACCAGCTGGTCCTGCTCGAAACTCGCCAGACCGGTTTCGCCCAGCGCTGCACGGCCCGGGGCCAAGGCGGTGAGGACCACCAGCAGGAGGATGTTCGCAAGGCGCGCGACCAGCGTGGAATTCATACTGCACACATAGCCCGCGGTCGTGCCGCTCACAAGCCGCCCGCCGGTGCGAGCACCGCGCGGGCCATGGCCCGCACCTCCGGCCGGATCGGCCCCGGCCGGGGTCGATCGGCAAGCGTCGTGAACCAATGGTCCGACGGCCTGCGCCCTCGGCTGTGCCGCCAGGTGAGGCCGCGCAGCACCGCTTCCCCGGCGGCCGGAACCCGGTCGGGAATGTCGAACCCGTTCAGCGTCGCCCAGACGCCGGCCCAGCAGCGGCCCACCGACCAGGGATTGTAACCGCCGCCGCCCAGCACGAGCAGCCGCGGCGCTAGGCTCTTGGCGGCGCTCACCACTTGCCAGAGCGCCAGATTGGAAAGCGACAGCTTGCTGAGCGGATCCTCCTCGAGGGCGTCGGCGCCGCACTGCAGTACCAACGCCTCCGGATCGAAGGCCTCGGCCAACGGCAAGACCGCCGCATCGAGCAGAAAGGCCATCTCGCTGTCGTTGAAACCCTGTGGAACCGGCAGGTTGCGCGCCATGCCCCCGGCCCGGTCCGCCGCGCTGCCGCTAGGCGCCCCCCCGGTGGCCAGTCCACCCTCCCGCCCCGCCGCCGGCATGGGCCAGCGGCCGGTCTCGTGGACCGAGACCGTGAGTACCCGGCCGTCCTCGGCGAACGCGGCCTGGACGCCATCGCCGTGATGCGCGTCCACGTCGAGGTAGAGTACCCTCTGGAGCCCGCCGTCGAGCAACGCGAGGATGGCCAGTACCGGATCGTTCAGGTAGCAGAACCCGCTGGCCCGGTCGGGGCGTCCGTGGTGGGTGCCGCCGGCCGGGTTGTAGACCACGCCGCCGTCGAGCACGAGCCTGGCCCCCAGGATCGACCCGCCGCAGGCAGTCGCCGGGCGCCGAAAGATCTCGGGAAAAATCGGGTTGCCGTCGCGTCCGATGTTGAAGCGCTTGCGGACGGCGGCCGGCGGGCGCTGGCTGCGCTCCGCCTCGATCAGCGCCTCGACATAGGCCGGGTCATGGAAACGGGTGAGCTCAACCGGCGTGGCCCGAGGGCTGTCGACGTAGACCTCGGCCGGAAGCCAAGCAAGCGCGCGGCACAGGTCGATGCAGGTCGAGACCCGAGGAATCGCCAAGGGGTGGTGCCCGCCGTAGCTGGATGACCGGTAGATATCACTGCCGATGAACCGCGCAGGTCCCGCCCGTTCGGGGTCAGCCGTTGGTCCGGCGCAACGCTGGCGCCGCGTCGCCGAAGATCTCTGCGATATCCCCTGGATCATCGCGAAACCTTATGCCAAGAAAATCCTCATACCGCCAGAGCACGTCGCCTGGAAATACGCCGAAGCGATCGATCCTGAGGCTGACCACCGAGGCCGGCTCGAACGGCTCCAAGAGGCGGATTTTCGCTCCCCGGGCCGAAATGTTCAGGATGCGGCAATCGGCCGACCGGCCGCTGGTGCTGATCTGGCCCGACCACAGGACCGAGGACCGAGGATAATGCCTCTGCTCCTTGTTGGTCTCGGGATTTTCCAGGACGTCCCCGACAAATCGGGCCGTCTGGTCGGGATCGCAGACAAACTCCATGCCCAGGTACTGACCGTTCTGCCACGCCACCCGCCCGGGCAGCGTGCCATGGGGCTCGACCGTAAGGAGTAACTCTGCGCCTGGATCCAATGGTGTCCGGAAGCGGAGCTTCGCACCGCCAACCGAGATGTCGAGCACCTCGCAATCCCAGCTATGCCCTCCTGCGGCCAGTTTGGCTGAGCAAAAAACCGCCGTGCGCGGGTCTTTGTGCCGCTCCGGCAATTCGTCAGTACCGCCCGTCTTGCCGGTTGCTGCGCCGCCATCACCCATTTCCGATCGGAGTCCTCGCTGTTTGAGGCCGTCCTCGACCCCGTTGGTGGAACACACCCGGATTCATAGCAGAAGACAGCAAACTATGTGTAAAGATTAGGCATAAAAGACTAAATATTCACTCGCAACACCGATCGCCGACGCTCTGGTTCCGCGGCTGCCTTGCTGTGCTACGGTGAAGATCTGAACGCGTCCTGGGACCCGATTCGTCCAGGACAGGTGTAGCAAGGGTGACACGCTGTCCGAGAACCCGATACCACCGAAAAGCGGTGATCCCGCCCCATCTCTCCACGTCCACGCTGCCGGCTTGGCGTTCGAGGACCGGGTGCTGTTCGAGGAGCTCGATCTCGAGCTTCCGGGCGGACTGACCACCTGTCTGCTCGGTCCTTCTGGCGTGGGAAAGACCAGCTTGCTGCGCCTGATCGCCGGCCTGGCTCACGGCGCCAAGGGCAGTGTCGCCGATCACCGGGCCACGCCGATTGCCGGCCGCATCGCCTATATGGCCCAGCAGGACCTGCTTTTGCCGTGGTGCTCGGTTCTGGACAACGTCCTGCTGGGTGCGCGCCTGCGCGGCGAAGCGACGACCGGTGCCCTCGAGGCGCGCGCCCGGGAACTTCTGGCGCGCGTCCGGCTCGCCAACAGCGCGTTGGCCCGTCCGGCGCAGCTGTCCGGCGGCATGCGCCAGCGCGCGGCCTTGGCGCGGACCCTGATGGAGCAGCGGCCGATCGTCCTGATGGACGAGCCCTTCTCGGCCCTCGACGCCATCACCCGCTACGAGATCCAGGCCCTTGCCGCCAGGCTGCTGGCCGGCCGCACGGTGCTGCTGGTCACCCACGACCCGCTCGAGGCGCTGCGCCTCGGCCACCGGGTCCATGTGATGGCGGGCCGGCCGGCGAGGCTCGACGCGGCGCTCGAACCGCCCGGCGAGCCGCCGCGCGACCCGGCGGATCCCGCACTGCTGACCCATCAGGCTGAGCTGCTGAAACGCCTGGCGCAAGCTCGGGAGGCACCGTGAGCCTGCTCCGCCCGGTGATCATCCTGCTGGTCCTCGTCGGACTATGGCAGGCGGTGGTCTGGATCAGTGGTGCGCCGGCATACATTCTGCCGGGGCCGGCCCGGGTGGCCCTAATGCTGGCCACGCGCTGGCCCGAGCTGTTGGAGCACGCGACCCTCACCCTTGCGGAGATCCTGCTCGGTCTGGCCCTGGGAACCCTGCTCGGCATGGCAAGCGCCCTGGTCATCGCCTGGTTCCGTCCGGCCCGGCATTGGCTCATGCCGGTCCTGGTGGTCAGCCAGGCCATTCCGGTCTTCGCCCTGGCGCCGATCCTGGTGCTGTGGCTGGGCTACGGCATGGCCTCCAAGGTCGCCATGGCGACCCTGATCATCTACTTCCCGGTGACCGCCGCCTTCTTCGACGGATTGCGCCGGACCGAACCCGCCTGGCTCGACCTGGCGCGGACCATGGGCGGCTCGCGCTTGAGCATCCTCCGGCACATCCGGATACCCGCGGCCCTGCCAGCGCTGACCTCGGGGCTCAGGGTCGCCACCGCGGTCGCCCCGATCGGGGCGGTGGTCGGCGAGTGGGTCGGCAGCAGCGGCGGTCTGGGCTACCTCATGCTGCAGGCCAACGCGCGCATGCAGATCGACCTGATGTTCGCCGCCCTCTTCGTCCTCGGCGTTTTCGCCGTGGGCCTCTACTACGCGGTCGACTGGGCGCTGCGCCGAGCCCTGCCCTGGCAGGCCGACGACTCGGGACGGGCCGATTGAGACTCTGCCGGGATGCTTAAGGAGTCTTTCACCACCCGA
>JAOUCL010000334.1 GCA_029859805.1 Rhodospirillales bacterium | reverse complement strand
GCTTTCTTCGAACGCTCCTCATCCTTCGACAGGCTCAGATGCTATGGGGCGGGCGGCGAGGGCGTGCGACCATCGTTGCCTCAACCTCAAACGATGGAGCATCTGATGCCGAAACCGAACGATTTGAGCAAGTCCCTCGTCGCCCTGGACCAGGGTAGCACGTTGATCGTGGCGATCGAAATGAGCCAGTCGAGTTGGCTGGTCGGTGCGATTGTGCCGGGGCTCGCGCGCGATCCGCAGAAGAAGCTGGCCGCCGACGAGGTGGCGCTGCTGCGGCTGCTGCACCGCTGGCGCGACGAGGCGGAGAAGGCCGGCGCCAGGATCACCCGCATCGTGGTGGCCTACGAGGCCGGACGGGACGGGTTCTGGCTGGTGCGCTGGTTGCGGGCGCGCGGTGTGGAGGCCCATGTCATTCACCCGACCAGCGTGGCGGTGTCGCGGGAGCATCGCCGGGCGAAGACTGATCGTCTCGACCTCGCCCTGCTGAAGCGTTCTCTGCTCGGCTGGCTGCGCGGCGAGGCGAAGCATTGCAGCATGGTGGCCGTGCCCACCCTGGAGGAGGAGGACGCCAAGCGCCCGAACCGTGAGCGCGAGACCCTGGTGGGCGAGCGCACCCGGCTGGTGAACCGGATGAAGGGCGCCCTGGCGCGCCTCGGGGTGCGGGACTTCAACCCGAAGCTTCGCCGTGCGCCGCAGCGTCTGGAGGCGGTGCGCACGCCGGAGGGGGTGCCGCTGCCGGCGAACACGCTGGCCGAGCTGCGCCGTGACATGCAGCGCCTGGCCCTGGTGGGCGAACAGATCAAGGCGATCGAGGCGGCCCGGCTTGCCCGGCTGCAGCAGGCGCCCGACCAGCCGGCCCATGCGATGGTGCGCCTGCTGGCCCAGATGGTCGGCATCGGCATCTCGACCGCCGACACGCTGGTCCACGAGGTGCTGTCGCGCGACCTGCGCGACCGACGCGCGGTGGCGCGCTACGCCGGGCTCACCGGCGCGCTCGACGAGAGCGGCAAGCGGCGCCGGGAAAAGGGCCTGGCGCGCGCCGGCAACCCGCGGGTGCGCCGCATCATGATCCAGCTCTCCTGGCGCTTCCTGCGGTTCCAGCCGGACAGCGCGCTGGCCCAGTGGTACCGGGCGCGGACCGACGCCACCCGCAAGTCTCGCAAGACCTTCATCGTGGCGCTGGCCCGCAAGCTGCTGATCGCCCTGTGGCGGATGGTGACCACCGGCGAGATACCCGAAGGCCTCGTCCTGCGGCCCGCGCCATGACCGGCCGGCGCCGGACAACACGTCCCATGACCGACCGCCGGGCCGCACCCGGCCGGTCCTGACGATCCGAGGTGGCGGTGACCCGACCTCATCCATGGCTTCCATGCCGTTGCTCAGAATGGGACCGCCGCCACGGAGCCTCGCCGCCGATGCGTATGACTGCATCATGGTTTGGATCATCCAGATCCACCGAATACAAGGCTGCGGCGCGAGCCTTCGCGCCCACAAGGCGGGCTCCCCTCCGATCGTCAAACCAACCGCGCGCGCCGGCCACCACCCAAATTCAGCACTTGACACCAAAAACCCCATACAAGGATGAGGATGGGTGTTTCATATCAGCACCTCACCTCATGCTGATCATGCTGAGCCTCCTCATCCCGAGCTTGTCGAGGGACGAAGCATGAGGAGCCGCCGGAGGCGGCGTCTCGAAGCATGCTGGCTGGGTCGGCATCTCTTGGATCTGGTATGCGACGCGGAGGTCAGGCGGCGGGTGCCTCGGCCTTGACGATCTTCGCGGCCCAGCGCACCGGAAAATTGACCGAGTTGGACACGAAGCACTCCGCGTGGGCCCGCTCGTGCAGGGCCTCGGCAGCCTCGGCGTCGCTGTCCGGCGTGATCGTGACGACCGGGTGCAGGACGACCTCGGTGAAGCGGCCGTTGTGCGGCTCGGCCACCATGGTGCCTTCGGCCGAGTCCTCGTAGGCGGTCACGGTGACGCCCTTGACCGCGCAGAGATGCAGATACCAAAGCATGTGGCAGGCCGACAGGGACGCGACCAGCAGGTCCTCCGGATTGTGCCGGGCCGGATCGCCTCGAAACGCCGGGTCCGCCGAGCCGTCGATCGGCGGCTTGCCGGCGATCTCGGACCGGTACGCGCGCGAATAGCTCTTGTAGTCGCGGGCCGGGCCCTGCTCGGCGCCGGTCCAGACCGTCTTGACCGTGTAGTGATGTTCTCCTTGGCTGGCCATGGGTTTGTCCGTCAGCTCCCGTGTCGTCGTTTTCGTGGTGTGCAAGGCAAGCGGACTATGCCCCGCCGGCTCCAGGCTGTCCATGGCGCAGACCGGCCGAGATCAACTCTCCGCTGGCCCGGGTCGCCGGCGCGCGCTATATCTGGGCCATGGAAAGCTACGTTCCGTTCATTCTGGCGGCGGCCATGCTGGCCGTCGTCGCCGTGCTCTTCGCCGGGCTGTTCGCCATGGCGCGCGGCGGCGAGTTCAACCGCAAGTACGGCAACAAGCTGATGCGCTGGCGGGTCGCGTTGCAGGGCTCGGCGATCCTGATCTTCATGCTCGCCATGTGGCTCAGCCGGGGCTGACACATGGCACGGCCGAAAAAGGCAAAAAAGGGGACACAATACTTTTTCACTTTGGAAAAAAGTATTGTGTCCCCTTTTTTAGGGAGCTGAGCCCTTGGTCAAGCTCACGCGCATCTACACCGGCGGCGGCGACAAGGGGGAGACCTCGCTGGGCGACGGCAGCCGCGTGGCCAAGCACGACCTTCGGGTCGCCGCCTACGGCACGGTCGACGAGGCGAACGCCTGCATCGGCCTGGCGCGCCTGCATTGCGAGGGCGCGGTCGACGAGATCCTGGCCCGCGCGCAGAACGACCTCTTCGACCTGGGCGCCGATCTGTGCCGGCCGCAGACGGACGATCCCAAGAAGCCGGCGCTCCGGATCTCCGCCGCCCAGGTCACGCGCCTCGAGGCCGAGATCGACCGCATCAACGCCGACCTCGATCCTTTGGAATCCTTCGTCCTGCCGGGCGGCACGCCGGGCGCCGCCTATCTGCACTTGGCGCGCACCGTGACCCGCCGCGCCGAGCGGGACGCGACGGTGCTGAGCACGCAAGAGGCGGTCAACGCCGAGGCGCTGCGCTACCTCAACCGCCTCTCCGACCTGCTCTTCGTGCTGGCCCGCCACGTCAACGACGGGGGCGCGAAGGATGTCCTGTGGAGGCCCGGCGCGCACCGCTGAAACCTAGGCGGGGCTTTGCCTTTCGCGGCGTTGACACTGTTCTGTCATGCTCCTATTGTGCGCCTGCGAAATGGGCGGCGTGATGGCCCTGGGTGGTCGTGCGGGCGGGGCGCCCCACGGCGTTTTTCTTTCATTTTCATTGTGCAGTGCGGGGTGGCTTGGGAGCGATGAAAGTCCTGGTTCCGATCAAGCGGGTGATCGACGCCAACGTCAAGGTCCGGGTCAAGGCGGACAAGAGCGGCGTCGAGCTGACCAACGTGAAAATGGCGATGAACCCGTTCTGCGAGATCGCCGTGGAGCAGGCCGTGCGCCTCAAGGAGGCAGGCACCGCCAGCGAGGTGATCGCGGTCTCGGCCGGCGTCGCCCAGTCCCAGGAGACGCTGCGCACGGCGCTGGCGATGGGCGCCGACCGCGGCATCCTGATCCAGAGCGACGCGGCGCTCGAGCCGCTGGCTGTGGCCAAGCTGCTCAAGGCCGTGGTCGAGCGCGAGAGCCCGGAATTGGTGATTCTGGGCAAGCAGGCGATCGACGGCGACAACAACCAGACCGGCCAGATGCTGGCCGCGCTGCTCGGCTGGGCGCAGGGCGCCTTCATCTCCAAGCTGGAGCTGGCCGACGGCGCCGCCAAGGTGACGCGCGAGGTCGACGGCGGGCTGGAGAACCTGTCCCTGAAACTGCCGGCCGTGGTCACCGTGGACCTGCGCCTGAACGAGCCGCGCTACGCCTCGCTGCCGAACATCATGAAGGCCAAGAAAAAGCCGATCGAGCAGCTGACCCCCGAGGACCTCGAGGTCGACGTGGCGCCGCGCCTGGAAGTCCTCGAGGTCGTCGAGCCGCCGGCGCGCAAGGCCGGGGTCAAGGTGGAAAGCGTGGCCGACCTGGTCGAGAAACTCAAGAACGAGGCAAAGGTGATCTGATGAGCGTGCTGGTCATTGGCGAACACGACAACGCGGAGCTGAAGCCGGCGACGCTGCACACGGTGACCGCGGCCAAGGAGGTCGCCGGCGCCGAGGAGATCCACGTTCTGGTGGCCGGCCAGGGCTGCGCGGCGGTCGCGGACGCCGCGGCGGCCATACCCGGGGTCGCCAAGGTGCTGCTGGCCGACGCGCCCGTGTACGAGCACCGCCTGGCCGAGAACCTGGGGCCGCTGATCGCCGAGCTGGCCAAGGGCTACAGCCATGTGCTGGCGCCGGCAACGACCTCGGGCAAGAACGTGATGCCGCGCGCCGCGGCCCTGCTCGACGTCCAGCAGATCTCCGACATCAGCGGGATCGCGGCCCCGGACACCTTCGTGCGGCCGATCTATGCCGGCAACGCGATGGCCACCGTGAAGTCGGGCGACCCGGTCAAGGTGATTACCGTGCGCACCACCGCCTTCGATCCGGCTCCGGCCGAGGGCGGTTCGGCCGCCGTCGAGAGCGTGGCGGCGGGCGCGGACGCGGCGCTCGCCACCTACCTCGGGGCGGAGCTCACCAAGTCCGAGCGGCCGGAGCTGACCAGCGCCCGGATCGTCATCTCCGGCGGGCGGGGCATGCAGAACGGCGAGAACTTCGCCATGCTCGAGCGGATCGCCGACAAGCTGGGCGCCGCCGTGGGCGCCTCGCGCGCGGCGGTCGACGCCGGCTTCGTCCCCAACGACTATCAGGTCGGCCAGACCGGCAAGGTGGTCGCGCCCGACCTCTACATCGCCATCGGCATCTCGGGCGCCATCCAGCACCTGGCCGGCATGAAGGACTCGAAGGTCATCGTCGCCATCAACAAGGACGAAGACGCGCCGATCTTCCAGGTCGCCGACTACGGCCTGGTCGCCGACCTGTTCAAGGCCGTTCCGGAGCTCGAACAGGAACTGGGGTGAGCCGCCCGGGAACCCAGCCAGAAAACAACCGACGAGACCAAGACCATGTCCGATACGAAGACCGCGGCAAACGGCACCCTTGAC
>JAOUCL010000088.1 GCA_029859805.1 Rhodospirillales bacterium | reverse complement strand
CCGCGAATCTTCGTGAACAAGGAGAGCCCGCCAAGACTTGTGAGGCGAAGTGATTTGGGATACGAAGTCTAAAGTTGGCAATGACCGCTGTTGGCTACACCAAGACTGTTTGCAAGCTCCGAAACCAGGTCGGCAATAGATCACTAAGCGGAAATCTGCACTGATTTCGACTGCTATTTCCCAAACAGCAGATCTGACTCGGTCGGCGCTGGGACTCCCGGAGATGAGCTCTTCGGACTCACACCCCTTCAGTTCGGGTCGGTGGCGGCTCGGTGCGTGCTGGTTGTGCCGTTCTGCTGAACATGGGGCGCAATCTTATTGCGTTGGGATACCCGGCAACGGTATGAACTCCGCTCAATCCCGACTTCAGGTCACTTAAGGGCAACGTAGAGTGGAGACCCAATTATCTTTCCATCCAGGTTAAGAAAAGTCTTGGCAACGAATTCGAGATTCTGTTGGACCGGACTTTCATGCCATTGAGGTTCGATCAGCCCTTCAAGATAGATATTGTCAGAAGGGTCGATGTCCGATTCAAGAGCAGCCGCAATACGAAAGGCCGTGGATGGTTTGATGTAAAAAGCTGTGGCGGTCTGAGACGCGTCGCTTCCAATAAGATAGCGATGTGATCCGACCAGAGCGATTGCGGTCCCGTTGGTGGTCTTTCCGCAGAAAATAATCGAGCGCGGTATCCACGATGACTCGTCCTCTGCATTGCTCGGTAGGTTTAGATCGCCCCATATCATTGGTAACTCCCCGCGGAAGTATGAGCGCGGTTGGTCAGCAGTGCCGATTTGCCCTTCCCTTTCCAGTGCGGCCAGCACTACTGAGAGTTTCTCGTCAAGTCCCTTTGCATCTGGCTCCCGAGTCGATGCAGTCGCGCTGAATACCTTGAGATCTATCTTGAGTTCGACGGCCAGTTGATCGAGTTTCTGCTTGGGAACCTGATCAAACAACATACTGATTTTCTGGGCAGACTTGTAGATATCGAAGCGCATGGGGGCGAACCTCGTCAGCTTAGGGCAAGAATGCACCGTCCTTTATATCAAACCAGATGAGATTTGGAGCCGCAGCTCAAGAATCTTCCTCATGGACTAGAGGCCATCAATCCGCCTGTAGGGCTCCTCACCGGAAGCATCGCGAACTTCCGGTATTGGCTATACCCGGCTGTTCCTCACCGGGGCCAGCCACGGGAGCAGTACCCCCAGCACCGGAAGTCAAAGCCCGGATGTTGGCCGAGGCCGCCAGCTTAGACAGAGTCAGCGACTGTGTTTCTGTCAAGGGTGTTCCGGGTTCCAACTTTGGCCTGAACGCACGAGTGCGTTGAGGATTGGGTGGTGTCCAGAATCTTTCGCACGTTTGGGGTGGCGGCCGTCCGGTCCAGCGCGGCCGCCCGGCAAGATCAGCGCACCCCCGCCCCCTATTTCTTCACCACCGGCTTGCCGTCCTTGAGCCACTTCTGGATGCCCTCGGTCACGTTGTAGACCTTGGTGTAGCCGCCCTGCTCGGCCAGCATGTTGGCGATCATGGACGAGCGGTGGCCCTGCCAGCAGATCACGATGACCTCTTCGTCCTGCTTGACCAGGCTCTGGAAGGCGGTCGGGAACTCCCGGTTGAACTGGCCGCGGGCATCGAACGCAGTCAGGCGCTCGCTGCCCGCGATCACGCCGGTCTGGTCCCATTCGTCCTGGCGCCTGAGGTCGACGATCCGCGTGCCCTTTTCGAGCAGGGCCTCGAGCGCGCCGTTGTCGACGTTCGTGAATTTCGGCGCGGCGACCGCCAGCAGCTCGATCTCGAACTTCAGCGTGGCGCCCGGCGGGATCACCCCGCCGGCGCCCTTCTGGCCATAGGCGAGCTCCGGGGGAATGACCAGCTCGCGCTTGCCGCCGACCTTCATGCCGGCGACGCCCATGTCCCAGCCGGCGATGACCTGGCCGCCGCCGAGCGTAAACGAGAAGGGCTCGCCGCGGTCGAGGCTGGAATCGAACTTGGTGCCGTCGGCAAGCCAGCCGGTGTAGTGCACCGTGACCCGCGAATGGCGCACCGCCTCGGCCCCGGTTCCCGGGGCCAGGTCCGTGGCCGCCAGCTTGGCGTCGGTCTGCGCGGCCAGGGCCGGGCCGGCGTGGCCCAGCAGGGCGGCCAGAAGGATCAGTGCGAAGTGCCTCGTCACGCGTCTCATCAATATCCCGTCCTCGATCGAGCGGCCGCTCCCCATGAGCCGGCCGGCGCGCACCCTACGCCCCGCCCCGCGGACTGGCAAGCGGAGGCCGGCCCGGTGCAGGGCAATCGCGCGAAGCCCGCATCTTCTTCCTCCCCCCTTGCGGGGGAGGATCGAGGAGGGGGGACAGGCGGCTTCGATCGGATCAACACCTCCGGACGCTGTGCGAGGGGCCTTGTCCACCCCCATCCAAACCTTCCCCCGTCGAGGGGGAAGGCTTTCTTGCCTTTCACCCGATTGCCCTGCGGCCCGGTGGAACGGGCCTGTCGGATTCGGCTTTCCGGCGTTCGGGAATAATACCAAGTCCTGAGGGCGGTGACTCATGGCCGCTCCTTCGAGACGCGTTCTTCGAACGCTCCTCAGGACGAGGAGATGTGTTTTATATCGATATTTTACCTCATGCTGAGGAGCAACCGCAGGTCGCGTCTCGAAGCACGAGGTGGCGGCTCAGAGGATGAGGGGCGGTGTCTCGAAGCATGGCAGCTGGGTGGTGAGTTCGGGGATTTGGCGTAAAGGCATAGGGGAGAGACGAGCGCCTGGCGGCCTCGCCCGCGCCACGTCACCCGCCGGCCGCCGGCCAAACCTGGACCGTGCCGACGAGTCTCGACAGCGCCGCGTCGCGCCGCCTGGCCGAGGATCTCGGCCCTAGCTGGCCAGCTTTCCGGCCTCGGGCGCAGTCGTCTCGGGGCCTTCGCTCTTGCTGTGGTCGCCGAGCTCCTCGAGCTGTTCCCTCAGTCTCTGCTGCCGCTTCGCCGCCGCGTCCGAGAGCTGCTCGATGTCCAAGTTCAGGTTTTCGATGAAGACGGTTTCCAGCTCCTTCGGCATGCCCTTGATCGACAGGCTGGCGCGCTCTCTGGTGCCCTCGAAGATTCGCATCTTCTCATCGAGGAAGTCGGTGGCGTCGAAGCCGAGGCCCGCGATGTGGTCGCCGTAGCGCTGCAGCCGGCTTTGCAGCAGGTGCACGTACTCGCCCAGCAGGAACTCGGTCGCGACGACGAAGGACCGCGGCGGCTTGGACGCCAGGGTGTTCAGGGCGTTGACGATATCGAACAGGCTGTCCGAGAAGCTCATCAACAGCTCGCGATACTCGACGTCTATCCGTTCGGCTTCCCGCAGGTTCTCGTCGAACTTGGAGGTCGACGACCACCAGATCGAGAGCAGGAAGCCCATGGTCACCGCGAACAGGCTGGTGATGACGATCTTCACCGCGTAGAGCGGGCCCGTCAGAATGTCCATGTTCTCGAAGAGGTAGACCGATCCCGCGAAGAGGATCGCGAAGATGACCAGCAGGGCGAACAGGGGATGGGCGATCGACCTCCGCTTGAGCTTCTTGCGGGCCTTGCTGATCCACGCGCCGTGAACCAGCTCGGTGTCGGGGACTCGCCCGACCTCGTTCAAGGCCAGGACGTCCTTGGCCGCGGACTCGGCGTCGCGGCGCTTGGATATGCTCTTTTCCACGTAACCGCTCATGGCAAGGCCCTCCTTGTGGTCGCGTCGGTCGGAAGGTTGGTTCGGCCTTGGCTCATTCCCCGCTATTTCTCGAAGTATTTGTACTCACCTTCCAAGACAACGGTTGTGCCGCTCGACGAAAGCGAGGTCTCGCTTCTGCCCAGTTTCATCAGGAAGTATTTCTCCGGCGTATCGATCGCCAGGAGTCGTCCCGCGGCCGCATTGTTCGCCGTGGGCAAGTCGACGTAGGCCGAGGCCACTGATGCGGCGCCCGGCTCCGTCAAGTCCGCCAGGTCGGCGATGTCGGTTATCTTGTCGTAGTCGAGCGCGGCCAGCTTTTCGGTGAAGGCGACCCCTTCGCTTGGCGCCTCGATCCTGATGACCACCGCCACCTCGTCGATCGTCTTCCAGGTGATGCCGAGGTCTTCCGCGCCCTCGACCCGGCCGGGGCCGGCCCGCACGAACCGAAAGACGCCGGTCTTTACGGGCTTGGCCGTCCGGGCGGCCGTCGTTTCCTCCTGCGCCGCGACGATGACGAGCAGACGGGCCGTCGCGACGTCGTCCTCGTGGTCCTCGACGCGAATGAGGAACTCATACGCGCCGGGCGCGGCGATCCTTTCGTTGATATAGGTCTGAAAATTCAGGGTTACGTCCTTGTGGAGGCGCAGTCTCTTCTCGATCCCGAACAGACGGTAATTGGCCTTGTCCAGGGTGGTCGCGAGATCGACCTCGTAGGAGCGTTCCGTGATGGAAAGCTCCTTGATCCGCTCCGCCGCCTCTACGCGGATACGAAGCCTTTCGAACTGCTCAAGCCGGCCTTCGCGCGGCAGGCTTATGTCGAATCCCTGGGCGGTGATTTCCGGGCCCGCGTGCGCCCCGGTCAAGGCGGCGCCGGAAGCGGCGAGTACGAATAGGGCGAATGCCAGGACTTGCAGGAGGTGTCGCATGGGCTCTGCACCGAGGTTTATGGGCACCCTCGGGCGCCGGAGGCCATGCTCGAACCTGGATGCGACGCCCAGGGGCTGCGCCAATGCACACTTTATCTTGGTAATCCTTTCCTCATACGGACGCCTTGTCCATGACCTGGATCAACGCTCCGAAATCGTTCCGTTCGGGCCGGTCACGCAAGCGGCCGTAGTCGCAGCTTGGTCGTGCACGGCGTGGCGCCGTCGATTATGATCGGGCGGCGGGACCGTCCTGGCGATTCCGGCCCGCCGGCGTTCCGGGAAGGAAGCGATGGCAGAGCGACAGTCACGTCGGCGGATCCTGATCCTGGGGGCGGCCGGGCGCGACTTTCACAACTTCAACGTCGTCTATAGGGACGACCCGGCGGTCGAGGTCGTCGCCTTCACCGCCGCCCAGATCCCGGGCATCGGCGGGCGCCGCTATCCCGCGGCCCTCGCGGGAGCCCTCTATCCGCGGGGCATCCCGATCGTGGAGGAGGCGGAGCTCGACGCGCTCTGTCGGCGGGAGCGCGTCCATGACGTGATCTTCGCCTACAGCGACGTGCCGCACGCCCATGTCATGCATCTGGCCTCGCGCGCGGTCGCCGCCGGCGCCGACTTCCGGCTGCTGGGGCCCGACAGCACCATGCTGCGCGCGTCCAGCCCGGTGATCGCGGTCACGGCGGTGCGCACCGGCTGCGGCAAGTCGCAGACGGCCCGCTGGCTGGCCGGGCGGCTGAGCGGGCGGGGCCTCGGCGTCGCCGCGCTGCGCCACCCCATGCCCTACGGCGACCTGATGCGCGAACGCGTGCAGCGCTTCGCGAGCCGGGCGGACCTCGACGCCGCCCAATGCACGGTCGAGGAGCGCGAGGAGTACGAGCCCTACATCGCGCTCGGCCAGGTCGTCTTCGCCGGCGTCGACTATGCGGCCATCCTCGCGGCGGCCGAGGCGCTGACCGATGTCATCCTGTGGGACGGCGGCAACAACGACTTCCCGTTCATCCGGCCGGATCTGAGCATCGTGCTCGCCGACGCGCTGCGGCCGGGCCAGGCGGACACCCATTACCCGGGCGAGGCGACGCTGCGCATGGCCGACGTCGTCGTGGTCAACAAGGTCAACGCGGCGCCGGAGGCGCAGGTCTCGCAGGTGATCGAGGAGGTGCGGGCGATCAACCCGCAGGCGCCGGTCGTCCGCGCCGCCTCCCTGGTCCGCCTGGAGGCGCCCGAGGCGGTCCGCGGCAAGCGCGTGCTGGTCGTGGAGGACGGCCCCAGCATTACCCACGGCGGCATGCCCCACGGCGCGGGCTTCGTCGCGGCAAGCGCCTGCGAGGGCGCGGCGGTCGTCGACCCCCGGCCCTACGCGGCGCCGGACCTCCAGGCCGTCTACGCGAACTATCCTCACATCGGTCCGGTGCTGCCGGCGGTCGGCTACGGCGCCGGGCAGGTGGCCGCCCTTGTCGAGACGATCAACCGGGCCGAGGTCGACCTCGTGGTCAGCGGCACGCCGGCGGACATCGCGGCGTTGCCCGGGCTCGACAAGCCGGTCGTGCGGGCCCGCTACGAATATGCGGACGCGGGCGAGCCGACCCTGGGCGGCATCGTCGACCGGTGGCTCGAAGACAGCGACATCGCGCGAGCGAACCCATGAGCAATTCCAAGACGGAGGCTTGCATGCATAGTATGAACGCGGTCCCGGCCGCGGCCCGCGGGCGTTAGGCCCATGCGGGTCGTGGCCGCATTGGGCGGCAACGCCCTGCTTCGCCGCGGACAGGCCCCGACCGCGGAGAACCAGCGCGCCAACGTGCGCCTGGCGGCCCAGGCGCTCGCCCCGATCGCCGAGGCGCACAATCTCGTCGTTACCCACGGCAACGGCCCCCAGGTGGGCCTGCTGGAGCTTCAGGGCGCGGCCTACAAGAAGGGCGAGACCTATCCGCTCGACGTGCTGGACGCCGAGACCGAGGGCATGATCGGCTACATGATCGAGCAGGAGCTGGCCAACGCGACGCCGCAATGGCAGAGCGTCGTCACGCTGCTGACCCAGGTCGTGGTGGACGCCGCCGACCCCGCCTTTCAGGCGCCCAGCAAGCCGATCGGTCCGGTCTATTCGAAACAGGAGGCCGAAGGGCTCGCCGCCGCGCAGGGCTGGGCCATTGCGGCCGACGGGGCAGGCTACCGGCGCGTGGTGGCCTCGCCGCAGCCCAGGGAAATCCTCGAGATTGCCGTGATCGATCTGCTCGTCGGCAAGGGTGTGATCGTGGTCTGTGCCGGCGGCGGCGGGATTCCGGTGGTCAAGCGCGCGGACGGCGGCCTGGTCGGGATCGAAGCGGTCATCGACAAGGACCGGGCAAGCGCGCTGCTGGCCTGCCAGCTCGATGCCGATGCGCTGCTCATGCTGACCGACGTCGAGGCGGTTTGGGACAAGTGGGGCGAGAGCGAGGCGCGGGCGATCCACCACGCCGCGCCGCAGGCGCTAGAGGCGACGGCTTTCGATGCCGGGTCCATGGGCCCGAAGGTGGAGGCGGCTTGCCGCTTCGCCGAGACCACCGGCGGGGTCGCCGGTATCGGCGCGCTCGGCGACGCGGCCGCGATCCTGCGCGGCGAGGCGGGCACGACGATCGCCATCGGCGCCAAGGGCATGAGCTTTCATCCGGCCGAAGGGACGGAGGGCTGAGCGGCCGCCGTTCCTGGGGCCGAGGCCGCCGGGACCGCAAACGCCCAGGCCGCAGCCTGGCCGTGCGCGTGCTGCGGGAGTCGCATATGATGGGGAAAGGGCCGGGATCCCGCCGCCCTCAATCCGCTGGCTTGCAAGGAGTCGGGCAATGACACAGGATCAGCATCACGCAACGTTGGGCGTCGTAAGCTTCGGGCTCGCCATTGGCCTCACCTGGGCCATCATGGTGTTCGTCCTCGGACTTCTGGCCGCGTTCTTCGGCTGGGGCGTGCCGATCGCCGGCGCCCTGGCGAGCCTCTACATCGGCTTCGGCCCGACCTTCGTCGGCAGCATCGCCGGCGCGGTCTGGGCCTTCGTCGACGGCCTCGTGACCGGCCTCCTGATTGCCTTCTTCTATAACCGCCTGCTGCTCACCCGCCGGCGCCACCTGGTGTGACCGGGCCGTTTCTGCGAAACTCGTAGGGGCGCTATGCGCCCGGCGTCCAGCCGTCGGGGGCCAGCTCGAAGCCGGCGAAGTCGAAGGCCGGCGCGACGGTGCCGCCGACCAGGGTCCAGGGGCCCAGCGGGCGGGCGGACTGCCAGGCCCGGGCCGGCACCACGGCCTGCGGGCATTGACCCGCGGCCAGGTCGGCGCCAAGGGTGAGACGTTCGATCTCGCGGCCCTCCTTGAAGATCTCAAGCGCCAGCGGCGCGCCGGCGTACCAGTGCCAAAGCTCGACCGCGTCGATGCGGTGCCAGCGGCTCGTCTCGCCCGCGGCCAGCAGATAGTAGATCGCGGTCGAGGCCCCGCGTCCGCCCTTCGCCCCGCGTCCGCCCTTCGCCCCGCGTCCGCCCTTCGCCCCGGGGTCGCGGAAGGTCTCGCGGTAGTGCCCGCCCTCCGGGTGCGGCGCGAGCCCGAGCCGGCGGATGACCTCCGCGGCGTCCATCGCCTAGGCCGGCTCCCTCGGCACCGTCTGCTGCATGGAGGGCCGCTTTGCGAAACCGTCGTACCAGGCCGCCAGTTGCGGGCGCGTGGCGCGCCAGCCGTCCTCGGCGAAGCGGAAGTCGAGGTAGCCGAGCGCGCAGCCCACCGCGATCTCGCCGATGGTGAGCGGGCCGTCCAAGCCATCGGCCTCGCGCTCCAGCTGGTCGAGCGCCTTGGCGATCTTGCCGCTCTGCAGCCGGACCCAGCCGTCCCAGCGCAGCGCCTCGGGCCGGCGCCGGGTCTCCAGCATCCTCAGGATCGCGGCGTCCAGGATGCCGTCGGCGAGCGCCTGCCGGCGCAACGCCCGCCAGCGTTCCGCGCCGGCCGGCGGGAAGAGCTTGGGGCCCTCCGCCAGGCTGTCCAGGTACTCGCAAATGACCGGCGAATCGTAGAGCCGTTCCCCGTCGTCGGTGATCAGCGCCGGCACCTTGCCGAGCGGGTTGTCCGCGCCGTGGTCGCTCTTCGGGTCCATGGTGTTGGTCGCCACGCGCTCGATGCGGCCGTCGAGGCCCAGCTCGATCGCGGTCACGCTGACCTTGCGCACGTAGGGGCTGGTGGTGGAGAAGCGCAGCTTCATGGGGGCGTCTCCCGGCCGGGTCAGCCCGGCGGCACGGTGGCCTGCATCGAGGGGCGCTGGCTGAAGGCCTCGTACCAGGCGGCGAGCGCCGGCCGGCCGTCGCGCCAGGCGTCCTCGGAAAAGCGCAGGTCGAGATAGCCGAGCGCGCAGCCCAGGGTGATCGTGCCCAAGGTGACCGGGCCGTCCAGCCCGCCGGCCGCGGCCCGGCTTTCCAGAGCGTCGAGGGCGCGGCCGATCTTGAGCGTCTGGCGCTGGAGCCAGCCGTCGAAGCGCTTGTCTTCCGGGCGCGCGCGGACCTCGACGACACGGGCCACGGCGGCATCCATGATGCCGTTGGCCAGGGCGTGCAGGTTGAGGACCTGCCAACGCCCGGGGCCCTCGGCCGGGACCAGCCGGGGGCCGTCGTGCAGCGAATCCAGGTAGTCGCAGATCGTCGGCGAGTCGCAGAGCACCATGCCCTCGTCGGTGACCAGCGCCGGCACCTTGCCGAGCGGGTTGTCCTCGGCGATGTCGGTTTCCGGGTTCCAGACGTCGGTCTCGATCCGCTCGATCCGGCCGTCCAGGCCGGTCTCCAGGGCGGCAACGGCGACCTTGCGGACGTAGGGGCTGGTCGGCGAGTAGCGCAGCTTCATCTCGGGACATCCTCCTGTTCCTGAGTGAAGCAAAGTAGCACCGTGGCCCGGGGCGCCGGAAGGGGCAGGTTTCACAACCCGGCCGGGAGGTGCTAGACTGCGGCCGCTATGTGGAGCGACGTCGTCGATCTGAAGGACTTCTACGACAGCCAGCTGGGCCAGGTGGCGCGGCACACGATCCGCCGCGCCTTGCGCACCCTCTGGCCGGACCTGCGCGGCCAGTCCCTGCTCGGCCTCGGCTTTGCGACACCCTACCTGAGGCAGTTCCAGGGCGAGGCCGAACGGGTCATCGCCTGCATGCCGGCCGGCCAGGGCGTGCTGCACTGGCCGCGGGAGGGACCCGGCGCCGTGACCCTGGCCGAGGAGACCTTCCTGCCGCTGCCCGACTATTCGGTCGACCGGGTGCTCCTGGTGCACGGTCTGGAGAGCAGCGAATACCTGCGCGACATGCTGCACGAGATCTGGCGGGTGCTGACCGGCGACGGCCGCCTGCTGGTGGTGGTGCCCAACCGCCGGGGCATCTGGGCGCGCTTCGACCGCACGCCCTTCGGCTGGGGCCACCCCTACAGCCGGACGCAGCTTTCGCGCGTCCTGCGCGACAACCAGTTCACGCCGATGGGCAGCGAGCGGGCGCTCTACATTCCGCCCACCCGCTGGCGCTGGCTGCTGCGTTCGGCGGTCGCCTGGGAGCGGCTGGGGCGGCGCTGGTTCCCGACCTTCTCGGGGGTGATCATGATCGAGGCCGGCAAGCAGCTCTACGCGGCCAGCCCCGCGCGCGAACGGCCGCGCCGCAGCCGTCCGGTCGTCGTGTCGATGCCCCATGTCGCGCGCCGGACCCCGGGCGACGAAGGCGCCTAGGCTCCCGTCGGAAGCCGTCCCGGACCGGCCGTCCGGTCCCGCGCCAAGGCTTTCCGTCAAACGGTTTTCTTTGATTTTGCCGCGGCCCCGGACTATCTCTACTCGCCCTTTGACCGGACGCCCACGTTCATGCCCGCCGCCAAGACAAGCCTCGACGACCTGCGCCGCGAGATCGACGAGATCGACGACGCGCTCCACGACCTCCTGATGCGCCGCACCGAGATCGTCGAGGATGTCCGCGCGGCCAAGGGCGAGGATACCGCCCACATCCGGCCCGGCCGCGAGGCCCGGATTCTGCGCCGGCTGATGGCGCGCCACCGCGGGCCCTTCCCCAAGCCGGTCGTCGCGCGCATGTGGCGCGACATCATCGCCGCGCTGACCGAACTGCAGGGCCCGCAGGCGGTGGCCGTCTACACGCCCGAGGGCGGTCCCGACCTGCGCAGCCGGGCGCGCGACCATTTCGGCTCCTTGACGCCGCTGACCGGCTATGAATCGGAGGTGGGCGTGCTGGGCGCGGTTACAGAAGGGCGGGCCACGGTCGGCGTCCTGCCGCTGCCGCAGAGCGACGACGACGATCCCTGGTGGCGCAGCCTGGCGAGCAACAGCCGGGAGACGCCGCGCATCGTCGCGCGCCTGCCCTTCGTATCCATGGAGCCCTCGCTCGGCGACGGGGTCGAGGGGCTGGCCGTGGCCATGGCGCCGCACGAGGAGAGCGGGCTGGACCGAAGCTTTCTCGTCGTGGAGACTGCCGAACAGGTGTCGCGCGACGCGCTGGTCGATCTGCTCGCCACGGCCGGCATCCCCGTGCTGGACGTCAAGCACTGGGAGGATCAGCCCGACCAGCGCCTGCACTTGATCGAGGTCGAGGGCTTCCTGGCCGACGACGACCGGCGTCTGGCCAGGCTCGTACAGGACGGCGAGCCGCTGAAGTCGTGGGTCGTCGGCGCCTACGCCGTGCCGCTTTCGGCCGAGGAACTCGCGCCTTAGGGCGAGCAGGAGACCATCTGATGCACCTCACGCCGCGACCCGGAATCCTCGAGATCACTCCCTATATCGGCGGCGAGGCCAAGCTGCCCGGCGCCAACCGGGTGATCCGCCTGGCCTCCAACGAGAACCCGCTGGGGACCGGCCCGCGCGCCGTCGCCGCCTACGCGGCCGAGCAGGACGAACTGCACCGCTATCCCGACGGCGGCGCCCGCGCCCTGCGCGAGGCCATCGGCGAGGCTCACGGCGTGGAACCGGACCGCGTGGTCTGCGGCAGCGGCATCGACGAGCTGATCGGCCTCCTGGTGCGCGCCTATGCCGGGCCGGGCGACGAGGTGCTGTACAGCGCGCACGGCTTCCTGATGTATGCGATCGCCGCCAAGGGGGCGGGCGCCGCGCCGGTCACCGCGCCGGAGCGCGATCTGACCGCCGACGTCGACGCGCTGCTCGAGGCGGTCACGCCCCGGACGCGCCTGCTGTTCCTGGCCAACCCGAACAACCCCACCGGCAGCTACCTGCCGGCGGACGAGGTGCGGCGGCTGCGCGAGGGCCTGCCGGACGGGGTCCTGCTGGTCCTCGACGCGGCCTACGCGGAATACGTCCGGCGCGACGATTACGAGGCGGGTGCCGATCTCGTCCGGGCCTTCGACAACGTGGTCATGACCCGCACCTTCTCGAAGATCCACGGCCTGGCCGCCCTGCGCCTCGGCTGGGCCTATTGCTCCGCCGAGGTGGCCGACGTGCTGAACCGCCTGCGCGGGCCCTTCAACGTGTCCTCGGCGGCACAGGCCGCCGGCGTGGCGGCGCTGAGCGACCGGGAGCACGTGGCCCGCTCGCAGGACAACAACGCGAGATGGCTCGAGTGGTTCAGCCAGGAGGCGCGGCGGCTCGGCCTGACGGTGCCGCCCAGCGTCGGCAACTTCGTCCTGGTGCGCTTCCCCGACCGGCCCGGCCGCGACGCCGCGGCGGCGGCGGAGCACCTCAAGGGACAGGGGATCCTGGTGCGCGGCATGGGCGCCTACGACCTCGGCGATTCGCTGCGCGTCACCATCGGCACCGAGCAGGACATGCGGGCCGTGGCCGAGGCGCTCGCGGGCTTCGTGGCATGAGCAAGGGCGCCGCCAAGCCGCCCTTCGCGCGCGTCGCGATTATCGGCATGGGCCTGATCGGCTCGTCCCTGGCGCGGGTGCTGAAGCGCAAGGCCCTGGCCGGTGCGGTCACCGGCTGCGCCCGCAGCGCGGCGACCCGGGACAAGGCCATGGAGCTGGGCCTGGCCGAGAGCATGCACGAGGACCCGGCCGAAGCCGTCCGGGGCGCCGACCTGGTCGTGATCTGCACGCCGCTCGGCACCTACGAGGACATCGCCCGGACGATCGCGCCAAACCTCGCGGCCGGCGCCATCGTGAGCGACGTCGGCTCGGTCAAGCAGGCGGTGATCCGCGACCTCGGCCCCTTCATCCCCGAAGGCGTGCACCTGGTGCCAGCTCATCCGGTCGCCGGGACCGAGCACTCGGGCCCCGAGGCCGGCTTCGCCGAGCTGTTCGAGGACCGCTGGTGCATCCTGACGCCGCCGCCCGGGACCGACGCCGGAGCAGTGGAAGCGGTCGCGGCGATGTGGCGCGCCTGCGGCAGCACGATCGAGATCATGGACCCGGCGCACCACGACAAGGTGCTGGCGATCACCTCGCACCTGCCGCACGTCATCTCCTACACGATCGTCGGCACGGCCGCCGACCTGGAGGAGAGCGTCCGCGCCGAGGTGATCAAGTTCTCGGCCGGCGGGTTCCGCGACTTCACCCGCATCGCCGGCTCGGACCCGATCATGTGGCGCGACGTCTTCCTCAACAACCGCGAGGCGGTGCTGGAGATGCTGCAGCGCTTCTCCGAGGACCTCACCGCGCTGCAGCGGGCGATCCGCTGGGGCGAGGGCGAGGTGCTGGAGGCCTGGTTCCGGCGCACGCGCGAGATCCGCAGTGGCGTGATCGAGGCCCATCAGGCCGGCACCTTCGACGCTAGAGAACCGGAGAAAGCCGCAACACCGGCGCCGGACCCAGGTACAGCCGGCCGCCCTGAAGAGTGATCGGCAGGGCGACCACCGGGCGACCCTCGCCGTCGGTGCCGTCGGCGAGCACGCGTAGCGCGATCTTGACGAGGCGCGCCCGGTCCGCCTTCAGAAGCCCCGCGGCCACCAGCCTGTCCAGGGTTCCCGGCAGCCCGCTCATGCGGGCGGCGATCTCGCCCTCCGGGCGCAGCCGCCGGTCCAGGCCGATCGCCCCCTCGCCTTCCAGCGCCAGCGGCCCCCATTCGAGATCCAGCCGGCCGATCTCCAGGCTGCCGCCGGCGTCGCGCCACTGCTCCAGCATCCGGCGCCGCTCGCCCGGCGGGATCTCGCCCTGCAGCGCCGCCGCGAAGGCGAGCCGCTGCAGGGCGGGGCCGAGCGGGCCCGCGCCGTCTTCCGGCAGGGTGATTCCGCCCGCCTCGCCGGTCAGGGTCAGCTCCTGCGGCCGGCCGCCGGCGGCGGGCCGTAGCGGTCCCAGACCGACGGCCGCGCGCTCGGCGGTAAGGACCTCGCCGGAGCGGCGAATCGTCAGGCCGGCGACCTCGGCCTTGGCGCGGTCGATTCGGCCGCTGCTCTGCAGATGGACCACGGCGGTCGCCCGCTCGCCCTCCGCCTCGACCGGAGCGGCCGCCTCGCTTCGCGTTTCGGTCAGCCTGTGCAGGCCGGAAAAATCGAGCTCGATGGTGAAGGGGTCCCAAAGCGCCGCCCGGCCGCTCACGCCGGGACCTTGCCAGCGCCAGCCGCGCGGCGACGCCACGCGCGGCTCCTCGATCTGCGCGGTCAGGCCGAACGGATAACCGCCGATCACGGGACCCCGGTAGGAAACCTCGTAGCCCCGGGCCCGCTGCTGCTCGCTCCAGGCGGCGATGCGCTCGGCCAGGCGGTCGGCCGACCAGAGCCAGTAGGCGCTGAGCGCACCGCCGGCCGCGAGGACGATCGCGATACAGGACAGGGCGAGGACGCGCGGGCGCATGGGCGGCCGTCAATCGCCAGCCTGCTGACCGGCTTCCTTCATGGCAAAGCTCGCAGCATCCCCGCTTGTGCCGCCCCACATTTCGAGCTGTGCCATCGGGCCGAAGATCTTCCGGCCGCCGACCTGCCTGCCGGCGGTCCATCCGACGAAGATGCCGTCGGGCCTGATCTCGCCCTTCACCGTTCCTGTGATCTTGGTGCTGCCCTTCTCCTGCCTGATCCTGCCTTTCGCCTCTCGTCCCTTGAAGGTCAGCGTCAGGGTCCAGTCGTTGTTCGAGCCGACCCACCGGCCGACCGGGACCGCGCCTTTGCCTTCGTCCTGCGCCACCACCGGGTTGATCAGGCAGGGGCTGTATTCGCCCACCTCGTCGAGCTGCGAGAAGAGGAAGCCGGCAGCATACCATGGCACGAAGACCATGGGCATCAGCACCATCCCCGTCGCGGCCAGGCCGAGGTCTGCCATATGTCCGGCGGTCGCGGTCTGGACGTCCGGCGCGGCCAGGCTGCCGTGAAAGCGCACGGGCTTCGACAGTCCCGGCGGCGCCAACGCCGGACGCGGGGCGGCGAGGGTGATGTCCAACTCCTCCTTGCCGAGATCGATCCTGCCCTTGCCGGCCAGGTGCACCTTCGGCGCGGTGACGATCAGGCTGTCGCTCTCGGCCACGCCCTCGGCCAGGTGGAAGTGGGCGATCACGCACCTGAGATCGGAGTACGACTTGCCCTTCGAGGCGGACAGAAACCAATGGAAGGTGTCCGGGGCGAGCAGCTCCAGGTTCGCGTGATTGAGCCGACCGTTTTCGAGGGCGAAGGCCATCTCGCCCGACAGGCTGGACGCGATCTCGCGCGCGCTGCTCCCCCGCGCGCCGAGCCGCGAGTCGATGGTGAGCTTCCCTTCGACCAGGGGCCGCTCGTCGCCGAAGCGCGAAAGGAAGTTGCCCAGGTCCATGTCGTCGCCCACGATGGTCAACCTGTGCGCCGGTGGATCCTCCGTGAAATCGGTGGCCAGGTCGACATTGACGTGCCCGCCCTCGTAGACGAAGACCGCGGGCTGCAGCGCGAGCATCGTGTCGTTCCAGACCAGGTGCGCGTCGATCCGCTGCATGCTCACGAGCGGATCGATGATTTCGTCCACCGCGATCGTCAGATCGAGCGACGCCCCCTCCAACGGCGACAGGTCGAGAGGCGTGTCCGGGAACAGCCATTTCGAATCGGTCCCGGCCGCGTCGCCGCTGCCGTTCGAAAGATCGACGCCGAATTCGCTCAGGTTCAGGCGCGACAGCGAGATCGCGCCGTTGACGACCGGCCGCTCGTCCAGATCGTGCAGTCTGAGGTCGACGAGCAGCTCGCCGCTGCCCAGGTTGCCGCTGCCCTCGAGAGAGGCAAAGCGGGCCAAGTGCGGGGCCAGGAGGCGGCCGTCGAAGCTCGCCGATTGCTGCCAGAAGGCGTTCTTGCCCTTGCCGTCCCAGTCGGGCTCAAAGGCCCGGCGGACCAGCTCCAGGCGCGCCAGGCGGGCCTCGAGAGACAGGTCGGCCTCGGCGAAGTGCTCGATGTCGTCGATCACGCCCGAAAGCCTCAGGCGGGCGTCGCCGTCTTTCAGGGTCGCCACCTCCAGCATCTCGATGCCCAGGCTGCCGTCGGCGTTCGACAGCTCGACGTGCCCCTTGACGCCGCCCAGGGGCTGCAGCGGCACGGTCAGGTAGGCATTGACGATCTCCGCCAGGTCCGCCCAGAAGTCTGCGGTCAGGTCGATCTGCTCCTGCCCCTTCACGTCGATGCGGCCCGCGGCCTTGATGCGCGGCTGCGACTCCGGGCCCTCGGTCAGCACGATGTCGTGCAGGCCGAAGTCTTCCCCGCCGCCGACCAGAACCGCCCGACCGGTCATTTCTCCCAGGCCCGGCATGAACCGACCGTCCAGCCATGGCCCCAGGGCCGCCGTTCCGGGCGCCGTAACGAGAAGCGGAAGGCGCAGGTCGCGGATTTCCGGCTCCTCGGCGAGGACCAGGGTCACGCCCGAGCGCTCGTCGGTCGGGCCGAGCCGCAGGGCGCTTCCCGAGTCGCCGTCGTATGCAAAGGCCCGGGGCGCCAGCCGGAGCTGCCGGCCGTCGCCGGTTACCTGGAAGGCGGTGCGCAGTGGGCCCGGGTCGGGCCAATCCATGCCCAAGAGCACCCGGGCCACCACGTCGCCCGATCCCTCGATTCTGGCGGCGAGGTCGACACCCAGGCGCTCGGCGAGCCCGCCGTCTGCGAATTCGCCGAGACCGGTCAGATCGACGCGACCCTCGCCGGTCAGCAGAAAGTGCTCCTTCTCTCCGATCCGAAAGCTGAGGTTGGCCATCTCGAGGCTGTTCCCCTCGCCGCTCAAGGTGCCCGAGGCGGTGACCGGCCCCAGGCTCTCGATCTCGCGCCCGGCAAGCGAGCTGAAGACCGCGGTATCGGGCGCCGACAGGGCGACGTCGAGCGCCAGGCTGTCGAGCTCGACCTCGTCTTCCTTGGCATCCAGCTCGGCGCTACCCGAACCGGCCAGTGACCACCCCCCTTCGGCAGCGATCTCGAAGTCGAGGTCGTCTGCCCGCCAGGACTGGCCGTCGGCCAGGAGACGCGCCTCCAGGGACACGTCGAGGGCCGGAAGCTCGGTCTCCAGGAACCGGTCCAGCACCACATGGGCCTTCGGCAGCCGGGCCGTCAGGTCCAGCGACGCGCCCCGCAGCTCGAGGGCGTCGG
>JAOUCL010000333.1 GCA_029859805.1 Rhodospirillales bacterium | reverse complement strand
GGGGGTGGACAAGGCCCCTCGCACAGCGTCCGGAGGTGTTGATCCGATCGAAGCCGCCTGTCCCCCCTCCTCGATCCTCCCCCGCAAGGGGGGAGGAAGAAGATGCGGGCTTCGCGCGATTGCCCTGCGGGGGGCGGCAGGCGTGTTGTGGCGGCCCTTCCTTTGCGTTAGGCATAGCCGGTCCGCCAGCGCAGCGAAAGAATGCCCTGCCATGGTCCCGAGACCGCACCTTCGGCCGATTTGCTTCGACCTCCGGCCGTCCGCCGCCTGTCGGCGCGTGCGGAGGCTCGGCTGATGCGCCGCGCGGGGGCCGAAGGGCGCGGCGGGGCCGAGCGGCCGACCAGCCGCGACGTCGGCCAGCTCGCCTACCTCTGGCGCTTCGTCCGGCCCTACGGTTGGGTGGTGGCCGGCGCCCTGGCAGCGCTCAGCGTGGCGGCGGCGACGGTGCTGGCCATGGGCTTCGGGCTGCGCAAGCTGGTCGACGAGGGCTTCGCCGGCGGCGACGCGGCGCTGCTCGACCGCGCCGTGCTGGTGCTGCTCGCCGTGGTCCTGCTGCTGGCCGCGGCCAGCTACGCCCGCTTCTACCTGGTCTCATGGATCGGCGAGCGGGTCGTGGCCGACGTCCGCAAGGCCGTCTTCGACCACGTCATCACCCTTTCGCCGGCCTACTACGAGGTGACGAGGACCGGCGAGATCTTGTCGCGCCTCACGACCGACACCACGCTACTGCAGATGGTGGTCGGCTCTTCCGCCTCGATCGCGCTCAGGAACCTGCTGATGCTGCTCGGCGGCTCGGTCCTGCTGGTCGTCACCAGCCCGAAGCTGACCGGCCTGGTGTTCCTCGTGGTGCCGGTCGTGATCTTGCCGATCCTGATCTACGGCCGGCGCGTGCGGCGGCTCAGCCGCGCCAGCCAGGACCGGGTCGCCGACCTCGGCGCCTACGTCGACGAGACCCTGGTCGCGATCCGCACGGTCCAGGCCTTCGGCCACGAGGCGATCGACCGGACGCGCTTCGCCGGCCGCGCCGAGGACGCGTTTACGACCGCGGTCGAGCGGGTCCGGGCCCGGGCCATGCTGACCGCGCTGGTGATCCTGCTGGTCTTCGGCGCGATCAGCCTGGTCTTGTGGATCGGCGGCCTGGACGTGCTCGAAGGCCGGATCAGCGCCGGCGAGCTCTCGGCCTTCGTGTTCTACGCGGTCGTGGTAGCCGGCGCGGTCGGCGCGATCAGCGAGGTGATCGGCGACCTGCAGCGCGCCGCCGGCGCCACCGAGCGGTTGATCGAACTGCTCGCCTCCGAGCCCGAGATCGCCGCCCCGCCCGAGCCTCTGCCCCTGCCCGAACCGCCGAGGGGCGGCCTGGCCTTCGAAGACGTCGTCTTCCACTACCCGGCGCGGCCCGACCGCTCGGCGCTCGAAGGCTTCGAACTCGCGGTTGCGCCGGGCGAGACGCTCGCCCTGGTCGGCCCGTCCGGCGCCGGCAAGACCACGGTGTTCCAGCTTCTGCTGCGCTTCTACGACCCGCAGGCGGGCGCCATCGCGCTCGACGGCGTCGACCTGCGCCGGGCCGACCCCGCCGCGGCCCGCGCGCGCATCGGCCTGGTGCCGCAGGAACCGGTGATCTTCTCGGCCGATGCCTGGGAAAACATCCGTTACGGCCGGCCGGACGCCACGGACGAGGAGGTGCGCGACGCGGCCGAGGCGGCCTCGGCCTTGGAGTTCCTCGAGCAGCTGCCCGAGGGTCTCGGCACCTTCCTGGGCGAGCGCGGGGTTCGCCTTTCGGGCGGCCAGCGCCAGCGCCTGGCGATCGCCCGGGCGATCCTGCGCAACCCGGCGATCCTGCTGCTCGACGAGGCGACCAGCGCGCTGGACGCCGAGAGCGAGCGCGCGGTGCAGGAGGCGCTCGACCGCCTGATGCAGGGCCGCACCACCCTTGTCATCGCCCACCGCCTGGCCACCGTGCTCAAGGCCGACCGCATCGCGGTCCTGGACCACGGCCGCATCGTCGCCAGCGGCAGCCACGCGGAGCTCAGCCGCGCCGGCGGCCTCTACGCCCGCCTCGCGGCGTTGCAGTTCGACCAGGCGCGGGATTTGGCGGCGGAGGGCGAGGCGGCGGCGCACAATACCGTGGCAGGGTGAGCAAAAGACGCAGAGACACAGAGGAACCAACTACAGGACCGCCAAGGCACGAAGACACAAAAACAGGCTTTCGCGCGCAGAGCGCGCAAATCAATGGGTCTTCTTGGCCGTCTTCGTGTCTTCGTGGTTACCCTTGTTGGTTCACTGTTCCTCTGTGCCTGTGGTGATCTTCCTTCTAACCTCTCTCGGGAGGGCCGGCGGACGCCCGTCTGTCCGGCCTCGCGTCACGGGTTCGTGCAGTTGGCGTAGTAGGTGACCGTGGCGGGCCAGTCGGAGAAGATGCCCAGGATGCCCACGTCCTGCGCCAGCACGTCGAGGGTGACCATGATGTCGCCGTCGTTGCTGAGTCCGCCGAGCGTCGTCTGGTAGTAGAAGGCGCTGCCGCGGCCCTCCAGCACTTCCTCGACGATGCGCCCGGAGCGCTCGAGCGTCCAGGTGATGATGTCGAGGCCCGCCTGCCTGGCGGCATGCGCATAGTCCGAGGGCACGATCTTGTCGTCCCCGTCGAGCGCCAGCAGCATCGGCATGGGCGGCGCGACGATGTTGACGCCCTGATCGGCCAGCCCCCGCAGGAAGGGTCCCGGATCGGGATGCGGAATCGGGCTGCTGTCGAGGAACACGGCCTGCTTGCCGAAGTCCGGCTCGTTGTTGATCCAGTAGAGCACGTCGTCGGGGTTGAAGGACTGGGCCCAGACGTTCTGTGGCTTTATGCCGGCTTCCTTGTACTCGTCGATCATCGCCTGGGCGTAGGCCTCCTGGCTGCCGAAGACGGCGGCGATGTCGGCCGCGTTGCCGCTTTTGAGCTCGGGCGTGAACTTCCGGTCCAGGCTGTCGAACAGCTCGATGCTCTCGGCGTGGCTCAGCACGGTGGCGCAGGTGGCGTAAAGGTCGGTCCGCCAGTTGGCTGTGCCGCCGAGAAACGCCTCGACCGTCGTCGCGTTGCGGTCGCTGGCGTCCATCTTGCCGCAGAGCGTCTTGAACTCGGCCAGCGTGATGTCGCTGGCGCAGCAGCGGGCCGAGGCCGTGGTGCCGGCGGCCGGGTCGGCGGGCACGAAGGGCTGGCTGCACTTGGCCGCCAGCGCGGGCCTCGCGAGGATGTCGGTGGTGGTGTGCAGGTCGCATTGGGCGTGGCGGCAGACCAGCTCGCCGTCGCTGGTGAAGGTCACGTCGCATTCGAGGATGCCGGCGCCCATGCGCGCGGCCGCCTCGTAGGACTCCTTGGTGTGCTCGGGGAACTGCAGGGCCGCGCCGCGGTGGCCAATCGAGAAGTCGGTCTTTTTGAATTGGCGGGTGGCGCACTGCTGAAGCTTCGTCTTGAGCGCGCCCTCGTCCATCTGGTCGACGAGATAGAACGGGCGCGGGCCGAGCTGGACGCTCTGGCTGTCCGCCAGCGCCCTGGGCGCGGGGAGCGCGGCTAGGAGAACCGCAATCGCAAGTGTGGTGGTGATGAGTCGCATGGAAACGTCCCCCCTCGGTTTGACCGGGATGTCCCGGATGATTCCTCTCCGCCGGAAACGCTAGCACGATCAGCGATCGAGCGCGACGCTGGTCGTGATCGGGGGGCCGCGCCCGCACGTCTTCGGCATTAACCCGTTGCGAAGGCACGCCGCGCTATGCTGCCGGGGCGGCGCCTGCCGGGTGCGACGGGCGCGGTCTCTAGGATTACGCTGCCGAGGAGCCCATGCCGACCGTGATCAGCCATCCCGTCGTGGCCCTGGGGCTGTTCCCCTGGCTCCGCCGCGAGCTCGGGCGTCCGGCGGTGCTCGTCATCGGGATGCTGCTTACCGTGCTGCCGGACCTCGACATCGTCGGGTTCAAGCTCGGTATCCCTTACGGCCACCTGCTGGGCCACCGGGGGCTCAGCCATTCGCTGGTCTTCGCCCTGGTCGTGGGCGGACTGGCCGCCCTGGCGGTCGCCCGCGCCTATCGCTTGAGGCCGGCCGTGCTCTGGCTCTACTTCTTTCTCTGCCTGGCCTCCCACGGGCTGCTCGACGCGCTCACCGGCGGCGGCCTCGGCATCGCGTTCTTCTCGCCCTTCTCCAACGAGCGCTACTTCTTCGATGTCCGGCCGCTCCGGGTCTCGGCCATCGGGCTTTCGGACTTCCTCGCCAGTCGCTGGAGCGCCGTGCTGGCCAGCGAGCTCAAATGGGTCTGGCTGCCGGCGCTCGCCCTGGGCGCGGCCGGCGCTGTCGCGGGCCGGCTCGCCCGGCGCGTCGCCGACCGCGCGCAAGGCGTCGCGCCCGAAGGGATCAGCGACCGGCAGTGAGGCGGCCCGCTTGTCCAAGGCCTTCAGTCGCACTCGGGAGGCCGGCGGCGGCCACTGAAACGCGGCCGGCCTCCGCGAACCTGTCGCAAATAGGCAAACCTTGCGCGGCCTCGGGCGATTTCGGGCCGGCCCGGAACCCATATCGTTGTCTGTTCGCACGCGGTGCGGGCGATCGGCCCGGAGCAGTCCGTCTGCAAGGGGCCGGTCCAAGGAACGAAAACCCGGGGGTCCGCGACCATCGCTGTTTCGATACCGGCCCTCCGGACAGAAAGCGGGAGGCTAGACGCGTGAGCGAAGCAACAGCCATCGAATACGAAGTCGGCCAGGACAACATCCGGATCCTCGGCCTCGACATCCACAACCCGGTGTTCCTGATCTCCGCCGTGGTCATCGTCGGGTTCGTCATCTTCGTCCTGATGTTCCAGGAGGGGGCCGCGGAGATGTTCGGCGCCTTGCGGCCCTGGCTCACCTCGACCTTCGACTGGGTCTTCATGATCGCCGGCAACATCTTCGTGCTGTTCTGCCTGTTCCTGGTCCTCTCGCCCTACGGCAAGATCCGGATCGGCGGGCCCGACGCCAAACCCGACTACTCCTACGCCGGCTGGTTCGCCATGCTGTTCGCTGCCGGCATGGGCATCGGCCTGATGTTCTTCGGCGTGCTGGAGCCGGTCTACCACTTCCAGAACCCGCCGCTGGGCGTGACCGGCCAGGACGCCGAGGCGGCGCGCTCGCTCGGCATGGCGGCGACCATCTTTCACTGGGGCCTGCATCCCTGGGCGATCTACGCGGTGGTCGCGCTCTCGC
>JAOUCL010000332.1 GCA_029859805.1 Rhodospirillales bacterium | reverse complement strand
CAACAGGGGCGCGTCGGCCCGCTCCGGCGCCACGAACACCGGCAGGCTGAGGTTCAGGACCGTGGTAATTTGCCGCGTCTTCTGGTGGGCCTGCTGCGGGACTTCCCGGATGAACAGCCGGTAGGCGCGCTCGCGCTCGTTGCTCAGTGGCCGCGCCAGACCGATCCTGACGAGCTGTTGCTGGCCCGGGCCGAGCTCGAAGATCATTGGGTTGAGCAGCAGATCGCGCGTATCCAGGTAGCGATCGTTCCCCGTGGTATGGTCCCAGGCCTGGACGCTCAGATGCAGCAGCACCGGCTCATCAGCCGAATTGCTGACGGTCACGGTGCTGATCGGCTCTTCGGCGCGCAGGTCGAGGCGAATCGGCGAAACCTTGAGCTGCCCGGCCTCGACCGACCGCGGCAGCAAGAGGACAAGCACCCCTAACAGGATCAAGGCGATCAGTAGTGGTCTTGCTTGCATCCTTGCCCCTCACGCGATCGGTTCGGACCAAATCATGCTCAATAGGTCACTGTGATGATCACCGTGTCACCGTAGGCGCCGGTCGCCACGAACTGACCGGTCGGGATACGGCCGTACACGGTGTGGGAGATCACCCCGCCGCCGCCCGCGCCGCCGACCGTGTCGACACCCACGGTGTCACCCCAGCTGAGCGTTCTGGCGGCATCCCGATACATGCTGTAGTTCAGGGTCGCCCCGCCGTTTGCCATCTGCCGGTTGGCGACGTCGGCGCCGCCGCCGCCGTCGAGCCCGACGTCATAGGTGGTTCCAGGCGTGCAGGTGACGTCAACCGTCGTGATCGCGTCGAGGTCCGCGGCGGCAGGATCGTAGGCGCCGAAGGCCAGGGTGGCCGCCTGGACGTTGCAAACGGCGGCAACGCTCGCAGAAACCGTAAGATTGGCCGTGTCCGTCAGGGCAAAGGCCGGCATGCTCCAGGACCCCGCGCCCAGAACCGCGGCAACAGCAAGGGCCGGCAAGAGCCGCGTCGCGAATTTCGCTCTCATACCTTGAGTCTCCATGATGCAATATTCCATTCCAGGACTGCAGCCGGGTCTGCTTGACTCCGACCGTATTCTACAAATATTGCCAAGAGACTCTTTCGAATTTGCTAAGAAAACAAAGAATATTATTAATAGATTTGATCCACCAATAAAGATAAGGTGGCTATAATACTTATACTATTATTATTCATCTAGTTCTTTTAGATTAGACTACAACTCGTGCTTGCCATGCGGTTTCTAATAGGGATTGTATCCCGGAGCAGCCATGACGCGCCGTCTAGTCCTGCAGGCTGGGAACCGCCTATCCGATAGGCCCCCGTGGCGCGAAAGCGCGCTTTTGTCTGGAGGCCCGGCTGGAACAGTTCGATCCCGCCGGTCCAGTGGATTTGCTACCGGAGATTTCGGGTCGCGGGGTACCGACCCGGCGTCGGTGGCAACCGGCTCATTGCGCAAAATCTTAAGGATTTCGCGTGTATCGCGGGCCCTCGCCTCGGTCCCGCCGCCGCTACGAGCGCGCTGCGGCGCCTGCGGCTACTCCACCGGCTCGGGCTTCTTGCCGGCCGACTTGCTCGGTCCGGGTGGCGGTAGGCGGCGCGGCGGCTTGTCGGGCCGTGGATAGCTGAACACCGGCTCGTTGCCGGCGATCCCGACCTGGACCGTCCCGCCCTTGGCGAGCTTGCCGAACAGCAGCTCCTCGGCGAGCGGCTTCTTGATGTTCTCCTGGATCACGCGGGACAGCGGGCGGGCGCCGAACTGCGGGTCGTAGCCCTTGGCGGCCAGCCAGGCCCGCGCCTCGTCGGTCAGCTCGATGACCACGTTGCGGTCGGCCAGCTGTGCCTCCAGCTCGATGATGAACTTGTCGGCCACCTGGCTCATCACCTCGGGCGACAGGTTGGAGAAGGCGATCACGGCGTCCAGGCGGTTGCGGAACTCGGGCGTGAACATTCGGTTGATCGCCTCTTCGTCCTCGCCCTCGCGCACGCCGCGGCCGAAGCCGATGGACGGCTTCGCCAGGTCCGCGGCGCCGGCGTTCGTCGTCATGATCAGGATCACGTTGCGGAAATCGACCACCTTGCCGTTGTGGTCGGTCAGCTTGCCGTGGTCCATCACCTGCAGCAGGATGTTGAACAGGTCCGGGTGCGCCTTCTCGATCTCGTCGAGCAGCAGCACGCAGTGCGGATGCTGGTCGATCGCGTCGGTCAGCAGGCCCCCCTGGTCGAAGCCGACATAACCCGGCGGCGCCCCCAAGAGGCGCGAGACCGAATGGCGCTCCATGTACTCCGACATGTCGAAGCGGGTCAGCTCAATGCCCAGCGAATGGGCCAGTTGGCGCGCCACCTCGGTCTTGCCGACGCCGGTCGGCCCCGAGAAGATGTAGCTGCCGATCGGCTTCTCCGGCTCGCGCAGGCCGGCGCGGGCCAGCTTGATCGCCGCCGCCAGGGCCTCGATCGCCTGGTCCTGGCCGAACACCATGGTTTTCAGGTCGCGCTTCAGGTTCTTCAGCGCGCTGCGGTCGTCCTTGGAGACGCTCTTCGGCGGGATGCGGGCGATCTTGGCGACCACCGCCTCGATCTCCTTGACGCCGATCGTCTTGCGCCGCTTGGATTCCGGCACCAGCATCTGCGAGGCGCCGACCTCGTCGATCACGTCGATCGCCTTGTCGGGCAGCTTGCGGTCGCTGATGTAGCGCGCCGCCAGCTCGACCGCCGCGCGCAGCGCCTCACCGGTGTAGCGCACGTTGTGGTGCTCTTCGTAATAGGGCTTCAGGCCGCGCAGGATCTTGACCGCGTCCTCGACCGAGGGCTCGTTGATGTCGATCTTCTGGAAGCGGCGGACCAGCGCCCGGTCCTTCTCGAAGTAGTTGCGGTATTCCTTGTAGGTGGTCGAGCCGATGCACCTCAGCGTGCCGCTCTGCAGCGCCGGCTTGAGCAGGTTCGAGGCGTCCATGGCGCCGCCCGACGTGGCCCCGGCCCCGATCACCGTATGGATCTCGTCGATGAACAGGACCGCGTTGTCCTGACCCTCGAGCTCGCCGATCACCGCCTTGAGGCGCTCCTCGAAGTCGCCCCGGTAGCGGGTGCCGGCGAGAAGCGCGCCCAGGTCGAGGGCGTAGATGGTCGCCTCCTTGAGGACCTCGGGCACCTCGCCGCCGACGATCCGCCGGGCCAGCCCCTCGGCGATCGCCGTCTTGCCGACGCCCGGCTCGCCGACGTAGAGCGGATTGTTCTTGGTCCGCCGGCACAACACCTGGATCGTCCGCTCGATCTCCGGCTCGCGGCCGATCAGCGGATCGATCCGGCCGTCGCGCGCCTTGGCGTTCAGGTCGACACAATAGGAGTCGAGCGCCTCGTGTCCCTTGCGCACCACTTTCTCGGGGGCCGCCTCCTCGTCGGCGCCGTGCACCGTGCGGCCCTCTTCCTTGCCCTGGACCTTGGCGATGCCGTGGCTGATGTAATTGACCGCATCCAGGCGGCTCATCTCCTGCTCCTGCAGGAAAAAGACCGCATTGCTCTCACGCTCGGAGAACATGGCGACCAGTACGTTGGCCCCGGTCACCTCCTCCCGGCCCGAAGACTGCACATGGATGGCCGCGCGCTGCAGGACGCGCTGGAACCCGGCGGTCGGCTTGGCGTCGCCGGCCTGGGCGGTGATCAGGCTGGCCAGCTCGTTGTCCACGTAATCGCCGAGTTCGCCGCGCAGGCGCTCGAGACTGACGTCGCAGGCGCGCAGCACGGCGACCGCGTCGGTGTCCTCGGTGAGCGCGAGCAGCAGGTGCTCCAGCGTGGCATATTCGTGCCGACGTTCGTTGGCGTAGGCCAGCGCCCGATGCAGCGTCTGTTCCAGATTGGCAGAGAGCATGCTCCCACTTACTCCTTTTCCAGAGTGCACTGCAAGGGGTGCTGATGCTTGCGGGCGTAATCGACCACCTGGGTGACCTTGGTTTCCGCCACCTCGTAGGTGAACACGCCGCAGATACCGACGCCGCGCCGGTGCACGTGCAGCATGATACGCGTCGCCTCCTCGCGGCGTTTGCCGAAAAAGCGCTCCAGCACATGTACGACGAATTCCATCGGCGTGTAGTCGTCGTTCAGCATCAGCACCTTGTACATCGACGGCTTTTTCGTCTTCGGCTTGGTCTCGACGACGGTGCCGGTCGAGGGCGTCTGGTCCTGATCTTTGTCCGTGCCGCTCATGCTCAACCCGAAATAGCGCTCATCGCTCCCGGCCCGGTCCGGGCCTCAACGCTCCTGGTAGATGATATTGGGATTTACCCGGTCTGGAAAAGAGCGAAATCGTGCCCGGCCCCTGGACCGGACCCAACAGTGTGCACCAATACTAAATAATGGGGCCTTACCCCAACCAAAAAAAGACCCGGCGCCAGGCGCCGGGTCTTGGCAGGGATCGATCTCGAAACGAGCGGGTCAGGCGGCGACCGGCTTGATCAGCTTTCCGACGGTCACGGTAACCCGAGCCTGGATCGGCTGCATCGCCTCGTTGGCCACCTTGACCGACATCTCGGTCAGCTTGGCGCTCTCGGCCAGGGCCTGGTCGAAACTGCGGCGGGTGTATGCACTCTGCAGATTGGCCACCTCGCGCAGATCCTTGGCGCCGAGGATCGCCTTGGTCGCCGCGACGTTGCCCTCGAGCGAGTTGCGCGCGAAAGCCATCACCTCCTGGCTCAGGGCCTCGAAACCCTTGGCGGCGATGTTGCCGGACTTGACCACGGCGTCGACGTTCTCCTGACCGAGCGTGGCGAAGTCGCCGTAGCCCTTGAAAACAGCCTTGGAGGTCCTGTCGACCTGCTCCTTGGTGATCGCCGCAGCCTTCTCGTAACCGGCCGAAGCCGCCTCGGCGCCGGCCTTGACGACCGCCTCGACAGTCTCCTTGGCGACAGCGGCGGGGGCCTCGGTGGCCTCGGTGGCCTCGACAGGCTCCTTGGCGGCGGGGGCGACAGTGACGGGGGTCTCGGTGGGCTCGACGGGTTCGACGGGCTCCTTGGTGACAGCGGCGAGCGCAGCCACCTTGGCTGGCTTGGCCGCCTTGACGGGCTTGGTGCCGGACTTCTTGCTAGCCATTTCGTTCCACTCCTGGGGGTTTCTCTTCGCTCGAACCGTGCCCGGGCCGGCTACCGGAAAGCCGCCGGGCCCGTTGTTGTCGACGAAGATTTTGTTGCACTGCAATATGACCGTAAATATAGGCCAGAAA
>JAOUCL010000087.1 GCA_029859805.1 Rhodospirillales bacterium | reverse complement strand
CTCGGCGGACCGGCGCCGGGGCCGTCGGCAGGCCTAGCCCTGTCCATGACGGCTTGCAGAGGCGCTTGCAGGCTGCCGAGCGGTGGACCGGTGCCGGTGAGATCGAGTGAAAGCATAAGGCCCTCGATCTGTATCGTCTCGATCCGGCCTGCCAGCAGGTCGCGAATACGGTAGTCGATGACAGCTTTGTTCAGCGACAATTCGCCGTCGCGGCCGGCGGACAGGCCGGCGAGGCGGGCACGACGCCACCCGATCTCCTCGACCTTCAGGCCAGCCACCTCGACGCCGGCGCCCGCAAGCCACCGTTCCGCGGCCCAGGCGGCGAGCGTGGTGCGGAATGCGCCGATGCCCAAGAGCGTGGCGCCCATCACGACGAACACGACGGTCAAGAGGATGGTCTGACGGCGAGACATCGTCCAAGCCTATCAGGTTTGTCAGGATCGTCGCAGGTTCGTGACCTTCGCGAAAGGGGCGGGGCCCTTAATTCGAGACCCGCTGCAGTCGAAGCCTGATCGCGCAAGCGTGCTAGCCGCAGGCGGCCACCGCCCGCTTGGCCATGACGCCGACCAGGTGGGCGCGGTAGTCGGCGCTGGCGTGAATGTCCGAGTTGAGCCCCTCGGCGGCGACCGTGACGGCGTCCAATGCCGCGGCCGTGAAATCGCCGGCGAGCGCCTGTTCCAACTCGGCCGAGCGGAACACGCAGGGTCCCGCGCCGGTCACCGCCACACGGGTCCCGGCCGGGCCCCGGCTGACCAGGACGCCGACGACGGCGTAACGCGAAGCCGGGTTGGAAAACTTGGTGTAGCCCGCCTTGTCCGGCACCGGGAAGGACACGGCGGTGACGATCTCGCCATCCTCCAGCGCGGTCTCGAACATGCCGGTGAAGAAGTCGTCGGCGGCGATCTCCCGCCTGTTGGTCCTGACCGTCGCGCCCAGGCCGAGCACGGCGGCGGGGTAGTCGGCGACCGGGTCGTTGTTGGCGATCGAGCCGCCCAAGGTGCCCCGGTTACGCACCTGGGGATCGCCGATCTCGGCGGCGAGAGCGGCCAGCGCCGGGACCCTCGCCGTGACGACGGCGTCCGAGGCGACCGCGGCGTGCGGCGTCAGGGCGCCGACGACGATTGCCCCGCCGGCCTCCGAGATGCCGCTCAGTCCAGCGACGCCGCTCAGGTCGATGACGTCGCTGGGGCTGGCCAGGCGTTGCTTGAGGGCCGGGATCAGGGTCATGCCGCCGGCGATCAACGTGCCGTCGGAGGCCCCGCTCAACAACCGCTCCGCCTCCTCGAGGCTGGCGGGGCGATGGTAGGCGAAGTCGTACATGACGCCGCTCCTATCCCGCCATCGCCCGGGCCGCGGCCCGGATCGCCTTGACGATGTTGTGGTAGCCCGTGCAGCGGCAGAGATTGCCTTCGAGCCATTCGCGCACCTCGGTCTCGCTTGGGTCCGGATTGCGTTTCAGCAGGTCGACCGCGCTCATCACCATACCGGGCGTGCAGAAGCCGCATTGCAGGCCGTGATGCTCCTTGAAGGCGGCCTGCATGGGATGCAGCTCGCCGTTCTTGGCCAGACCCTCGATGGTCGTCACCTCGGTCCCCTCGGCCTGGGCCGCCAGCAGGGTGCAGGCCTTGGCCGAGGCGCCGTCGACGTGCACCACGCAGGCGCCGCATTGGCTAGTGTCGCAGCCGACGTGGGTGCCGGTCAGGCCCAGATGCTCGCGCAGGAACTCGACCAGCAGCGTGCGGCCCTCGACCTTGCGGCTCACCTTTCGGCCGTTTACCGACATGGATACGGTGAGCATGAACGCCTTCTCCCAAATTGCGGCACGCCTAGGAACGAATTCGGCGGCCTCTCCAAAGCGGACGCGCGCACCGGTTGTTTCCTGCGATATGGATAGCGACAGGCCTCACCACTTGCAACAACCCGCCGCCCGCCGGCCTGGGCGCGCAAGAAAGATCGCGGGATTCGACTGAGAGGAGAAACCCGGTGCGAGGCTTGTTGACGGGGCGATATCCCGCTACTTTGGGCATCGAAGCGACCAGCGCGCCGTAAGGCTCGAGCTGCGGGGAAATTGGGACCGAACGATCATGGCGAGCGCGACCGTTAAGCTCTATGCGTCCTTGTCCGATTATCTGCCCCCCGGGACGAAGGCCAACGCGGTGAAGGTGCTTTTGCCGTCCGACGAGGCCACGGTCGAGGCGATCCTCGCCCAGTTTAACGTCCCGATGGAGCAATGCCATCTGGTGTTGTTGAACGGCCTCTTCATCGCGCCGAGCCACCGAGCGGATTGTACCGTCGCGGACGGTGACACCGTCGCTGCCTGGCCGCCGGTGGCCGGGGGCTGACAAGACGGCCCGATGCCTACGGTCAAGGACATGGCTCTGACCCCCGACGAGTTCTTCCGGGGTGCGGCGCTGGTGATGCAGGGCCGCGCGTATCGCGTCGAGAGCCAGGGTGTCGAAACCGGGACGGCCGAGCGGGGAATTTCGATCTCGATCGAGCCCCTGCCGCCGCGCCGGCTGAGCGGCCTGCTGTCCCTGCCGCGCACCCAAGTGACCATCTCGTTTCGCGGCTACGGCGCAGAGGAAGAGGTCCTTTTCCTGCAGCGCTTCGACCGGGTTTTCCAGCGCGCCGGCGGCTAGCGAAACCCTCTGTATAGTGTGCTTTCCTCACGAACGGACCCGGGCATTTGACCACGGTCAAATGCAAGGTGCGGGAGATAGGGTAACCTGGCTTTGGTAGTAGGCGCTTGGAGCAGAAGATACCGTGAATATACAGATCGGGCACAATTCCCAGGACGTGGTCGTCAAGGTCGAAGTCCGGCTTTTCAACAGCATCGTGAAATACGCCGCTGCCGAGGGGCCGCGGCGCGAACTGTCGCTGCCTGCCGGCACGACCGTCGGCGAACTGGCCGACCGGCTGCGGATCCCGCGCGACGAGCTGTTCCTGGTCCTGGTGAACGGGCGCGACATCACGCCGGGCCTGGTCGGCGGCAATATCAAGGACTACCACCTGATCGAGGACGGCGACGTCGTCGCCTTTTCCGGCGCGGTGCCGTACAGCTACGGATACGGGGCGCCGGTCGTCTGAGGACAGGTGCGCGGCCGGGTGCCGACAGGATCCGAGTTCAGCTCAGCGTGGACCCGAGGTAGGCCTCCATGATCCGGCAGGGGTCTGCCTGGAGGCGCGCCTTCCAGTCGCCCAAGCGGACGTCGCCCTGGATCAGGCCGCGTAGCACCCCGACATGGTCGGTATGGCCGAGGCAGAGGGCGCCGACGACGCGGTCCCCGTCGAACACGAGGCGCATGTAGCGGAAGTTCTCAGCGTCCACGGACTCGGCCGTCTCGCAACCGTCTCCGCCGTCCCAGCGGCCGAAGGACACGGAGACCAGCCCGGCGGTGTCGAGCACGTTCATCGCCAGATTCCCCTTATAGGTCGTCTCCACCCCGGCCATGTTCAGGGCGGCGACGCGCCCGTGGTCGGCCGCCGTCGGCTGGATCGCCAGCACCGACCAGCCTCCTGTCGAGTGGTCCGGCGCCTGCGCGACGTCGCCGGCGGCGTAGACGTTGGGCACGCTGGTCCGCAAATAGTTGTCGACGACGATGCCCTGATCGACCTTGATGTCACCGTCCTGGGCCAATTCGGCGTTGGATTTCACGCCGGTCGCCACGACCACCAGAGCCGCGGGCACCTGTTCGCCGCTGTCCAGGACAACCTGCAGGCCGCCGCCGTCCGCCGCCTTGATCTCGGTGACCTTGGTCGAGGTCAGGACGCTCGTCCCCTTGTCTTCGCACCACCGCTTGATCATGGCGCCGCCGGTCTGGTCCATCATGCGCGGCAGCATGCGGTCTTCCATTTCGACGACGGTCAGCTTCACGTCCCGGGCCAGGAGACTTTCCAGGATGATGCAGCCGATGAAACCGGCCCCCATCAGGACCACGCTGGCGCCCGGATCCGCGAGGTCCGCGATTTGGCGGGCGTCCTCGAGTGTCCAACAGTGATGCACCCCCGGGAGGTCCAGTCCGGGCACCGGCGGCCGCACGGGGCTGGCGCCCGTCGCCAGCAGAAGCTGGTCGTAGGGCAGGGCCGAGCCGTCGGCCAGGACCAGGCTGTTGGCGCCGGTGTCGACCTTGCTGACCGCAGCCTGGCGGACCTCGATCCCCAGTTTGGCGTAATGGTCCTGGGCCTTGCGCAGATGGGTCCCGGATTCCTCTATGCCCCCGGTCAGGTAGTAGGGGATGGCCATCCGCGAATAGGGCGGCTCGGGTTCTCCTCCGAGGAGGACGATCTCTCCGTCCGCGTCCTGCTGGCGCAGCGTTTCCGCCGCGATTACACCGGCCGGGCCGGCACCGACTATGACGTAACGGGCCATGTGTTTCCGCTCCCCGAAATGCGGTCCCGATTCCGGGACCCGGACAGCAGACCGCAAGACGCCGATCTTGGGATGATGCCCAGGCGACTGCGCTGTCCATGGTTTCGACCAGCCGTTTCGGGAATGAGACGAGACCCGATCGCCCGCAGGGACGATCGGGTCTCCCTCGATCCCGCTAGAGCGCGGCTAGAGCCCCAGGCGCTCCACGGTCTGGTTGCTGGGTACGCCCTCCGTCGTCCAGCCGCGAAGCTGGTAATATTCCGGCAGCATCTCGCCCAGTCCATTGACCTTGCCCTCGGCGGGTCCGGACTTCGCCGCATCCTTCAGGAGACGCGCGGGCAGGTTGTCGTCCTTGCCCGTGAAGCCGGCGGCCAGGTTGAACTGGCGCTCCAGGTTCCAGATCCGCTCGCCCACCTCGAGCAGCTTCTCGACCGACCACTCGCCCTCGCAGGCCGAATCGAGCTGGGGCGCGACGTCCTCCAATGTCCAGGCAAAGGAGGTGAAGATGCACAGGCCCGCGGAGTCGAAGGCCGCCGTTGCGTCCTGGAAGGCCTTCACCAGGCCCGCCTTGCCTTCCGTAGCCAAGGGGTCCGTCTTCTCCGGAATGCCCAGGATCTCCGAAGCGACGGTGTAGCCGCGCAGGTGGCAGGCGCCGCGGTTGGAGGTCGCATAGGCCAGCCCCATGCCCTGGATGCCGCGTGAATCGTAAGCCGGGAACTCCTGGCCCTTGACCGACATCGACATCTCCGGATGGCCGTACTTCTCGCACAGCCGCTTGGAGCCCAGGCCGATTTCAGCCCCGAAGCCCTCGCCGCGCCCGGTCTGTTCGGCCAGCTCGGTGAGCGCCTTGGTGTTGCCGAACTTGAGCTCGATACCGCCGGTCTCCTTGGTGGTGATGGCGCCCGTCTCGAACAGCTCCATGGCCGCCCCGACGGTCGCGCCGAAGGTGATCGGATCGTAGCCCTGCTCGTTGCAGATGAAGTTGGCGAAGGTCAGCGCGTCGATGTCGTCCACGCCCGTGGCCGCTCCCAGCGCCCAGGCCGCCTCGTACTCCAGGCCGCCCGAGGCCTTTTGGTATTGTGGGCGGTCGACCACCGTGTAGTGGGTGCGCTCGATCTGCGAGATGCGCCCGCAGGCGATCGTGCAGCCGAAACAGGCGCCGTTGGTGATCAGGTTCGACTTGCCGTCGCTCGCCCGCTTCTCGTGCATCTTCTCGGCGGAGATGTCGCCTGCGCCCTCGAACTGCACGTCGCGGTGGTTGCGTGTCGGCAGCGCGCCGACCTCGTTGATCACGTTCATCAGCACCTGGGTGCCGTAGGTCGGCAGGCCCTGGCCGGTGACCGCGTTTTCGGCGAGGATGGCCTTGCCGTTCGCGGTGGCCGTCATGAACGCGCCGATGTCCTTGACCTTGACACCGAGGGTGCCGCGGATCGCCACCGCCTTGAGGTTCTTCGACCCCATCACGGTTCCGACGCCCGAGCGGCCGGCCGCGCGGTGCATGTCGTTGACCACGCAGGCGAATTTCACGCCTTTCTCGCCCGAGACGCCGATCGAGGCGACCCGGATCATCGGGTCCTGGTGCTTCTTTTTGATGTTCTCCTCGGTGTCCCAGACCGAGGTGCCCCAGTGCTCGCCCGCGTCGAGGAGCTCGGCCTTGTCGTCTTGCACGAAGAGATAGACCGGCTTGGCCGACTTGCCCTCGAAGATGATCATGTCCCAGCCGGCGTTCTTCATCTCGTTGCCGAAGAACCCACCCGAGTTGGAGCAGGCGATCGCCCCGGTGAGCGCCCCCTTGGTCACCACCGAGTAACGGCCGGCCGTCGAGGCGCAGGTGCCCGTCAAGGGGCCGGTCGTCATGATCAGCTTGTTGTCAGGGGAGAGCGGGTCGACCTTCGGGTCGATCTCTTCCGTCAGGTACTTCGTCGCCAAGCCGCGTTGACCCAGGTACCTTTGCGCCCAGTCCATGTTGAGTGGTTCGGATGTACAGGTCCCCTTCGTCAGGTCGACCCGCAGCAGCTTTCTCGCCCATGCCATGTCGGTTCCTCCCTACGCTTCGGCGCGCGTGCCGGAGTCGGTCTTCGACGCCCAGTCGCGCATTCTTTCCAAGCCCGTCCAGTCCGCGTCGATGAAGGTGATTGCGCTCGTCGGGCAGGCCTTGGCGCATTCCGGATCGCCGCCGCAGAGGTCGCATTTGAGGACCTTTCCGGTGGTCTGGTTGTAGTTGATGGTCCCGAAGGGACAGGCGATCGTGCACACCTTGCACCCGACGCAGAGCGCGTCGGAGACAACCTTCGCGCCGGTCAAAGTATCGACGGAGATGGCGTCCACCGGACAGGCCTTCATGCACCAGGCCTCCGCGCACTGGGTGCAGGTGTAGGGCACGAAACGCCCTTCGGCGTGGAAATCGAACACCTTGATCCGCGACTTGGCCGGATTGAAAGCGCCCTCGTTGTCCAGGGAGCAGGCCATCTCGCATTGGAGACACCCGGTACATTTTCCTGGATCAATGTGCAGTGATTTTTGCATCAGCCTCTTCCCCGTGTTCATTTTTCTCCAGCGATCATAGGACAATCGGCGGTGATTTCAACTGACAACGATGCGCGGTCAGCCAAGGCCGAAGATCGCGAGCAGGATCAGGACGGCGAGGATGGTTCCGGCGACCCAGACACCGATCCGGGCGCCGGCGCCGACATCCGCGTCGCTTGGCCGTGCCGGCGCCAGCTCGACCGCGGCCTCCGCGGGCGCCGCCACAGCCTCGGCCGGCGCGCCGATCGCCTCGACCAGCCGGCCGAAGAAGTCGTCGGCCATCTTCTTGGCCGTGCCGGCGATCAGGCGCTGGCCGATCTGGGCCAGCTTGCCGCCAACCTGGGCGTCGATCTCATAGGCGAGCATCGTGGCGCCGCCATCCTCGGCCAGGGTTACCATGGCGCCGCCCTTGGCAAAACCCGCCGCACCGCCCTTGCCCTCGCCGGAAATCCGGTAGCTTTCCGGCGGGTTGAGGTCGCTCAGCGACACCGCGCCGGCGAACTTGGCCGAGACGGGTCCGACCTTGGCCTTGACCTTGGCGGTGAACTCGCTCTCCGAGGTCTGTTCCAACTCCTCGCAGCCCGGGATGCAGCGTTTCAGCACGTCCGGGTCGACGAGCGCCGCCCAGACCGTCTCGCGCGGCGCCTCGATGCGATATTCGCCGGTCATCTGCATGGCACTTGCCCTCCCGCACAGTCTTGGTCGGTGGTGGCGGTTCAGCCGCCCAGGAACAGCCGTCCGACCTCCGGGTCTTCAAGGAGCTCCTTGCCCGGGCCGGCCATGGCGAGTTGGCCCGAGACCAGGACGTAGCCGATGTCGGCGAACTCGAGGCCCTTCTTGGCGTTCTGCTCGACCATGATGATCGTCTTGCCCTCGGCGTTCTGCAGGTCGTCGAGGATCTCGAAGACCATGTCGATGAAGCGCGGCTCCAGGCCGATCGAGGGTTCGTCGACCAGCAACACCTCCGGTTCCATCACCAGGGCGCGGGATATTTCGAGCAGCCGCCGTTCGCCGCCGGAAAGGACCTTTGCCGGGTGCCTGCGCCTTTCGGCCAGACGGCTGTACTTGGCGAAGATCTCCTCGGCCTTGGCCTTGGCCTGGGCCGGCTTCTCCATGAGGTAGCCGCCCATCCAAAGGTTCTCCTCCACGGTCATGCCGGGGAAGACCGACTTGTCTTGCAGGATATAGGCGACGCCGGCGTGCCGCAGCTTGTCGTTGGCCGACAGCCGGGTGACGTCCCGCCCGCCGATCGAGATCGCGCCGCCGTAGATGTTGGTGAAGCCGAATATGGAATGCAGGATCGTCGACTTGCCGGCGCCGTTCGGTCCGATCAGGCACAAGGACTTGCCGCGGCCGACCTGCAGGTTGAAGTCGTGCAGGATCTCCATCTTGCCGTAGCCGGCGCGCAGGTGCTCGATCTTCACATAGGGCTCGGGCCCGCCCAGTTCGGCGATGCGCTCGGGAGCGACACCGGCCTCGGCAAAGGCGGCCGCTTGACGGTTGACCTCGTCGACCGAGATGACCGTGTCGACCGTGCCGCCGTGATAGCCGACCGATTTGCCCTGTTTATCTTTCGCCGTGTCTTCCTGCCCGGCCATCAGTGCGCCCCCAGGTAGGCGTCGATCACGCGCTTATCCTTCTGGATCGTTTCCGGCGACCCCTCGGCGAGAAGTTCGCTGTGCGCCAGGCAGTAGATGTTCTCGGCCAAGTTCATGATCACCCGCATGTTGTGCTCGATCACGAAGAGCGTGATACCGAACTCGGTGTTGGCCCGTTTCAGACGGTCGATCAGGCCGTTGATCAGCGTCGGATTGATGCCCGCCGTGGGCTCGTCGAGCAGCAGGATCTGGGGCTGATTCATCAAGGCCATGGCAAACTCGAGCAGCTTCTGCTGCCCGAAAGACAGGTCGCCGGCCTGCAGCTTGCGCTTGGCGTAAAGACCGACGAACTCGAGCAGGTGCTCGGCCTTCTCGAGTTCCTGGGCAGAGTGGTCGCCGAAGATCTCGATAAGCCCCATGCTCCGGTGCGGCACGGAAATGAGCATGTTCTTGATGCAGTTCATCTTGCCGTAGATACGGGTCTGCTGGAAGGTTCGCAGCATGCCGAGCCGAGCGATTTGCGGCACCCTCAGCTTCGAGATCTCCTTTCCTTCGAACTTGATGGAGCCTTCGTCGATCGGATGATAGCCGACGATCGAGTTGAACAGGGTTGTCTTGCCCGAGCCGTTGGGTCCGATCAAGCCGGTGATCTTTCCCTTGGCGACGTCCAAGCTGATGCTCCGGTTGGCTTGGACGCCGCCGAAGGCCTTGGAGACGTTCCGGACTTCGATCATCGCCGCCATCACGCCGCCTCCCGGTCGCCTTCCGCGGAGTCCTCTTCGACTTCGATGCCGAACAGCTCGGGCCATTTGTCCTGGGCCCAGCCCATGATGCCCTGCTGGAAGAAGACAACGGTGACGACGATCAAGAGACCAAGCGCGACCCACTGCCAACCGAGGAAATACTTCCAGGTCGCTTCCTTGATGACATGGTAGAGAACCGCGCCGATAACCGGCCCCCAGAGCGTGCCCTTGCCGCCCAGCAATGCCATGACGACCATCGGGATGCCGAATACCACCGTGGCGAAGGCGACCTCCAGCGGCTCGATGAAGATGTTGTAATTGCCGAACAGCGAGCCGCAGATACCCAGGAAGAAGGCCGACAGGGACCAGGTGATGGTCTTGTAGCGCATGGTGCGAATACCCATCGCCTCGGCTTTTTCCTCGTCGTCGCGGATTGCGTTGATCGCCAGCCCGAACCGGGTCCCGTATAGCCAGCGGAAGAAGAAGAACGACAGCACGGCGGCGATGAAGAAGGCGAAATAGAAGAACCGCTCGCCCACCTCCGGTTCGCCCGGAAACACGGGAAGCGAGATGCCGCTGCCCGCGCCGACGTACTCCCACGCACCGACAAGCTCGCCCGCCGCCAGCGCGACGCCGAGCGTGCCGATCGCGAAATAGGGCCCGCGCAGGCCGAACACGACCCAGCTCAGCGCCACCGCCAGCGCGACCGATCCGAGCGCCGCCACGATCGTGCCGAGCACCAGGCCGACGTGATACTGGGCTGGCGTGAAGTCCACCTTTATGGCGCCGTAGGCGGCCGTATATTCGGCGACGTCGTAGTGCAGGCCGATCTGCACCACGGCACTGATATACATGCCGGCGCCGAAGAAAAAGATGTTGCCCAGCGAGTTGTAGCCCATCTGGCCGCCCATGGCGTCCCAGGTGATGGCGAAGAGCACCATCACCCACAGGACCGTGAGCTGCGAGATGTAGGAATCGAAGACGAACGGCGCGACGAGCGACGCAATGGCGATGCCGCCGTAAAGGCCGAGGGTTCTCCGGCTTGTGCTCATTGCACCACCTGCCTGTGCCGTGCCTGCATGATCTGGCGAACTATGAGCACCAGGATCAACAGGCCGACGACGATCGCCTGCTGGAATTCGGTGCCGAAACCGAAACCGCCGTATTGCTCCAGTGCGCCCAGGCCCAGCGCAGAGATGATGACGCCGGGCAGGTTTCCGAGGCCGGCCGCCACGACGATGACGAAGGACCGGATAGAGTGCCCAATTCCATAGAAAGGCTGGATGACCCAGATCATCGAGATGAGCACCCCGGCCACGCCGCAGATCGCGGCGTTCAGCGAATAGGTGAAGGCATAGACCCGATCGGTATCGATGCCCATGATCTTGGCTGCCCGCGGATCCTGGGCCGTGGCCCTGATCGCCTGGCCCATGCGGCTGTTCTTCATGAACAGGATCACCATGAGCGCCAGAATGCCGGCAATCGCGAGGGACAGGACCCTGATTTCCTGCACGGGCACGCTATCCAAAAAAAGCTGCGTCCCCAGCCCTGAATCGGCTGTCTGGACATCGGGTCCGAAGATGAGGTTGAGGAGCTGCTGAATGACGATGGCCATGCCGAAAGTGGCGAGCAGCGAGGTGAAGAGGTCGCGGCCGATCACCCAGCGAATGACGAGTCCATAGAGAAGCCAGCCGAACCCGAACATGACAATGCCGGCCACGGGCAGGGCCCAAAGCGGATTTATGCCCAGTTCCTTATACACGACAAAGGCGATGTAGCCGCCCATGATGACGAAATCGCCCTGCGCCAGGTTCTTGACGTTCATCACGCCCCAGACCAACGCCAGCCCGTAGGCCGCGAGAGCGAAGATTCCGCCGATCATCAATCCGTTGAGCAAGAGCTCGATATTGAGGACCGGGAAATCGAAAAGCAGTTGGAAATTGGAGAGCATGTTCGGTCCTATCCGATGTCGGGTCCAGGCTGCGTATGGGTAACGTCCGCCCCAGCCGGAGACGGGGCGGACGCAGCCGAGACAGGAAACGCCGGCGCCTGTCGAAACAGACGCCGGAACATCGCGATCAGTTCATCGGGGCCTTTCGCGGCCAACGGACCTCGGAGGACGCCCATTTTGACGGCGCGACCACGTTGTAGCCGCCGTCCTGGATCTGGCGCAGCACCATCGGCTTGGCGATGTTGTTGCCCTCCGCCGCGAACTTGATGCCGCCATAGAAGGTCTGCATGTCGGTCGCCGCGATGGCGTCACGGACCTTGTCGCCATCGAAGGAATTCGCACGCTCGAACGCCTCCTTCCAGACCAGCACCGCGGCCGAGGCCTGGGCCGCCTGATAGGGCACGGTGTTGTAGTTCGGATAGGTCCTCTTGAACAGCGCGTCGAACTCCGCGGCGGTGCCGAAATAACTGTCCTTATAGGACAGCGTCTCGGCCCACTGGGTCGGGCACAGGATGCCCTCGGTCGACTCGGCGCCGTACTTGCCGATGATATCCGCCGCCTCGCAGTGGGTGATCGCCACCATCGGCACGTCGATCTGCATGTCCTTGAGCTGACGCGCTGCCGTCGCCGCACCCTTGGAGTGACCGGAAACCACCAGCAGGTCCGGCTTGACCGCGCGGACCTTGGTCAGTGTCGTCGACATGTCGCTGAGGTCGCGCGGCAGCTTGTCGTCGATGACGATCTTCATGTTGTACTTCTTGGCGTCGTCCAGAACGCCCGCCCGGACGTCCTGCGAGAAGGGATCGTTTTCGAACGCCAAGGCGACCTTGACCTCGGACGGCTTCTTGCCGTTCTTTTCCGCAATTTCCGCCGCCAGCCCGATGGCGCTCGCCAGATACTGCTCCGACGTCGAGAGCACGGCGAAGAGGTACTTGTACCCCTGGGTGAAGAGCGAGCGCGAGGCGCCTTCGGCCTCGACCATCGGAATCCGGTACTTTTCGGATACCGGCGCGATCGCCTTCGTCATGCCGGAGCTGTAGGGCCCAAGCATGTATTTGACGCCGTCCTGCTTGATCAGGCGCTCGGCCAGCTGGGCGCCGCGGGCCGGGGTCGATTCGTCGTCGTAGTAGACGACCTTGAGCTTGTACGACTTGCCGCCGACCTTGACGCCGCCCATCTCGTTGATCTTCTTGACCGCCAGCTCGTAGCCGTTCTGGGCGTGGACGCCGTTGGTCGAGTACTTGCCGGTCAGCGAGATGGCGGAGCCGAGGATGATGGTATCGCCCTCGACCTTCGCCGAGGCAGGCGCCGCGGCGGCCAGCGAAAGCGCGGCTACCCCTAATGCCAATCCGGCGAATTTACTGATGTATTTCATGGGTTTCTGTCCTCCTGCTCTACCACGTTTTTAATCCGCGATCCGGTTTGTATCGACCGCAGGTTAGGCCCGGGATCATAGCGACATGTCGCCATGGCGCAAGCCCGGAACAAAGGGCCCGAAAACGGGCTGGCGCCAGGTGCGGCGCGGCGGGCAGGCGTTCTTGTCGTCAACCTCTCACGACCAAGACCGAGCATTCGGCGTGGCGAACGACACGCGCGGCATTGGGGCCAAGCAGAAAATCGCCCATCGTCGGGCGGTGGGCGCCGATGATGATGAGGTCGGCTTCCACTTTCTTGGCCGTTTCAAGGATACCCGCATAGATGCTTCCCCTGCTGAGGTGAACCGAGGTTTCGTACTCTTTGGGAATATTCTCGTCAATGAAAGCATCCATCATCTCGGTGAATTCTTTGACGAGTCTTTCCGTACTGTCATCCGGAAGGTACAGTTGGGCCACCGCGTCGGGTACTCCCGCAAGGACATGGATCAGGTGAAGGGAGGCATCGAAAGTGCGGCACATAACCAGGGCCGTCTCCAATGATGCGGTCCACGACGTTTCGTCATTAAGGTCGATGCTCAATAGAATCTTCTTGTACATGAGCTAGCTCTTTCTTTTGGGACGCATGAGGTCGGTAATGGCTCCCTCGAACATCTCGGCGGCGAAGTTGACGCTTTCCGAGACGGTCGGCTGGGAGTGGATGGTATGGCCGATGTCGGTCGCGTCGCAGCCCATCTCGATGGGTACGGCCACCTCGGCGATCAAATCGCTGGCATTCGGGCCGACGATGCCTGCGCCGATCACGCGGGCGTCGAAGGCGCGCTTGAGCACCTCACACCGCGCGGACCTAGTTCGACGATGGTGTTGCACTCTTGCCCGCTTCCTCGATGAGGCTGCGACCGATCATGTCGGCGAATTCCTCTCTAACCGGGGCGAATGCCGCTTGCCAAGCCGACTTCTGCTCGGAGCTTGGTTCGATAATTTGTGCCTTGCCGCTCGCCGCGACCGCGGCTCGCGCTGCAGCGTTCTTCTCGAGCGCGAGCCTGTTCACCTCTGCCGTCACTTCGGCCACGATATTCTCCAACTCGCGGCGCACGTCCGCAGGGAGGTCGTTCCAAAAGGACGTGCGCGTGACCAGCATGTAGCTAAGAAATGTGTGGTCCAGCTCGATCAGGTGAGGGAGGTAGTCTTGAAGCCTTTTCGAAGCGATGTTCGACCACGCGTTCTCCTGGCCATTGACAAGCCCCGTGATCGCGGCGTCGCGAGCGCGGCTGAATGGCATGGCGAGCGGCACGACATCGATCAGCCGGTATTGCGCGGCGGTAACATCGGAAGGTTCAATTCGGAAAACGGCCCCTTTCAGATCAATGGGCACCCTGGCGGGTCGGGCGGTCGCAATGACACGTGGGCCGTTGTCCCAGTAGGCCAAGCCCCTGATGCCACGGGCCTCCATCGACTTGAGAACCTGTTTGCCGGACGCGCTCTCTTGGAAACGCTTTAAGTGGGCCAAGTCCTGGAAGAGGAAGGGAATGTCGAAAATCTGCAAGCTCTTCGAAACGGGCCTGAACTTGGAGAGGGACGGTGCCGCCATCTCGAGCTCGCCGAGGAGCAGCGCGAGAATCGCACGATCGTCATCGTAACGGCTTGCACCCGGATAGACCTCAACCCGCACTTTGCCCGCGAGCCGTTGCTCAACCAGTTCCTTGAATCGCTTGGCGCCAACGCCCTTTGGCGAGCTCTCACTGACGACATGCGAGAATCGGATAAGGATTGGTTCTGCACTTTCCACCGCAATCGGAAATCCAGCGACAATCGCGCAAAGGAACCATCCACAAAGGGCAAGCCCGAAGTGCTGCCAGCCCTTCTGCCTACGAAATTGCCCTCGAATCCGGTTCACTTGTGCCTCCGCCGAGTTGCATTTTCCGATTCCAGGTCACTTCACAATGATCTCCGGGCCCATCAGCGCCGTCGGCACGACGGTCGACAGCCAGGGAATGTAGGTCACCATGATGAGGAATACGAACAGGATCCCGAGCCACGGCAAGGCGGCCCTGACCACGCGGATCATGGACATGCCGGCGACGCCCGAGGTGACGAAGAGATTCAGGCCCACCGGCGGGGTGATCATGCCGATCTCCATATTCACGACCATGATGATGCCCAGGTGGATCGGATCGATGCCGAGGCTGATCGCGATCGGGAACACCAGCGGCGCGACGATGACGATCAGGCCCGAGGGCTCCATGAACTGGCCGCCGATCAGCAGGATCAGGTTGACGATGACCAGGAACATGATCGGCCCGAATCCGGCGTCGAGCATGGCACCTGCGATCGCCTGGGGGATCTGCTCCTCGGTCAGGACGTGCTTCAGGATCAGCGCGTTGGCGATGATGAACAAGAGCATGATCGTGGTCTTGCCGGCCTCGAACAAGGAACGCTTCGTGTCCGGATGGAAGAAGACGGTGATCGCGCTCTGAGGATACGAGAGGAAGCTGCGGCGCTGATCGCCTTCGCCCTTGAGCGGGCCCATGTCCTTGTACACGAAGTTGGCGATAAAGAAGGCATAGACCGCGGCGACCGCGGCCGCTTCGGTCGGCGTGAAGATGCCGCCATAAATGCCGCCGAGGATGATGACGATCAGGAGCAGCCCCCAGACGGAATCCCAAGCCGCGGTCAGGATCTCGCCCCAGCCGGCCCAGTCCTGCGCCGGCAGGTTGCGGACCTTCGCCGCCACATAGATGCCCACCATCAGCATGAGGCCGGCCAGTAAGCCGGGGATGATGCCAGCCAGAAACATTCGGCCCACTGACACGTCGACGGCCGAGGCGTAGACCACCATCACGATCGAAGGCGGGATCAGGATGCCCAGCGTGCCGGCGTTGCAGATCACGCCCGCGGCGAAGTCCTTGGTGTAGCCGACCTGGCGCATGCCGGCGATGACGATGGTGCCGATCGCGACCACGGTGGCGGGCGACGAGCCCGAGAGCGCCGCGAACATCATGCAGGCGAAAACGCCGGCGATGGCGAGGCCGCCCTGGAAATGGCCGACGCAGGCGACGGAAAAGCGAATGATCCGCCGGGCGACGCCGCCCGTCGACATGAAGGTCGAGGCAAGGATGAAAAACGGGATCGCCAGCAGCGTAAAGTGTCCGGCAAAGGCGTTGAACAGCGTCTGCGCGATCGAGCCGAGCGAGCTGTCGGAAAAGACCATCAGGAAGATGATCGAGCTGAGACCCAGTGACACGGCGATCGGCACGCCGATCAGCATGAAGCCGATCACCATCGCGAACAGGAAGACGACATCCATGGGTCAGTCCTCCTTGTCCGCCTTGGCGGCGGCTTCCTCGACCAGGTCCTCGGCTTCGTGGCCGGCGATGATGGAGTCGATCTCGCCGGTGATCACCCCCCAGGCCGCCTGCAGAAAGCGGAGCGTCAGCAGGAACAGCCCGATCGGCAATGCGGCATAGGGGATGAAGCGGGGCAGCTTCTCGTAGGCCTCGCCCTGGTTCATCGAAGTTTCGATGAAGCGCAGGAAGTCGAGCATCGGAATGTCGTTGACTTCGTACCACGCCTGGTCCTTCAGGGTCCCGTCCAGCATCGGCAGGGCGGCGAAGGGCGCCCAGTAGTTCCAGGCCCCGATCATCAGCAATATGCTGAAGACGAGACAGGCGCTTACGGTGATGAATGCCAAGAGACGCCGCAACCCGGGCTGCACCATGTTGAGGACCACGTCGACGCCCAGATGAGCGCGGGCCTTTACGCAATAGGACGCGCCGATCAGAACGAGCCAGGCGAACAGGAAGACGGTCGTCTCCAAGGCCCAGAGAATGTTGGCGTTGAAGACGTAGCGCGCGATGACGTTCGCGAAGGTAACCATGGTCATAAGGCCGAGAATGACCGCAATCAGCGTCTCCTCGATCTCGTTGATCACGCGCCCGAGCGTCGTTTTCGGCTCGAAGTGCATAGCCCCCCTCCTGCCCGAAATTCACCCTACGGGTCCGCGCGGCCCGGTTGACCGGGCCGCGCCGAAATTCCACGAAAATCCTCAGTTCGTTGCGTTCGCGGCCTGTGCGGCGGAGATCAAGTCGGTGCCGATGTCGCCCTCGAACTTGGCCCAGACGGGCTTCATCGCATCGACCCATTTGCCCCGCTGCTCGGAGGTCAGCGTGCGCACGACCCCGCCCGCGGCGATGATGGCCGCCTTCGCCTCCTCGTTCACGCGAGTTGACGCGTCGTTGCGTGTTTTGGTCACCTCATCGAGGATCGTCTGGAGCTGGCCGCGCACGTCATCGGGCAACCCACTCCACCATTCGGTGGAGGTCACGACCAGGTAGTCGATGATACCGTGATTCGACTCGGTGACGCCGTCCTGCACCTCGAAGAACTTCTTGCCGTAGATGTTGGACCAGGTGTTCTCCTGTCCGTCGACGACGCCGGTCTGCAGCGCACCGTAGACCTCGGAGAAGGCCATTTTCTGCGGGTTGGCTTTCAGGGCCTCCATCTGTGCGACG
>JAOUCL010000331.1 GCA_029859805.1 Rhodospirillales bacterium | reverse complement strand
GGGCGTCGTGTAGACGCCGTCGCAGCGCCCGGCGATCCGTTCCACGACGATCCCCTCGCCATCCACCGGGACCGGCTGGAGCCTGGCGCCGGCCATGGCGAAGATGTTGCGAGCGTCGACATAGCCCGGGTCCTCGAAGCCGACCGTGACCTTCGGCCCGGCGAGCAGCCGGGCGATCAGGAAGAGCGCGTTCTGCGCGCCCATGGTGATCAGGATCTGGCCGGGCGCCGCCTTGATGCCCCGGCGCGGCAGCACCCGGGTGCGCACCTCCTCAATCAGCAGCGGATCGTCCGCGCCCAGGCTGTCCTCGGTCCAGCTGCGGATCGAGGTCAGGCCGAGGGCCTGGCGCGAGCAGGTGCGCCAGGCGGCGACCGGGAACAGGCTGGGATCGGCCTGGCCGTAGACGAAGGGATAGGAATAGCGCTGCCAGTTCTTCGGCTTGGTGATCTGCAGCTGCTCCGAGGGCCGGGCCTGCAGCCGGGGCCACCAGTCGACCGGCTGCTTTCCCCCCGCCGCCTCCGCGAGCGGCCGTCCGGCCTCGGCCTGTCCGATCACCATCTCGGCGTTGACGAAATAGCCGACGCGCTCGCGCGAAATCAACAGGCCCTCGTCGGTGAGCGCCTGATAGGCCAGCACGACGGTATTGCGCGACACGCCGAGCGCCTGGGCCATGCGCCGGCAGGACGGCAAGGGATCGTCGCCCGACAGGCGGCCGTCCAGGATGGCGTCGACCAATTGCCGGCGCAGCTGGGTCTGCAGGCCCACTCCGCTGTCGTGCTCGACCGGGAAGATCAGGTCGCGCATCGGACCCCCACAAAATGTCCAAGCGGCATTTACGCCGCTGTATCGCGAGTCTAAAGTCGGGCGCCGCCGCGGGCAAGCGAGGCTCCGAAGGCCGCGGCACCACAAAACAAGACTGTCGGACCACCGCCGATCGTCCCCGGAGGGGACCATGGAGCGAGCGGGCCGGCCGCAGGAGACCCAGGGGAGACATGCCGGGGACCAGCACCAAGGACGCGACGGAGGGGGCACGAGTGGATACCTCGCCCGTCGTTTCGGACGAGGTAAAATACTCGACCTGCTACATGTGCGCCTGCCGCTGCGGCATCAAGGTGCACCTCAAGGACGGCGCGATCCGCTACATCCAGGGTAACCGCAACCACCCAGTCAACAAGGGTGTGCTCTGCGCCAAGGGCTCGGCGGGCATCATGCAGCACTACTCGCCGGCGCGCCTGACCAAGCCCTTGAAGCGGGTCGGCGAGCGCGGCGCCGCGGAGTTCCAGGAGATCGAGTGGGACGAGGCGCTCGACATCGCGGCGGAGTGGCTGGGCGCGATCCGCGAGAGCGATCCGCGCAAGCTCGCTTTCTTCACCGGGCGCGACCAGAGCCAGGCGCTGACCGGCTGGTGGGCGAGCCAATTCGGCACGCCCAACTACGCCGCGCACGGCGGCTTCTGCTCGGTCAACATGGCGGCCGGCGGTCTCTACACGATCGGCGGCTCGTTCTGGGAGTTCGGCGAGCCGGACTGGGAGCTGTCGCGCTATTTCCTCATGTTCGGCATGGCCGAGGACCACGACAGCAACCCGATCAAGCTGGGCCTCGCCAGGCTGAAGGAGCGCAGCGCCAAGTTCGTCTCGGTCAACCCGGTCCGGACCGGCTATTCGGCGATCGCCGACGAGTGGATCGGCATCACGCCCGGCACCGACGGCCTTTTCGTCCTGGCCCTGGTGCACGAGCTGTTGAGGGCGGGCAAGGTCGACCTCGACTATCTGGTGCGCACCACGAATGCATCATGGCTGGTGATCGAGAACTCGGACGGGCCGGACGACGGCCTCTTCGCCCGCGACGATCACGGCGATCCGCTGTGCTGGGACGCGGAGTCCGAGGCGCCGGCGAATGCGCTCGCGGCCGGCGTGACGCCGGCGCTGAAGGGCCGGGTCACCCTGCCGGACGGCCGGTCGGCCGTGCCGTCCTTCCAGCTCCTGGCCGAGCGCTATCTGGATGCGCGCTACGCGCCCGAGACCGTGGCTGAACAAACCGGCGTAAGTGCCGAAACCATAAAGCGAATCGCGGCCGAGCTCGCGCACGCCGCCTTTGAGCAGGAGGTGGTGCTCGAGCGGCCCTGGACCGACTGGGCCGGGCGCCGCCACGAGACCATGGTCGGGCGCCCGGTCGCCATGCACGCGATGCGCGGCATCTCCGCCCATTCGAACGGCTTTCACACCTGCCGGGCGCTGCACGTCCTGCAGGTCCTCCTGGGCAGCATCGACACGCCGGGCGGCTACCGCTACAAGCCGCCCTTCCCCAAGCCGGTGCCGCCGACCAACCGGCCGGCCGGCCACGCCCGGGACGTCAAGGCCGGCCAGCCCTTGCCGGGCCCGCCGCTCGGCTTTCCGCTGGCGCCCGAGGACCTGTTGGTCGAGGCCGACGGCACGCCCCGCCGGATCGACAAGGCGTTTTCCTGGGAGGCGCCCCTCGCCGCCCACGGCATGATGCACATGGTCATCACCAATGCCTGGAAGGGCGACCCCTACCCCATCGACACCCTGTTCCTGTACATGGCCAACATGGCCTGGAACTCGGCCATGAACACGGCCGACACCATGTCCATGCTGAGCGACAAGGATCCGGACACCGGCGAGTACCGGATCCCTCGCATCATCTACTCGGACGCCTATTTCTCAGAGACCGTGGCCTACGCCGACCTGGTTCTACCCGACACCACTTATCTCGAGCGCTGGGACTGCATCTCGCTGCTCGATCGGCCGATCTGCGAGGCCCACGGCCCGGCGGACGCGATCCGCCAGCCGGTCGTCCAGCCGGACCGCGACGTGCGCCCCTTCCAGGACGTGCTGATCGCGCTGGGCGCGCGCCTCGGCCTGCCTGGCCTGACCAACGGGGACGGCGGCCCGAAATACCCCGGCGGCTATCCGGACTACCTGGTGAACCACGAGCGGCTGCCCGGCATCGGCCCCCTGGCCGGCTGGCGCGGGACCGAGGGCGAGCACGAGGGCCGCGGCGCGCCCAACCCCAATCAGCTGAACAAGTACATCGAGAACCAATGCTTCTGGCAGCACGAGCTCGAGCCGGAGCAGAGGTACTACAAGCACGTCAATCAGGCCTATCTGGACTTCGCGGTCGAGATGGGCTTCATCAGCACGCGGGCGCCGATCACGCTTCAGCTCTACAGCGAGGTGCTGCAAAAGTTCCGCCTGGCGGCGCGGGGCCACGGCGCCGCCCGGCCGCCGGAGCGGGACCGCAAGAGGGTCGAAACCTATTTCGACCCCTTGCCGATCTGGTACCGGCCGTTCGAGGACGAGGTGAACGACGAGGCGGCGTATCCGCTGCACGCGGTGACCCAGCGGCCCATGGCCATGTACCACTCCTGGGGCTCGCAGAACGCCTGGCTGCGCCAGATCCACGGCTTCAACAAGCTGTTCGTCTCCAGCGCGCTGGCCGACGAGCAGGGCCTGGAGAACGACGACTGGGTCTGGATCACCAGCCGGCACAACCGGGTCAAGGCGCAGATCCGCCGCATGGAAGGGGTCAATTCCCGCACGGTCTGGACCTGGAACGCCATCGGCAAACGGGCCGGCGCCTGGAACTTGGCCACCGACGCGCCCGAGGCGACCAAGGGATTCCTGCTGAACCACCTGATCGACGAGCTCCTGCCGGCGCGCGACGGCGGCTACCGCTACGCCTGCTCCGACCCGGTGACCGGCCAGGCCGCCTGGTACGACCTCAGGGTCCGCATCGAGAAGGCCGCGGAGACCGAGGCGGGCGAGACCGAGCCGCGCTTTCCCGCGGTCGTGCCGCCGCCTGGCCTCGCCGCCCCGCCGAAGACGCTGCGCTACGGCGCCGGGTTCCGCAAACGCACCGGGGACGGCCGGTGACCAGCCTGCCGGCAAATCCGCCGAACGGCGCCTCGGCCTGGTGATCGACCTCGACACCTGTGTCGGCTGTCAGGCCTGCGTAGTCAACTGCAAGGAGTGGAATACCGGCGGCTATCCGGCGCCCTTGAGTGACATCGATCCCTACGCGGCCGAGCCCTCGGGGGCTTGGCTCAACCGCGTGCATACCTTCGAGGCCGGCGACGGCGCCGCGGGCCGCACCGTGCACTTTCCCAAGTCCTGCCTGCACTGCGAGAACGCGGCCTGCGTCACGGTCTGTCCGACCGGCGCCTCCTACAAGCGCGCCGAGGACGGCATCGTGCTGGTCGACGAGACCATGTGCATGGGCTGTGGCCTCTGCGCCTGGGCCTGTCCCTACGGCGCCCGCGAAATGGACGTTCTGGGCGGCGTGATGAAGAAGTGCACGCTCTGCATCGACCGGATCTACAACGAGCACCTGCCCGAGGAGGAACGCGAGCCGGCCTGCGTTGCCACCTGCCCGGCCCGGGCGCGCCACTTCGGCGACCTGGCGGACCCGGAATCCGGGGTCGTCAAGCTGGTCGCCGAGCGCGGCGGCATGGACCTCATGCCCGAGCGCGGCTACAAGCCGACCAACAAGTACCTGCCGCCGCGCCCGCGCCGCGACCGGACCGGAACGACCGGCGCCCCGGCCGCGCTGGAGGCCGCCGCACCGGAGGCCGGTTTCCTCGGCTGGCTCGACCGCGCGCTGTCGCGCTGAGGAGGAGGCGGCGGCAACCCCGGCGCGTCATGCCAGAGGCTTGCCCTGACACTCGTCGTCTCGTGATTGCCGCCGGCAAAGCCTTTGTTTGCCTGAACGTTCGGCGCCGAGGTCATCCTCGATCGGATTTCACGGGCAAAGCTCGGAACTTCCCATGGAATCTGCCATTAACACGACGTTGTCGTGGACGAAGGTATTGACGGCGCGTGCGTCGTCAGCGGCTTGCGCAAATCCGGCAACATTGGTGCTCGAGTAGCCCATGCTGCCGTCCAGATCGCCGGTCGCCAGGGCCTCGGGTGACAGACTATACAGCTTGGCCCAGCTGCTGTCGTTCATCCAGTTCCAAAGCCCCATGGCCGGGCCGAAATCGATCACCGCGTCGTCCTGGCCGTTGCCGTCGAGATCGCCGGTCGCCATCAGCTCGGGCGACAGACTGTACAGCTTGACCCAGGCGCTGTTGTTCATGCGCCTCCACAGGCCGCTCGGCTGGCCGGCCACTTCCGGGCCGAAGTCCACCAACACGTCATCCTGGCCGTTGCCGTCGAGATCGCCGGTCGCCAGGGCCTCGGGTGACAGACTATAA
>JAOUCL010000086.1 GCA_029859805.1 Rhodospirillales bacterium | reverse complement strand
AAAGCCAGGACCCGCTGATTCTGGACTACGAAATAGGTTCGCGGATCGACGCGCACTGTCAGGCGCTGGGCCTTCTCGCACGCCCGCTGATCAACATGTGTGTGCTCTCGCCACCCCTGATCATCACCAAAGCGCAGGTCGACGACCTCGTGGGCCTGCTGCGCGCCGGCATCGAACGCGCCATGGCGGACGTCCGCCGCGAAGGTCTTTGGGAGGGCTGAACGTCGGGCCGCGCCGCTCATTCTTGACTTGTGTCAATGCCGGGGATGGCGGTGCGGTGCATTCTTGGTTTACCGGTGGCCGGAGGTCGCCGGCGGAGTCAACCATCGCGCCGATGCACCCGTGACGAACGAGCCAAACCGCGGGACACCGTCCCTGTCGCCCGTCCTGCTGGCCGGGTTCGCGTTGCGTCCGTTGCCGCTGGTCCTCCTGCAACCGGCCTTGGATCTCGCGATGACTTTGATGCGGCGGCGGCACTCGGATGTCTTCGAACGCCTGGATACCCTGGAGAACGCATCCTTCCTGATCGACCCCGTGGACCTGCCGTTCTGTTTCACGCTGCGCCTGGGCCCGCCCGCGCCGCGCCTCTCGGTGGTCGGTAATGCGGACGACATGGAGTCGCCCAGCGCCGTCCTCCGCGGCCCGCTCCTGGTGCTGATCCGGCTGCTCGAGGGGCGCATGGACGGAGACGCGGCGTTCTTTTCCCGCGATCTCGCGGTCGAGGGCGACATGGAGGCCGTGTTGACCCTACGCAATGCGGTCGACAGCGGCGGGATCGACCTTGCCGAGGACTTGCTGTCGCTTTTCGGTCCCCTGAACGGGCCGGCCAGGCGGGCGTTCGGTGCGGCAGAGGCGCTTTTCGCACGCGCCGAGCGGGACCTTGAAACCGTCCGGGCGGCCTTTGTCGCTCCCGTGGACGGGCGGTGCGATGCCCAGACCGCGCGGCTGCGCGATCTGGAAGACGACCTGGCGGACTTGCGTACCGGGATGCCGCGCGCGAACGCGGCCGGCAAGCGCGCTGCCAGACCCGGGACTGCTCGACCGTGAGCGGAACGCCCTTGGAGCTGGTCTGTCCGGCGGGAACGCCCGGCGCCCTTCGCGCGGCGGTCGACGCGGGCGCGGACGTGGTCTACCTGGGCTTTCGCGACGAAACCAACGCCCGCAACTTCCCGGGCCTCAACTTCAGCCGCCCGGAGCTGCGCGACGGCTTGGCTTACGCGCACGAGCGCGGCTGCAGGATTTATGTCGCCGTCAACACGTTCGCCGCCGCCGGCAATCCCGGTCCCTGGCACCGGGCGGTGGATGACGCGGCGGAACTGGGCGCGGACGCGCTGATCCTGGCCGATATCGGCCTGCTGGACTACGCCCGGCGCCGGCATCCGGAAACGCGGCGCCACCTTTCCGTGCAGGCCTCGGCCTCCAATCCCACCGCCATCGCTTACTACCATGAGGCTTTCGGCGTGCAGCGGGTGGTGCTGCCGCGTGTCCTGACCGTGACGGAGATCGCCCGGCTCAACGTGCAGATCCCAGTGGAGACCGAGGTCTTCGCCTTCGGCGGCATGTGCGTCATGGCCGAGGGGCGCTGCACGCTCTCGGCCTATGCCACCGGGCGCTCGCCCAACATGAACGGCGTCTGCTCCCCGGCCAGTCACGTCCGCTATGAGCAACTGGGCGGCCGGATGGTTTCGCGCCTCGGCCGCTTCACCATCAACGAATTCCCGGACGGCGAGCCGGCCGGCTATCCGACCTTGTGCAAGGGCCGCTTCGTCGCCGGCGGCTGCGCCGGCTACCTGTTCGAGGAGCCGACTTCCCTGGATGCGAGCACCGTCCTGCCGGAGCTCATGGCCGCTGGCGTGCGGGCTCTGAAGATCGAGGGCCGGCAGCGCGGTCGCGCCTATATTGCCGAGGTCGTCGCCGCGTTCCGGCGCGCGGTCGACGCGGCGGCGCGCGGCGATCCCGTGCCCCCACTCGGCCTCGGCGGCATGACCGAAGGCCTGCGCGAGACGACCGGCGCCTACACGAAGACTTGGCGATGAGGACGGCGATGTCGCCTGCGGCCAAACTGACCCTCGGTCCGGTGCTCTACAACTGGCCGGCCGAGGTCAAGCGCGACTTCTACTTCCGGATCGCCGACGAGGCCGCCATCGATGTCGTCTATCTCGGCGAGGTGGTCTGCTCCAAGCGTTCGTCCTTCTTCGAGCCCTATGTCCCCGAAGTGAGCGAGCGTTTGGCGCGCGCCGGCAAGGAAGTCGTGCATTCGACCTTGGCGCTGATCATGAACGAGCGCGAGATGGAGACGGTCCGCGCGCTGGCCGCGGCGCCGGACATGCGGGTCGAGGCCAACGACATCTCGGGCGCCGCGCTCCTGGCCGGCCGGCCGCACGTCATCGGCCCGTTCGTCAACGTCTACAACGAAGGCACCCTAGAGGTCCTGGTGCGAGGCGGCGCGGACCGCGTCGTGCTGCCCTGCGAGTTGCCGGTGGGTTCGCTCGAGGTCCTCGGCCGGGCGGCCGGGAACGCCGAGCTCGAGGTCCAGGTCTTCGGCCGGCTGCCACTCGCGCTCTCCGCGCGCTGCTACCATGCCCGCGCCCACGACCTGCACAAGGACGGCTGCCGCTACGTCTGCGAGGAGGACCCGGACGGCATGGCCCTCGAGACCCTGGAAGGCGATGGCTTCCTCGCCGTCAACGGCACGCAGACATTGTCCCATACCCTCTGCTCCCTGCTGCGCGAGCTCGAGAAGCTTCGGGATCTGGGCATCGGTTGTTTCCGCCTGTGGCCGCAGTCCGTCGACATGGTCGCGGTCGCCGGGATCTTTCAGGGCGTTCTGGATGGCCGCGACGACCTGGCCGAGGCCGAGGCTCGGCTCAGGGAACTGGTCGACATCGCGCCCTTCTCGAACGGCTTCTACCACGGCCGCGAAGGCGCCGATCTGGTTGCGGCCGAGACCTTCTCTCCGGCTGGATAGACGACCAAAAGTCGCAATGTGGTCGGACAGACCCTGTTCTACCGACCGTCTTCTCGGCCGAGGGGTCGGCGCTCAGCCGGCGCCGAAGACCTTCTTCAGTAGATCCGTCGTGCGGGCCGCCGGGTCGCTGCGAATCGCGGCTTCCTCCTTGGCGATATAGAAGAATATGCCGTCGAGCGCCTTGCCCACCACGTAGGCCGTCAGGTCGGCCTTGACGTCCGGCACGAAAGGGATCGCCTCGTAACGGCCCATCATCTCGTCGTAGGAGCGGACCGCGCCGACCTCGGAGAGGCTCTTGTCGACGACCGGGGTCATGCGCTCGGCCAGCGGCGGCGACATCTTATCCTTGAAGTACTGCGTGGCGGCGTCGTCGGGCCCTTTGTAGATCTTCTCGGCGTCGTCCAGCGTCATCTCGCTGATTGCCCGCAGGAACAGCGCCTTGGCCTCGGGCGCCGCGGCCTCGGCGCCCCGGTTCAGCTTGACCTCCAGATCGTCGCCCAGCTCCGCCATGCCGACGCGCTTCAGCATGGACTGGACGTCCTTTAGCACGCCGGGCAGGGGGATATGGATCTCGGGGTCGGCGTTGAATCCGTCCGGCGCGCCGACCTGCCGCACCACCCGTTCCGATCCGACTTTGAGCGCCTCGCGCAGGCCGGCCGCGATCTGGTCGCCGCCCAGGGCCTCGGAGCCGAGCAGCGACCCGCTGTAGTCGCCGAGGGTCTCCTTCGCCTTGTCGAACAGGCTGCCCTGGCCCAGTGCGCCGCCACTTGCCGCCAGCGACAGCAGGGCGGCCGCGGCAAGCAGGGCGATCCTTGTGTTGGCCAAGCCGAACATGTTCCGGTCCCTTTTCGATTTAGCCGGCCCCGCCGGCCCCTGGCCGCGTGGCGTGTCACGCTTCTTATAGTTCAAATAGATGGGTTTGCCCAACATCTCATCCAGCCGGTTCCCTAGAAAAGCTGGGTCTGGTGCTGGTGGTGCGGCAAGCGATTCCGGACGCGGCGCCCATCGCCTTGGCCGGCTCTAGTGTGCGGTCATGGTGGCATGGCTCGGCGGGCCGGTGGTGGTTGCCTTGACCAGGCGATCGGACGATTATGGCTGCGTAATCGGGGGCCGATAAGATCGCATCGGGGGGCGCCATGCCGGGCAAGCTGCTCGACATCATCATCAAGCTGCTGGTGGCCTCGCTCGGCGTAGGGTTCGTGCTTTCGCTTTTCGACGTAAACCCCTGGGCCTACGTCGGGCGGCTCGGCCCCTTGTCGCAGGACGCGGTCGACCTGGGCACGCGGCTGTTCCGCTGGGTCTGGACCTTCGTGATCCGTGGCGCCGCCGTCATCGTGCCGCTCTGGCTGGTTTATGTTTTGCTCACCTACCTGCGCCGCCGCTGACGTGCGGCGGCGCTTAGAACGGCGGGTGGTGCCCCGTGTTCCCGGGCCTGCCGGTCAATCCTTGCCGTTATACCAAAGGTCACAAATAATGACTCATTTCATGGGAGCGGATCGGGTCGCCCGGGTAGGCGCGGCGCGCAGTGGGCGCCCGGGGGCGATGCGCGCATCCACCCTCCGCAGCGGCAGCGCCGCTGCTGCGGAGGACGGGTCGGGCAAGCGCCGCAACGCACCCGGCGCCCCGATGCGCCCCACCCGCAGGGCCGGGCGATTTTGGCCGCCGGCCGCGTTGCGCACTGCTTGTTGTACACGCACAACGGCGCAGCGCGAGCCTTGCCGGCGGCCAAAATCGCCTCGGTGAAATGCGTCATTATTTATGACCTTTGGTATTAGGCCCCCTTCGGGCTTTGACAGGTCTTCACCGCCAGACTCCGGCACAGCTGGCTCACCGCCTCTTGGTGCCGCTCGTCTTCGATGTGCGAGAAATTGCGCGAGACTTCCAAGCACAGACGCTGCCGTCCGGTAAGTCGTGTCTCGCCACCGTCTTCGAGCCCTTCGAAGAAGTAACCGACGTCGGCGCCCAGGACCCGGGCAATCTCATAGAGTCGGCCGGCCGAGACGCGGTTGATGCCCCGTTCGTACTTGTGGGCTTGTTGATAGGTGACGCCGATCATCTCGGCAAGCTGTTGCTGAGTCAGGCCGAGCTGAGTGCGCAACTGACGGATCTTCAGGCCGACATGCCGTTCGATCTGCTGATATTCGGGAGGAGATTTTTTCACAGGTTCATCCACTCTAGTTGCTAGGTTGAATTCAGCCCTCTCAATCCAATTTATTAGATCAAATTCTTATTTAAATGCAATAAAAATGTATAGTTAAATCACTAAAATTATATACTAAATAATGTCTATAAATACATATACATTCTATTTCACAACAATATTTACTTAGTTAATTTATTTATTAAAGTACATATTATAATTCTTATGCCGATTTCTTTGTCTGCTGAATTTTCGCACATTTCGTCGCCGGCATGCAGAGATGATCGGCCTTGGGAACGGCGGAGATCCGAACAGGGCCAGTCCCGAGGCGCGGTTTCGAACATCGGATTACCGCCCGGCACGGCGTCCGGCCCTCCTGCCGAGACGTGTAGAGCGGATCAGGCGGTCAGGCGGAACAACGTCGCGCCTGTTGAATAGAGGGCGGGCTCGCCGCCCGCCCGGCGATAGGCATTGCTGCCCAGAACCGCGCCGTCGCGATGACCCGGCAGTCCAGCGGACAGGCCGCCGCCCCAGGCCTGGTTCAAGACCTGAGCCATGAAGCCGGCCGAGGCGCCGGACGGCCGCCCCGCTGTCGCGGCCTGGAGCTGCGGGTTGGATACCCGTCGATCAGCCCTAGGCACCGGGTCGCGATCGGAGGGACCAAGTTCGTGGCGCCGGGGGGGCGCTTGGAATCGGTGTGGTATCTTCTCAAACGGTGCAGGTTTCCGAGGCGTCGTGACTTCCAGCACCGGTGCGGTCGTTTGGGCGGCGCGGGTGGGCGGCAATGGCCCTGATACGGGCGTCAATTCAGACGGGTTGCTCATATCACCAGGACCATTGCAGGAAGCATTTAACATTATATAAAATCTTATATGCATCGTGACCATTAAATGAAAATGCTGAAAATCTGCCGAAATTTACGTTAACTATATCGATTAACCAAAAGAAGGATGGGCGTTAATCGTTTATTGTTTTGACAAAACCGACGTTTTCCTTTGCAACGTTAATAATAAAGATCATATTTATGATGGATTTCAGAATTTGTTAATAGTCGTCTGTGTATCGTCTTTTCAAGGCTGCCGCACAAAGGCGGGCCAACGAGCAGGGCGCCTCGGTCAGAGAGCCCGCACTTCAGGTAGGAGAGCCCGACCGTGCTACGGTCCGCCAAGCGGGAAGACAGTCTATCCGAATTGGCTGGTGTTTTAACCGCCATCAAGGCCGCGGGCGACGTTCTCTACGACTGGGATCTTGCAACCGATCGCCTCCAATGGGCCGGGGCGGCGGGCGGGCTGTTCGGCGAGACGCCGCAAGACTTGCCGCAAAGCGGCGACGAAATTAACGGCTGCATCAATCCCGAGGATGTGCCGCGGCGCATGAACGCGCTTTCGGCGCACTTCACCGGGGCCGGCGAATACGATTGCGAGTACCGGGTCCGCAGCGAGGGGGGCGGGTTCCAATGGGTGCACGACCGGGGCACGGTGGAGTTCTCGGCGACAGGGACCCCGGTGCGAATGGTCGGGGTGCTACGCCTGGTGACGCGGCGCAAACAGCATGAGGCACGCCTAGAGTATCTCGCCAACTTCGACGGTCTAACCGGACATTTCAACAAACTCCGCCTGCGCGAGGCGCTCGACCAGGCCTTGGCTCAGGGCCTCAGGTTCGGCCAGGACGGCGCGTTCCTGGCGCTCGGGTTGGACCAAATGGGCCGGATCAACGCCGCCTACGGGCACGAGGCGGGCGACCGGGTGCTATTCGAAATTGCCCAACGTCTCGACCGCTCCCTGCGAAGCGTGGACGTGATCGGGCGTCTGGACAGCGACCGCTTTGGGATCGTGCTGACGGCCTGCGGAGACCAACGAGCCCACCGGGCGGCCGAACGGGTGCTCCAAACCGTACGCCAGGCGCCGGTCAAGATCGGCGGTCGACAGGTTCACGTCTCGGCCTCCGTCGGGGTCGTGCTCTTTCCGGCCCATGCCCGGACCTCGTTCGACGTGATCACCAAGGCCGAGGGTGCGCTCATGGCTGCCAAGGCGGCCGGCCGCGACTGCATCAGGGTCTATGAAATGACCGAGGAGCAGCGCCGCGGGCACCTCGACAACATGGCGGTCGGCGAGGAGGTCAAGTTGGCCATCAAGGACAACCGGCTCAGCTTCGCCTACCAGCCGGTGGTCGACGCCGGCAGCGAGGAAGTACGCTTCTACGAATGCCTGCTGCGCATGCGCACGCCCGGTGGCGCGCTGGTCTCGGCGGACCGGTTTGTGCCGGTGGTCGAGCAACTCGGACTGATGCGCAACCTCGACCGGCGGGCGCTCGATCTGGCGATCCACGACCTCGAAACCTATCCGGATATCAAGCTGGCCCTGAACATCTCGGGCTTGACCGCCACCGACCGGTCCTGGCTGCGCACGCTCGTCGCCCGCCTGAAGGACCGGCCCGAGCTGGCACGCCGGTTGATCGTCGAAATCACTGAGACCGCCGCGCTGCAGGATATCGAGGAATCGGCCAAGTTCGTGACCGCGGTTCGGGATCTCGGCTGCCAAGTGGCCGTCGACGACTTTGGCGCGGGCTACACGACCTTCCGCCACCTCAAGGCCCTCACCGTCGACGTAGTCAAGATCGACGGGTCCTTCGTCCGCAACATCAGCGAAAGCGCGGAGAATCAGCTCTTCGTCCGAAACCTCCTGAGCCTCGCCAGGACCTTCAGCCTCGTCACGGTGGCCGAATGTGTGGAGACCGCCGAGGACGCGTCCTATCTGTTGCGTGAAGGCGTGGATCTGCTCCAGGGATACCACTTCGGCAAACCCCAGGTGAACCCGCCATGGAAGCTGGAGGCCGAGGACGCCGCTTACGCCGAGGCCGAGAGCAAGCCCGCGTATCGCCTTCCGTCCCAGCAGGCCGCCAGATAAGGGCAGAGGGTCGCGACCGGTCGTAACGCGTGCCGGGGCGTCATCTACGTGGGCCGGGCAGGGCGCGACCAATACCAGTGGCGGCGGAGCTTCAGCCTTTCCTGTCGCCCTCGGTCAGCGCGTCCAGCTGTTTTCGCAGCAGCTCGACCTGCTGCTTGAGTTGGCCGAGGGTTTCCTGATCCATTGCCGGTCCCCCGTCGGGTTGCCCGGTGTCCTCGGTTTTCTTCGATGTCTCGGGCGGTGTCTCGGCGAGGGGCGAGAACATCTTCATGGTATTCTCGAACAGCGCAATGTTCTGTTTGCCCATTTCCTCCAGATTATTGAAGGGGAACATGCCGCCGAAGGTTTCGCGCATGGATTCGCGCATGCGGTCCTGATTGGTGGCGAAGGCCCCCATCATATGCTCCAGATAACGCGGCACGACCCATTGGAGGTTGTCGCCGTAGAAGCTGATCAGTTGGCGTAGAAAATTGATGGGCAGGAGGTTCTGGCCCTTCGACTCTTCCTCGACGATGATCTGGGTGAGCACCGGTCGCGTGATGTCGTCGCCGGTCTTGGCGTCATAGACCACGAAATCGATGCCGTCCTTGACCATCTGGCACAGGTGGTCGAGGGTCACGTAGCTGCTGGTCGCCGTATTGTAGAGCCTGCGGTTGGCGTACTTCTTTATAGTGATCGGCCCGCCTTTGTCGGCAGTTTTCTTGTCACCCATCCATTTGTCTCTCGTCTTCGGTCATCGGGTGGCAGCTAGCCTAACACCCTGCCAGTGTTTTGTGTCCATCGTTTTTTGCAGTGCATTGAAAACACGCTGCGCCGCGGTAAGAGCCCCTTTCCCGCGCCTCGCTGGTCTTCGTCCGGGGGCGCGGCTATACTCGCCCGCGATGTCGGACACCCCGGATATCGACGAACTGGCAGAGCGCTATCTGGACCTTTGGCAGGACCAGTTGAGCGCCCTGGCCGGCGATCCGGAGTTTGCCGATATGATGACCCGGCTGATGGGCTCGAGCGCCGGGGACATGCCCAGGGTGATGCCCGGGGTGATGCCCGGGGTGACGCCTGGGGCGGCGGCCTGGGCCGCGTGGCCGGCCGCGTTGGCCGGGTTGGTTCCGGGGGCGGCGGGCGAGCAGGCGGGCGATGACAAGGACGAAGAACAGGCGCGCGGCAAGGCCGGCTCCCGGGCAAGCACGAGGCCGTCTGGGGCCAAGGCCGCTGCCGCTGCACCTGGGGATGGCGGCGCTGACCTGGTCGAGCTCGCTCGGCGCCTTGCCGCTCTTGAGGAGCGGGTCGCTGTCCTTGAATCCGGTCTTGGGCGAGGCCGCGGCGAACCTCAGGGCAGACCTCGAAAACGTCGAACCTGACGCCATGGCCCGGGCGGTCGCGGGCGCGGCGCGCGGGCGCATGCGCGACCTGATCACCGGCATCGAGATCTACCGGGCCCACCCTTATCGGCGCAGCCTGCCGGATCCCCCGGAGGTCTGGAGCGAAGGGTCCAGCCGCCTGCTCGACTACGGCGGGCCGGAAGGCCGGGGCGTCCCCCTGCTGGTCGTGCCCTCGCTCATCAATCGGGCCTACGTTCTCGACCTGACGGAACGCGCGAGCCTGCTGCGCTGGCTTGGGACGGAGGGCTTTCGCCCCTTCCTGATCGACTGGGGCCGGCCGGGCGCGGAAGAGCGTTGCTTCACGCTGACCGACTATATCGCCGGCCGGCTGGAGCGGGCGCTGGACTGGGTCCTCGCGACGGCCGGCCGGCCGCCGCTGGTCGTCGGATACTGCATGGGCGGGCTGCTGGCGCTGGCGCTTGCCCTGCGCCGCCAGGGCGACCTCGTGGGGCTCGCGCTCCTGGCCACGCCTTGGGACTTTCATGCCGGCCAGGGCGCTCAGGGACGCTTCGTCGCCGCCAGCCTGACGTCCTTCGCGCCGCTGCTGGAGGCGCTCGGCGAGCTGCCGGTCGATGCCATCCAGGGCCTCTTCGCGGCGCTCGACCCGCAGCTCGTCGTCCGCAAGTTCCTCGCCTTCTCGCGCCTCGACCCCGGCGGGGCCAAGGCCGCCGCCTTCGTGGCGCTGGAGGACTGGCTGAACGACGGCGTGCCGCTCGCCGCGCCAGTGGCGCGCGAATGCCTGGCGGGATGGTACGGCGAAAACAAGACGGCCAACGGCCGCTGGCGAGTTGCCGGGCAGGCGGTCGCGCCGGGCGCGCTGGATCTGCCCACGTTCTGCCTGATCCCGGCCCAGGACCGGATCGTGCCGCCGGACTCCGCCGCCGCCCTGGCCGCGGCGATTCCCGGGGCCGAGAGCCTGACTCCGGCCGCCGGGCATATCGGCATGGTGGCGAGCGCCCGCGCCCCGACGCAGGTCTGGCGGCCCCTGGCCCGCTGGCTCGCGGCCCGCCAGGCCGGCTGATCGAACCCGTATCCTCGAGAGCGCGCTTGTCCAGCGGCCCGGCGCCATGCGACCATGGCAATAGGCGCTTGCAAATGCAGGCCGGATTACTATAACTCTAGGGCTTATTGTGCAGTGCAACATTGGCGCCCCGCTCCGGCCGAGGGTCGCGCCGCAACCGCAGACAGGCCGCAAACGGCAGATTTAGGGAGAATTCGACCATGACCGACGTAGTGATCGCCGGCGCCGCCCGGACCCCGGTGGGCGCCTTCAACGGCGGGCTTGCCAGCGTTGCCGCCTCCTACCTCGGCACCGTCGCCATCAAGGAGGCGATGGAGCGCGCCAAGGTGGACGCCGCCGAGGTGGACGAGGCCATATTGGGGCAGATCCTGACCGCGGGCACGGGACAGAACCCGGCGCGCCAGGCCGCTCTGGCCGCCGGCATCCCGGCGGAGAAGACCGCCTATCAGATCAACCAGCTCTGCGGCTCCGGCCTGCGCACCGTCGCGCTCGGCTACCAGGCGATCCAGGTGGGCGACGCCGGGATCGTGGTCGCCGGCGGCCAGGAGTCCATGAGTCAGGCGCCGCACGTCGCGCACCTGCGCAACGGTACCAAGATGGGCGACCTGAAGATGGTCGACACCATGATCAAGGACGGCCTGTGGTGCGCCCTCAACGGCTACCACATGGGCAACACCGCCGAGAACGTCGCCAAGCAGTGGCAGATCACCCGCGAGGAGCAGGACGCTTTCGCCGCGGCCTCGCAGCAGAAGGCCGAGGCGGCCCAGAAGGCCGGCACCTTCGCCGACGAGATCGTGCCGGTCACGATCAAGACCCGCCGGGGCGAGACCGTGGTCGACACCGACGAGCATCCCAAGCACGGTGTCACGGTCGAGAGCCTGTCCGGCCTGCGCGCCGCCTTCGACAAGGACGGCACGGTGACCGCCGGCAACGCCAGCGGCATCAACGACGGGGCCGCGGCGGTCGTGCTCATGAAGGCGGAAGAGGCCGCCCGGCGCGGCGCCCAGCCGCTGGCGCGGATCGTTTCCTGGGCGACCTGCGGGGTCGATCCGGCGATCATGGGCACCGGGCCGATCCCGGCCAGCCGCAAGGCGCTCGAGCGGGCCGGCTGGACCGTGGGAGACCTGGACCTGATCGAGGCCAACGAGGCCTTCGCGGCCCAGGCGCTGGCGGTCAACAAGGACCTCGGCTGGGACACCGGCAAGGTTAACGTCAACGGCGGCGCCATCGCGCTGGGCCACCCGATCGGCGCGTCGGGCGCACGGGTCCTGGTCACGCTGCTGCACGAGATGGCCAAGCGCGACGCGAAGAAGGGCCTCGCCACGCTGTGCATCGGCGGCGGCATGGGCATCGCCATGTGCGTCGAGCGCGACTGACCGGTTCGCCGGACCGGATCTTCGGAAACCGAGCGGGCCGCCCCTCCCCTGGGCGGCCCGGCGGAATGTACTAATCGATCCGGCGCAGCAACTACTGGCGATAGCGGCCGAAATATGGTTCTATGACAGCCCGGCCATTCGGGGGGCTCCGGCGCGACAAAGGACGCAGGGGCAACAATATTGGGAGGAAAAGGCATGGCGCGAGTAGCTCTGGTCACCGGCGGCACGCGCGGCATAGGGGCCGCGATTTCCGTCGCACTGAACGCCGCCGGCTACAAGGTGGCGGCGACCTATGGCGGCAACGACGAGGCGGCCAACAAGTTCAAGGACGAGACCGGCATCGCGGTCTACAAGTGGGACGTCTCGGACTTCGAGGCCTGCAGCGCGGGCGTCGCCCGGGTCGTGGCGGACGTCGGGCCGGTCGACGTGCTGGTCAACAACGCCGGCATCACCCGCGACACCACGCTGCACAAGATGACGGTCGACCAGTGGCAGGCGGTCATCAGCACCAACCTGGATTCGCTGTTCAACATGACCCGCAACGTGATCGAGAACATGCGCGCCAACGGCTTCGGCCGGATCATCTCGATCTCCTCGATCAACGGCCAGAAGGGCCAGTTCGGCCAGGCCAACTACTCGGCCGCCAAGGCCGGCCTGATCGGCTTCACCAAGGCCGTGGCCCAGGAGAACGCGGCCAAGGGCATCACGGTGAACGCGGTCGCCCCGGGCTACATCGGCACCGAGATGGTGCGCGCCGTGCCCGAGGAGGTGCTCAAGACCAAGATCCTGCCGCTGATTCCGGTCGGCCGCCTGGGCGAGCCCGAGGAGGTCGCGAAATGCGTGGTCTTCCTGGCCGCCGACGACGCCGGCTTCATCACCGGCGCGACCCTCAGCACCAACGGCGGCCAGTACATGGCCTGACGCGGCCGGCCCGCGCCGTTGCAACGAAGGGCCCTCCCCGCGCCGGGAGGGCCTTTTTCGTTTCATACCAGCGAGCCGACGAAGTGACTGGCGCCCTCGCCCCTCGTCCCTCGTCCTTCGACAAGCTCAGGGGCTCAATTTGAAGCCCTCATGCTGAGCTTCCTCACCTTGAGCTCGTCGAAAGGCGAAGTATGAGGGCGAGGCTGCAATGACTCCATTCACCGGCTCGTTGGTATCAGGCCTCCGGCGGGCCGTGGCAGACCGCCTCGATCCGGTTGCCGTCGGGATCCAGCAGGAAGGCGGCGTAGTAGTTCGCATGGTACGCTGGCCGCGGCCCCGGCGCGCCGTCGTCCCGGCCGCCCGCCGCCAGGCCCGCCGCGTGGAAGCGCGCGACCGCCCGCCGGTCCGGCGCGACGAAGGCCCAATGCCGCCGGTCCGCCACGACCCGGTCCGACCGGACGACCGAGATGTAGGCCTGCCGGTCGGCCTCGCTCCGCTTTCGAATGCCGTAGCCGATCTTGGCCTCCGAGGCGGTCACCCGCGGATGGCCGAGGGCCTCCATTACTGCGTCGTAGAAGCGCCCGGCCCGCGCCAGGTCGCTGACGGTTATGGACAGGTGGTCGATCACGGCGGAAACTCCCTCTAGGAACACATCGCAATGGTGGCAAGGCCGGAACGGAGGAGCAAGACCATGCCGATCAGCAGGTTCGTGGAGTACGAGGACGCGCCGCCCGAGGTCAGGGCGGTCTACGACGACATCATGGCAAGCCGCAAGGTCGATTGGGTGAACAACTTCTGGAAGGCCCTGGCGCAGCACCCGCCGACCCTGAAGCGCACCTGGGAGAGCGTCAAGGAAGTGATGGCGGAAGGCGCCCTCGACCCGCTTACGAAGGAGATGATCTATGTTGCCGTCAGCGTCACGAACGGCTGCGAATACTGCATCAACTCGCACACCGCCGCCGCCCGCCGGGGCGGCATGACGCCCGCGATGCACGCGGAATTGATGGCCGTGGTCGGCATGGCCAACGAGACCAACGCGCTCGTGACCGGCTACCAGGTCGAGCTCGACGACAAGCTCTACAAGGCGGCGCGCGAGGCGTGAGCGACTATCCGAACCGGCCGCTGATCGGCGTCGGGGTCGTCGTCTTCAGGGAGGGGGCTCAAGGCGGCCGTGACGTCCTGCTGGTGCGCCGGGGCAAGCCGCCGCGCGAGGGCCGCTGGTCGCTGCCCGGCGGCCGCCAGCGCCTGGGCGAGCGCGTGCGCGAGACCGCGTGCCGCGAGGTCGCCGAGGAGACGGGGGTCGAGGTCGAGGTGACGGCGCTCCTGGACGTGGTCGACTCGGTCACCCGCGACGAGGCGGAGGCGATCGCCTACCACTACACCCTGGTCGACTTCCTGGCCGAGTGGCGCGCCGGCGAGGCCGCGGCCGGCGGCGACGCCGCGGAGGTCGCCTGGGCCGACCCCGCCGACCTCGCCCGCTACGACCTCTGGGACGAGACGGTGCGGCTGATCCGCGTGGGGCTCGACCGGCGGCGCGAAACGTGAGCAAACGAGCCCATGCGCAGTAAAAGTACGTTTGTTTTCAAGGGGTTATGGGGTGAGCTTGAAGTGCGCTTTGTCGTGTAAGTCATTGAAATAAAAAGGTTTTACCACAGCCCCCCTTCGCCCGCCGACCTGTCTTCGCGAAGGCGGGAGGCACAGAGGCCGCAGAGAACCCGACTTTGGGTCTCGCGCCCGTGGGAGCGAAAACGGGGACTGGCTCGCGGACGCGCAAGCGGCCGTGTGCCTGTCCCCATTTTCGCGGGTTGCCGGGCCGGGCGCCTCCGTCGGCCCGGGAAAGAGGGACAGGCACCTTTTCGCTCACGCGAAAACGAGCCAGTCCCTGTTTCCCTCCTTCGGTTCTCTGTGCCTCCCGCCTTCGCGAAGCCCGCTTCGGCGGGCGAAGGGAGGCTGTGGTGACCCTTCGTTGTTTCGGAAAGCGACGCGGTTCCTGTTTGTTCTTGACAAACGCCATGATATATGCTAATAATCTTATAATAAGACTTTCAGGGAGACGTTTCCATGGACCCCTACGAGCTGATCGCCCAGGGCGGCGACGCCTTGATCGCCGGATGGCTGAGCCTGACGCTGGTCAACGGCCTGCGCCTGCCGGAGGATGAGAGCGAGGAGCACCAACAGCTCTTCCTCCAGGGCGCCAAGGCGGCGCTCGAGCAGCTGGCCCCGGCCGGCGCCTGGATCGGCGAGCGCATCCAGGCGGTCCAGTTCCTCTGCGTCCACGGCGCCGCCATGGACTGGCTGGGCCAGGCCGACTCCTCCTTCCTGCCCGAGCCCGTCCGCGACAAGGCCCGCAAGATCGCGACGCAGATGTTCGCGCTGACCAGCCGCCAGCTCGCGACGCTCGCGCGCCTGCGCGACCAGCGCCGCCGCGAGGCCGAGGCCCAAGAGCGCCGGGCCTGGCGCGAGCGGGTGCAGGAGACGAAGGAGCAGATCGCCCGCGGCGGCGCGCTCACGGCGGAGCTGGAGCGGATGATGAAGCTGGGCGAAAGGGCCGAGGGGGTGGCGGAGGAGACGGCCGGGCCGGCGGAGGCGGCGCCTCCCGACGCGCCCAGGTCCGTCGGTGCCGCCGTGCCGGAGCCGCCGCCGGAGCCAGAGGCCGGCCTCAACCGCCAGCAGCGAAGGGCGCTGGAGCGCCTGGAACGGAAGGCGGGCCGCCGCAAGGAAGCCACCTGAACCGGACAACAATTGGCTTCCTTTGCGGCAAGGCTCCGTTATCGAGTTATTCACTTATTTCGTTTATTTCGTTTATTGCGTTTGCGATCCTTTCGCTCTATATAGGCGGAAACACGCATGAAACGCACGAGAGACCATGGAGGGCCGCCATGACTGCCCAGGCTTTGTCTGAACGCCTGCCGACGACCGACGAAACGGAGAAGGCTTCCGAGGCAATTAGCGCCATGGCGCGGGCCCTGACCGAGGACGGGGCCTTGCCGTTCAAGGTCCGCGAGGACGCCGGCGAGGTTCAGGTCGAGCTTCCGCCGGCGATTGGCCAGCTGATGCTTGAACTCCTCGAGCACGTCGCCCGCGGCGAGATGGTGACCCTCGTGCCCTATGGCGCGGAGCTGACGACGCAGAAGGCCGCCGACCTCCTGAACGTGTCGCGGCCGTTCCTGACCAAGCTGCTCGAAGCCGGCGAAATCCGGTTCCACCGTGTCGGATCGCATCGGCGCGTACGGGTGAACGATCTGCTCGCCTACAAGGAGCGGCGCGACCGCGAGCGGGCGAGCGCGATGGACGAGTTGCAGCGTCTCGGTCAGGAGTACGATGCCGGGTGAGAACAAGTGAAGGACGTCGCCGACCGCTTCGTCGTCGTGCTCGATGCCAACATCCTCTACCCCTTCAGGGTCCGCGACGTTCTGCTGCGCTTCGCCGAGGCCGGGTTGTTCCGTGCGCGCTGGTCGCCCGAGATCCTGGACGAGTGGGCGCGGAACCTGGTCGCGGAAAAACCACACCTGGAAGCCAGTGTCCGCTCCCAGCAAGAGGCCATGGCCCGGGCCTTTCCGGAGGCGTTGGTCGAGGGGTACGAAGGCTTGATCCAGGCGCTCGACCTTCCGGACGAAACCGACCGCCACGTGCTGGCCGCGGCGATCCGGGCCGGCGCGCAGCACATCGTTACGGAGAACCTCCGGGACTTCCCGGCGGAAGCGACACGGCCATATGGCATCGAGGCGGTCACTGCCGACGCTTTCCTCTCGGGTACCTTCGAACTCTACCCGGCCGAGGCCATGGCCGCGCTGCGAAGGACACGAACGGCCTACCGGAACCCGCCCATGCCCCCGAGCGAGTTCCTGTTCGACCTGATGCGCGTCGGCCTGGCGCGCACCGCGGCCTTCGCCCGCCGGGACATCGATCTCTTGTAGAGTGGGTGGGGAGAGAGGCGAGGGACCGGTGCGGATTTCTGGCACCGGGGCGCGGGGTTTCCGCTATACTCGGGGGCACGAGCGCGCGACCACCGCGAAGGACGGCGAGCCATGACCCACGACCGGATCGAAGTCAATCCGGACATCATGACCGGCAAGCCGGTCGTCCGGGGCACGCGGATCACCGTGGAGTCGATCCTGCGCAAGCTCGCCGCCGGCATGACGCCGGAGGCCGTCGCCGCCGACCACCCGAACCTCACCCTCGACGACATCCGCGCCGCCCAGGCCTTCGCCGCCGACTATCTCGCCGACGAGGAGGTGACCTTCGGCTGAGGGCGGGTCGTGCGGTTGTTGGGCGGCGGACTTCGGTTAGATAAGTAAACTGTCACTGGAATTGGGGAGGAGTTTGCGAGAGGAGGATTGGTCACGGGAACAGAGAGGAGTGCTGGCCTCGGAACGGAGCTATT
>JAOUCL010000330.1 GCA_029859805.1 Rhodospirillales bacterium | reverse complement strand
GCTGCGGCCACCATCTCGGGGTCGGGATGTGCAAGAATAATGCGCTTTTACGCAGACCCGGGCCGTCGGGGCGGGGCAGATGGAACAGCAATGAAAAGCGCACAGGTCAGGCAACAGTTTCTGGATTTCTTCAATGAGCGTGGCCACACGGTCGTGCCCTCGAGCCCGCTGGTGCCGGGTAATGACCCGACGTTGCTGTTCACCAACGCCGGCATGGTCCAGTTCAAGGACGTATTCCTTGGCCAGGAGCGGCGCGACTACGTGCGCGCCGTAAGCGCGCAACGGTGTGTGCGCGCGGGCGGCAAGCACAACGATCTCGAAAACGTCGGCTACACCGCGCGCCACCACACGTTTTTCGAGATGCTTGGCAACTTCAGTTTTGGCGACTACTTCAAGACGGAAGCCATAGAGTTCGCCTGGGACATGGTCACGAACTGTTACGGACTGGCGCCAGAGAAACTCTGGGTGACCGTTTTCGAGGACGACGATGAGGCGGCCGACTTGTGGCTGAAACACATCGGCATCGATCCGTCGCGATTCAGCCGGCTTGGCGCCAAGGATAATTTCTGGGCGATGGGCGACACCGGTCCTTGCGGGCCGTGTTCCGAGATTTTCTACGACCACGGGCCCGACGTTTCAGGCGGGCCGCCGGGTTCGCCATACGAGGATGGCGACCGCTATGTCGAAATCTGGAACCTCGTATTCATGCAGTTCGACCGCAGCGCCGATGGCACGATGACACCTCTGCCGCAGCCCTCGGTCGATACTGGCATGGGGCTGGAGCGCATGGCTGCGGTGATGCAGGGCGTGCACAGCAACTACCAGATCGACCTGTTCGCCAACCTGATCGAAGCGGCCGCGCGGCTGACCAACAGCGAGCGCCTTGATCAACCCTCGCTGCAGGTCATCGCCGATCATATTCGCGCCTGCTCGTTCCTCGTTGCGGACGGCGTTCTGCCGTCGAATGACGGTCGCGGCTACGTGCTGCGGCGAATAATTCGCCGCGCCATCCGTCACGGTTACAAGCTGGGCGTTCACGATCCGTTCTTCTATCGGCTGGTGGCGCCGCTGGAGCGGGAGATGGGCGCGGCCTACCCCGAACTCGGTGCACAGCGGGCGCATATCGAGCGTGTGCTGAAGCAGGAGGAGGACCGATTTGCCGAGACGCTGGACCAGGGCATGGGGATGCTCGAGAACGCAATCGGCAAGCTCCACGGTGAGGTCATACCGGGCAAGGTCGTTTTCAAGCTGTATGACACCTACGGTTTCCCGCTCGATCTCACCGAGGACATCGCCCGCGAGCGGCAGTTGCTGATCGACCATGCCGGATTCAAACAGGAGATGGAGGCGCAACGCGCCCGCGCTCGCGCCCACAGTAAATTCGGCGCCGACCAGGACGGCCTGAGCAGTGCCGCCACGTCTGCCCTGCCGCCCACGCGTTTCGGCGGCCATGCCGGGCTCAGCGATCAATCGGTGGTCCTCGCACTGTTTCGCGATGGCACCGAGGTCGATGCGCTGGAAAACGGCGAGCACGGTCAGGTCGTGCTGGAGAAAACCCCGTTTTATGCCGAAAGCGGCGGCCAGGTCGGCGATACTGGGGCGATCACCGGCGAAAGCGTCAGGTTCGATGTGGAAGACACCGTCAAGGTAGGCGGTGTGCATGCGCATGTCGGGCGGGTCAGTGCGGGCAGGCTCGAGAAGGGCAGCGCGGTCAGCGCCGCGGTGAATGCTGAAAGGCGCCAGGACATCGTGCTCAATCATTCGGCCACCCACCTGATGCACGCGGCATTGCGCCAGGTCCTGGGCGAACATGTCCAGCAAAAGGGCTCGCTGGTCGCGCCGGATCGGCTGCGGTTCGATTTCTCGCATTACGAGCCGATGACCGCGGCCGAAATCGAGCAGGTCGAGGATCTGGTCAACGAGCAGATCCGGATCAATGCCGCGGCTGAAGCTGCCGAGATGTCGTACGACGAAGCGATCAATTCTGGCGCAATGGCGTTGTTTGGCGAAAAATATGGCGACCGTGTCCGGGTGCTGCGAATCGGAGAATTCTCCACCGAATTATGCGGCGGCACACATGTCGCGCGCGCCGGCGATATCGGCCTGTTCAAGATCGTCAGTGAGTCTGGTGTCGCCGCTGGCGTGCGCCGGATCGAGGCGGTGAGCGGACGCGGCGCGCTCGCCGTGATCAAGGCAAACGAGTCTCTGGTCAGGCGGCTGGCCGCGCTGGTCAAGGCCAACCGCGACAACCTCGGTGAGAAGGTGGCGCACCTGGTCGAACGCGGCCGTTTGCAGGACAAGGAGATAGAACAGCTAAAGATGAAGCTGGCGGGTGGTCAGGGAACGGATCTCGCTGCACAGGCGATCGATGTCGGCGGCATAAACGTGCTGGCAGCGGAAGTCGACGGCGCCGATTCCAAGACATTGCGCGATGCGGTCGACCGGCTCAAGGACAAGCTGGGTACCGCGGTAATCGTGCTTGGAGCAAAAACCGGCGAGGACAAGGTCGCGCTGGTGGCAGGCGTTACCAAGAACATTACCGACAGGTTCCGCGCCGGCGATGCGGTGAACGTGGCTGCGGAAATAGTCGGTGGCCGCGGAGGCGGGCGACCCGATATGGCACGCGCCGGCGGGCGCGAGCCGGCTCGTCTCGGCGAGGCGCTTGCAGAAATCGAGGGATGGGTTCGACAGCAGCTGGAAACATAGCTTAGACCCATTCTAAGTTGTTGGTAGAAAAGTGACCATTTCCTGTCACAATTCGTTCAAATTTCAGGCTATCCCTGATTATCTGAATCACCAACCAACGGCATAATCTTCTGCACGATCAAGGAGGAGGGGTGTACTCATGTTGATTTTAACCAGAAGGGTGGGCGAGAGTGTTGTCATAGGAGACAACGTGACCGTCACTGTTCTCGGCGTCAAGGGTAACCAGGTTCGTGTTGGCGTAAACGCGCCGCGCGAGGTTGCAGTTCACAGGGAAGAGATCTTTGAGCGCATCCAGCGCGAAAAGAAAGTCAATGGAAACGGAGCCAGCCATCCGGACAATCACGTCCAGGTTGCCGCTTACGACTAATTTGTCCAGATTCCCTTACTGATCGGACTTTACCTACCGTACCCGCATCAGTATTATTTGCTGCCTTTTTTGGCCCGGCATGCCGGGCCGACTCTTCAAATCACTGTAGACTCAATGGTCAGTCGCCCGGTGCGACGCGATCCGCTGCTTTACATGGGTTTGGGAAAGGTCACGGAGAGGTGGCTGAGTGGTCGACAGGAGCGGCGCCGCCGCGACTGGACGGACCGCGAAGCGGGGCCGGTCCGAAGGACGGAGGGCAAAGCCCGACGCATAAGCGCTCCCCTGCTAAGGGAGTAAGGGTTAAAAGCCCTTCGAGGGTTCGATCGCGAGATGCCGCAGGCATCGAAGCCAACAGCGTCGCGAAGCGATGCTGGCCCGAAGGGCGAGGAGCCGGAGGCGACGAGTAATCCCGACCGGCGGTAGGACAGAACGACAGAAGATCGGCCAGAATACAAAGTACGGAGAGGTGGCTGAGTGGTCGAAAGCGCTCCCCTGCTAAGGGAGTAAGGGTTAAAAGCCCTTCGAGGGTTCGAATCCCTCCCTCTCCGCCATCTTTCAAGCGATGCCCCGAAGGGGTATCGGTCGAAAGATCGAGATTGGCGGGTTCGAAGCCACCAAGAAAGAGGGTTCGACCCGGAGCCGGCGAAGCCGGCGCAGGGAACGCGGCCGCGAAGCGGCGGCGGCCCGAAGGGCGAGGAGCGGAGCGACGAGTAATCCCTCCCTCTCCGCCAGTTTGAAAACGAGTAATGCGCCCGTAGCTCAGTTGGATAGAGTGTCTGGCTACGAACCAGAAGGTCGGGAGTTCGAATCTCTCCGGGCGCGCCAAAAACAGGAAGGTGTATTCCGGTCACATGGTTTACACCTTATTCCGGACACATAGTTAACACTTTGTCCGGGGCGAACGGATTGGGGCCGGGTTCCACCCGGCCCCGTTCATTATCGAAGTATCCCAGATCATACTCCAGGAAGCTGACCAGCCAGATTTGCTCCTCGACCTGTCGAACGCCCACGGTCTGGCCGGCGAAGGCGGTCGAGAGGTTGATCTTGCGTCTTCCCAGACAGATGCGGCCACAGCGGGTCACACGCACAGCCCGATCGTGGTAGGGGTAGTCGGGTTCGGCAGGAGGCTCGTAGACACGGGCCGAGGGTGTATACACGTCGCCCGGGTAGGCGCCACCGAGTGCCTGGTGGGGGCGCTGGTTGTTGTAAACCCTGATGAAGTCATCGAAGCGCTCTTGCTGTTGCAGGAAGTTGAAGGCGGCCGGTTTGGTGGCCTCAGTCTTCAGAGTCAGGTGCATGCGCTCGTGGCGGCCGTTCTGCTCGGGATGCCCAGGCTTAATGCGCTGCAGGCTGATGCCTAAGCGCAGCCACCAGACGGCGAGCCGGGTCAGGCCGAAGAGAGCATTGCCGGAGGCGAACGGTACGCCGTTATCGGTTCTGATGGCGCTGGGTAGACCGAAGTCCTTGAACGCTCTTTCAAAAACGGAAAAGGCGAAGTCCGACTTGGTGGACTTCAGGCCCTCACAGGCGATGAGATAGCGGGATCGGTAGTCGGAGATGGTGAGCGGATAGCAGTACTGGCGGTTGCCGAGCATGAACTCGCCCTTGTAATCGGCACACCACAGGCCGTTGGGATCACGGGCCGCCACGAGCCTGGTGCCTGCCGCCTTGTAGTGGCGCCGTTTGCGGCGCTTCACCAGGCCATGGCGATCCAGCACCGCATGAGTAGTGCTGATCGCCGGTGGCTTAATCATCGGGAACTGGCGCACAAGCTTGTCACGGATCTTGGGCGCGCCCCAGGAGGGGTGCTGCTTCTTGATCCCCAGAATCGTCCTCTCCACCTGATACGGCAGTCGGTTGGCCTGCCGATACGGTGCCCGGCTGCGGTCGTACAGGGCATCCAATCCGCAATCCTTGTAGCGGTTGAAGATCTTGTAGCCGGTGACTCGGGAGATGCCGAACTCGCGGCATAGCGGCGCCATCTTCTCACCCTCGAGCAGCCTGGCTATAAAACGAAGTCTCTCATCCATCGGTTTACACTCATTCCAGGGCATCCGGGATCTCCCCCAAATGCTCAAATGTGTAAACCATGTGTCCGGAATATTCTGTAAGCTATCTGTCGATAACCACAAGAAGGCCCCCCTTGCGAGGGCCTTTTT
>JAOUCL010000329.1 GCA_029859805.1 Rhodospirillales bacterium | reverse complement strand
TGGGTGGTGACCTTCCCGGGCCTGGCGATCCTGATTACCGTGCTCGCCTTCAACCTCATGGGCGACGGGCTGCGCGACGCGCTCGACCCCAAGCTGAAGCGGAGCTGAGGGAGGAGAGGGATGGCGCTGCTCGAGATCCGCGACCTCTCCGTCGAGTTCCCGACCGCGCGCGGACCGTTCCGGGCGGTCGACGGCGTCGACCTGACCCTGGACGAGGGCGAGCTGGTCGGCATCGTCGGCGAATCGGGCTCGGGCAAGAGCGTCACCATGCTGGCGCTCATGGGCCTGCTGCCCTGGACCGCCAAGGTGACGGCCGAGCGCCTCGCCTTCAACGGCCGCAACCTGCTCGGCCTCGGCGCGGCCGAGCGGCGGCGGATCACCGGCAAGGACATGGCGATGATCTTCCAGGAGCCCATGACCTCGCTGAACCCCTGCTTCACCGTCGGCTTCCAGATCACGGAGTCGCTCAAGGTGCACCTGGGCGGCAGCCGGGCCGAGCACCGCCGCCGCGCCGTCGAGCTGCTCGAGCAGGTCGGCATCCCGGCGCCCGAAAGCCGGCTTTCGGCCTTTCCGCACCAGCTCTCGGGCGGCATGAACCAGCGCGTCATGATCGCCATGGCGATCGCCTGCAACCCGCGCCTCCTGATCGCCGACGAGCCGACGACGGCGCTCGACGTCACCATTCAGGCGCAGATCCTCGACCTGCTGCTGCGCCTGCAGCGCGAGCACGGCATGGCGCTCGTCCTGATCACCCACGACATGGGCGTGATCGCCGAGACGGCCCAGACCGTCAACGTCATGTACGCCGGCCAGCAGGTCGAGACGCGCGGCGTCGACCGGCTGTTCAGCGGGCCGCGCCACCCCTATACCGGCGCCCTGCTGGACGCCCTGCCGGAGCGCAGCGAGGGCCGCCGGCGCCTGTCGACCATCCCGGGCGTGGTGCCGGGCGCGGGCGACCGGCCGGCCGGCTGCCAGTTCAACCCGCGCTGCGGCTTCGCCCAGGACCGCTGCCGGGCCGAGGAGCCGGCGCTCACGCCCGACGGCGACGGCCTGGTGCGCTGCTTCCATCCCCTTGCCGAGACGGCGGAGGCCGGGGCATGAGCGCCGAGACGGTCGTGCAGGGCATCGACCTGGCCCGCCACTACGAGGTCAAGCGGGGCATGTTCGCGGGCCATGCCACGGTCAAGGCGCTGGCCGGCGCAAGCTTCGAGCTGAAGGCCGGCAAGACCTTGGCGGTGGTCGGCGAGTCGGGCTGCGGCAAGTCGACCCTGGCGCGCCTGGTCACCCTGATCGAGAAGCCGACCTCGGGCCGCCTCTTGATCGACGGCGCGGACGTGACCGCGGCCGAGGGCGAGACCCTCAGGAAACTGCGCCAGGAGGTGCAGATCGTCTTCCAGGACCCCTACGGCTCGCTCAACCCGCGCAAGAAGGTCGGCACGATCATCGAGGAGCCGGTCGTCATCAACACCAAGGAGAGCGCGCCCGCGCGCCGCGAGCGGGCCGAGGCGATGATGGCCCGGGTCGGCCTCCGGCCCGAGCACTACGCGCGCTATCCGCACATGTTCTCCGGCGGCCAGCGCCAGCGCATCGCGGTCGCCCGCGCGCTCATGCTGCGCCCGCGCATGCTGGTCGCCGACGAGCCGGTCTCGGCGCTCGACGTCTCGATCCAGGCCCAGGTCCTCAACCTGCTGATGGACCTGCAGGAGGAACTCGATCTCGCCTACCTCTTCATCTCCCACGACCTCTCGGTCGTGCGCCTGATCGCCGACGAGGTCATGGTCATGTACCTGGGCCGCCCGGTCGAGCAGGGCGCGCGCGACGCGATCTTCGAGCGCCCGGCCCACCCCTATACGCGGGCGCTGCTCGCCTCCACGCCGGCGGTCGACCCCAAGCACCGCGGCCAGCGGATCGCCCTCAAGGGCGAGCTGCCCTCGCCCCTCGACCCGCCGCCCGGCTGCGCCTTCCACCGGCGCTGCCCCCACGCCACGAAGATCTGCGCCGAAGAGCGCCCGGCGCTCGCCCCCCACGATGGCCGCCAGATCGCCTGCCACCACGCCGCGACGATCGGGTGAGGCCGTGCTGAATTCCCTCTCCTGCCGGGAGAGGGCAGGGTGAGGGTGCCGTGGTTCGGCTGCGCGCCGTGCAGGCCGCCCGAATGCTTCGAGACGCAGTCCTTCGGACTGCTCCTCAGCATGAGGTGCGACATGGATACAAGACACCACACCTCATCCTGAGCTTGTCGAAGGATGAGGAGCGTTCGAAGAACGCGTCTCGAAGAATGGGCCGTGGCGGCGCGGTCTTACTTGACGTCGGCCTTGACGCGCAGTTTGACGATGCTGTCCGGCTCGTCGACCATGCCGGACTGGCGGCCCTTGGGCGCCTTCTTGATCCGGTCGACCGCCTCCATGCCCGAGGTCACCCGGCCCCAGACCGTGTACTGGTTGTTGAGGAAGGAGGCGTCGTCGAAGACGATGAAGAACTGGCTGTCGGCGCTGTTCGGGCTCTGGGCGCGGGCCATGCCGGCGACGCCGCGCACGAAGGGCTCGGCGGTGAACTCGGCCGGGATATTCTTGCCCGAGCCGCCGCGCCCGGTGCCGGTCGGGTCCCCGGTTTGGGCCATGAAGCCGGGGATCACCCGGTGGAACACGACGCCGTCGTAGAAGCCCTCGCGGGTCAGCTCGCGGATTCGCGCCACGTGCTGGGGCGCGAGCTCCGGCAGCATCTCGATCTCGACGGTGCCGGTGGCCAGCTCCATCACCAGCACGTTCTCAGGGTCGGGCGCGTCTTGGCCCTGGGCGGTCTCGGTCATGGCAAGGCTCATTCCTAGCAGCAGGGGAAGCAGGAGGGTTCGTAAGGTCCGCATGGCTCTCCGTCCGGGCTTTTTGAAGCGTCGCGGCAGCATAGGGCCTTTCGCCGAAGTGTCGAGCCCCTTCGGGGGTTTTTCGATGCCCCTCAGACGCCGGGCGGTCGCCTCCGCTCCCTTGGCTTCGCGCGCACGAGCGCGCGGGGCCTCAACGGCCCAGAAGAAATTGGGGTCAGACTCGATTTAGGAGGCCTCTTCCTTCGAGACTCAGGCTGGCGTCGAGATTAAATCGAGTCTGACCCCAATTTCTCCGCCGGTTTCCACGCTTCGAGACGCCGTCCTTGGGACGGCTCCTCATGCTTCGACAAGCTCAGCATGAGGTGGCGTGCCTAGGAAACACCTAACCTCATCCTGAGCCTGTCGAAGGATGAGGAGCGCTCGAACAGCGCGTCTCGAAGGGGCGCTCACCACGAAGGCACAAAGGCACGAAGGCACGAAGACAAGGACAGCGCGCGCCGCGCGCAAGAAAACCACTGTTCGTGTTTTCCTTCGTGTCTTAGTGCCTCCCGCCTTCGCGAAGCCCGCTTCGGCGGGCGAAGGGAGGTGGTGGTTCCACCTTTTTTCCCTTCTACCCCATCGCCTTCTTGAGGTTCTCGTCGAGCTTGTCCATGAAGGCGGCGGTGTTGAGCCAGGGCTGGTCGGGGCCGATGAGGATCGCCAGGTCCTTGGTCATGTCGCCGGATTCGACCGTCTCGACGCAGACCTTCTCGATCGCGTCGGCGAAGGCGACCACGTCCGGCGTGCCGTCGAACTCGCCGCGGTAGTGCAGGCCGCGGGTCCAGGCGAAGATCGAGGCGATCGGGTTGGTCGAGGTCTCCTTGCCCTGCTGGTGCTGGCGGTAGTGGCGGGTGACCGTGCCGTGCGCCGCCTCGGCCTCGACGGTCTCGCCGTCGGGCGTCATCAGCACCGAGGTCATCAGCCCCAGCGAGCCGAAGCCCTGGGCCACGGTATCCGACTGCACGTCGCCGTCGTAGTTCTTGCAGGCCCAGAGGAAGCCGCCCTCCCACTTGAGCGCGGCGGCCACCATGTCGTCGATCAGCCGGTGCTCGTAGATGAGGCCTTTCCGATCGAAGGTCTCCTTGAACTCGGCGTCGAAGATCTCCTGGAACAGGTCCTTGAACCTGCCGTCGTAGGCCTTCAAAATCGTGTTCTTGGTGGAGAGGTAGACCGGCCAGCCGAGGCCGATGGCGTAGTTGAAGCAGGCGCGGGCGAAGCCGCGGATCGATTCGTCCAGGTTATACATGCCGAGCGCGACGCCGCCGCCCGGAAAGTCGAAGATCTCGCGCGTCACGGCCTTGCCGCCGCCCGCGGGCTGGAACGTCATGGTGAGCCGCCCGGCGCCGGGCACGACGAAGTCGGTGGCGCGATACTGGTCGCCGAAGGCGTGACGGCCGATCACGATCGGCTTGGTCCAGCCGGGCACCAGGCGCGGCACGTTCTTGCAGATGATCGGCTGGCGGAACACCGTGCCGCCCAGGATGTTGCGTATGGTGCCGTTGGGCGAGCGCCACATCTGTTTCAGGCCGAACTCCTCGACCCGCGCCTCGTCCGGGGTGATGGTCGCGCACTTGACGCCGACGCCGTATTTCTGGATCGCCTCGGCGGACTCCACCGTGATCTTGTCGTCGGTCTCGTCGCGCTTCTGGATCGAGAGGTCGTAGTACTTCAGGTCGATGTCGAGGTAGGGCAGGATCAGCTTGTCCCTGATCATCGCCCAGATGATGCGCGTCATCTCGTCGCCGTCGAGCTCGACGACCGGGTTCTTGACCTTGATCTTGGCCATGGCTTGCTCCCACTCCAGCACGTGATTCCGAATGCCCCCGCCGCCGCGGCGACCCCCGCCCGCGCGCGAAGATAGCAGGGATTGGCGGGATGGCAAGGCGGGGGAGGGGCGGCGGAGGGGTGCGGGGACTGTCCCGCTTTTTCCGAAGGAAAAATGGGACTGTCCCCTTTGGTGTTGCCGCACGCCGGAGCATGGCCGCTCTCCTGCATCAAGGCGACCGTCGAGCGAGAATGTGGCTTTGGATCCCGCGTCTTCCGCTTCACCCCTGATAGCTGAAGCACGAGCCTGAAGGTCGGCTTTCGACAGTTTCCTTCTGCTCGACCCCCAGCAGCCGACCCGTCCCAGGGCGAGTAGACAGGGCCGGAGTTGAACATCCCGCTGGAATTTGGAAGAGGGAATTTGAGGTAATTTGTCAGGGGTCGATCCTGTAGGGACGGTCTTGGGTGAGCATTTTGAAGACGACACGGCAGAGGTGTCGGCCGAGGGCGCGGATGGCCTGGTTGTGTTTCTTGCCTTCGGCGCGTTTTCTCTCTTAGTAGCGCTGCGATTGCGGGACCAGTTTGCGATGGTGATCGATGGCGAACATCATCG
>JAOUCL010000085.1 GCA_029859805.1 Rhodospirillales bacterium | reverse complement strand
CCGCTCAGGTCGATTATAGGGGAGCCTATCCTCCTTATCTTTATCCAGGTAATCAGATAATCGCCTTGATCTTGGTCAATCTCAGCGAGCGACTTGGGCGTTTGCCAGTACGGCAATAACGTTCGCGCGGGAGCGCCGTAGGTCCGAGTCTGGCTATGAAGAGCCGATCTGAGATGCCGCCGGCCGCGACAGCAATACCCCCGATAGCTGAAGCACGAGCCTGAAGGTCAGCTTTCGACGGGTGGACTTGACCCGTTTTCGCTGAGGGTCATGGATTAGGGCGGGCGGGGAGACCCGGGTTACTTCAGCAGCACCTCGGCGGTGGCCGTGGCGCCCTTGGCGTCGATCACCGTGATGCGGACGAAGCCCTCGCCGTCGGGGCGCCAGGTGGCCTGGCGGCGGTGCGGCGGCGCGGCGACGGCGCGGCCGTTGACCAGCCACGAAAGCGGTTTCTCCCCGCCTTCGGCGGTCAGGGGCAGCGCGCCGAGGCCGAGGCCGTCGCGCTCCAGCTCGACCACGGCGCCGTCCGGCGGAAAGGTGATGGTCAGGGGCGGGCCGAGGGCGTGTGAGATGGGGCCCACGGACGCGGCGGCCCGGCCGAAGCGCGCGAGCCCGGCCGGCAGCTCGCCGTTCGAGGCCGCGATCACCCCGGCGGGGCGAGCGCGCGGGCCGGGCCGGGCGCCTTGGTCCGGCAGCAGCCCGAAGACGCGGAACAGCAGCGGCGCGGCCGTGTTGCGGCCGTAGCGTCCGGGGCTGGGCGCGCCGTCGGGCCGGCCGACCCAGACGCCGACCGTGTAGGCGCCGTCGTAGCCGGCCGCCCAGGCGTCGCGGAAGCCGTAGGAGGTGCCGGTCTTGAAGGCGATGCGGCGGTCCTGCCTGGTCTGGCCGGCCGCCACGAAGTCGACCGGCGGCGGCGCGGCCTCGAGGATGCGCGCGACGTACCAGGCCGCGGCGGAGCCGAAGATCCGCCCGCCCGCCGCTGCGTCCGGCGCCCCGGTCTCGGTGAGGACCAGTGGCGCGACCTCGCCGCCGTTGGCGAGGCCGGTATAGAGCGTTACCAGATCGAACAATGTGATTCCGACGCCGCCGAGCGCGAGCGGCAGGCCCGGCGGGCCGGACGGATCGGTCAGGCGAAGCGGCAGGCCGGCGGCCCGCAGCCGTGCGGCGAAGCGGCCCGGCCCGACGCCGTCGAGTACGGCCACGGCGGGGACGTTGAGGGACTGCTGCAGCGCCTCGCGCACCGTGACCTCGCCATGGTAGCTGCGGCGGAAGTTCTCCGGCCGGTAGTCGCCGAAGCGGGTCGGCAAATCCGCGACGATGGTCTCGGGATGGATCAGCAGGTCGTCGAAGGCCATGCCGTAGATGAAGGGCTTGAGCGCCGAGCCCGGCGAACGCACGGCTTGCGCCATGTCGATCTGGCCCGAGCGCGCGTCGTCGAAGAAGTCGGACGAGCCGGCATAGGCGAGGACCCGGCGGCTGCGGGTCTCGACGACCAGAACGGCGGCGGTCGCCTTGGGCTCGAGCGCGTCCTGCTCCTGCCGGACGAGGGTCTCGAGCGCGGCCTGAAGCGCGCCGTCGATCGTCGTCCGCCGGACCGCGGGCCCGTCCCGGGCGATCAGCCGGCGCGCCAGGTGCGGCGCGTGGAACGGCAGCGGGCGGCGTAGCGCCGGCACCGGCTCGTTGCGCGCCTCGGCCGCCTGTCGCGGCGTCAGGACCGCCCTCGCCTCCATGGCGGCGAGCACCTTGTCGCGCGCCGCCCGTGCGCGCTCGGGGAAGCGGTCGGGCCTGAGCCGGGTCGGCGACTGCGGCAGGGCGACCAGCAGCGCCGCCTCGCCCGGCGTGAGTCGCCGGGGCGCCTTGCCGAAATAGGCGAGCACGGCCGCCCGCACGCCTTCCAGATTGCCGCCGAAGGGCGCCAGCGTGAGGTACATGGCGAGGATCTCGTCCTTGCCGTAGCGCGTCTCCAGCTGCAGCGCGCGGGCCGTCTCGACGAGCTTGCCGGCCAGATCGCGCGGCCGCGGCTGCAGCAGCCGCGCGGTCTGCATGGTGAGCGTCGAGGCGCCCGAGACGACCCGGCGCTCCGCCGCGGCCTGGCCCAGGGCCCGCGCCACGGCCAGCGGGTCGACCCCGGGATGGTGCCGGAAGCGCTTGTCCTCGTAGGCCAGAAGCATGGCCAGATAGAGCGGGTCGACCTGGTCCGGCCGGGCGGGCAGCCGCCAGAGCCCGCCGCTGGTCGTGAACGCACGCAGCAGCCCCCCGTCGGCGTCGAGCACCATGACCGAGGACTCGGAGAGCCGCGAGAGGTCGGGCGGAAAGACCCGGTCGAGGGCGAGCCCGGCGCCGCCGGCAAGCAGCAGGCAGAGCCCGCCCGCCTTCAGCGCGCGCCGCGTCCGGGCGTGCCGGAACATCCCGCCTCTCCCGGCCCGCTACTCGTGCGGCAGGATCTTCACCCGGTCCATCTTGTGCCGCGCGAAGTAGGCCGGCTTGTACATGTCCTCGACATAGACCGCGGGCACCCGGAAGGTGCCCGGCGTCACCGCCCGAACCATGTAGGCGAAGGTGAAGTCGCCGTTGTAGTCGTCGAGATCGATGGCGGCCGCGAAGCGATCGTCGCGCAGCTCGGTGTGCCGGGCACGGCTCAGCTCCGGCAGCCAGCCGAGCTCCTCGCTGTCGCGGGCGCCGGCCAGGCGCGCGTTCTCGATCTCGAAGCCGGCGGGCAGCAGGTCGACGATCAGGGCCTGGTGCTCGAGGTCCGTCGTCGCCTCGCCCCGGATCACCGCGACCAGCACGTCGCCTTGCCGTACCTCGTCGAGGTCCGCCCGCTTGCCGTCCAGGCGGTAATACGCCCGCTTGACGACGAAGCCGTTGCGCTCGGCCGACTGGTCGCGGGCCGGCACGCCGCTGACGGTGGCGCTCCACCAGAGGTGCCGCTCGCCCCGGTTCTCCACCGTCAGCTCCGCGGCCAGGGCCTCGGCCTCAGGGCGGAGATAGAGCGGCTTGCGGCGCGGCTCGACGGCTTGGCCGTCGAGCGCGACCTCGATCGGCTCGGCGCCCTCCAGCAGCTGCGCCGCGAGGAGCAGCAGCCAGGCCTTCTCCTGGGTGCTGGTGTATCGGTCCCGCTCCCTCAGGTCGTTCACCAGCTCCATCAGCTCGGGCAGATGTTCCTCGCCGGCATCCGCATAGGACGCGAGGTAGACGATTCCCGAGGCGTCGCGCAGCCGCGTGCCGTAGTCCGAATATCGCCAGTAGTCGCCGAAGAACGACCGGCCCCGCCGGTCCACGCCCCGCGCCTTGGCGAAGGCCGTCTCGGCGCGCTCCCGGTCGCCGTAGAGCGCCAGGGCCGCGCCGATCTGCGCACGGCCCAGCGCGGTCGGGATCTGTCCCAGATAGACGTCGTGGAAGTAGCGCAGGTCGCCGAGCCGCGCCTGCTTGGCCCGGGCCAGGACGTAGAGCGCGTAGGCGCGGGCCGGCAGCTCCCACTTGCTGAAGTCCGACCCCCGGACGCTCCCGGCGAGCCAGTTGAGGCCCCGCCTGTAGGCGAAGTCGGGCACCAGATAGCCCTTGGACTTGGCCTGGTCGAGAAAGTCCAGGACATAGGCGGTCAACCAGGCCTCGCGCTTGTCCCGCGAGCTCCACATGCCGAACGCGCCGTCGCTGCGCTGCATGGAGAGGACCCGGTGGACCGCCTTCTGCACCTTCTTCCTGATGCCGGCCTCGTCCTCGGCGAGGCCGACGGCCTCGGCGACCTCGCCGACATAGAGCAGCGGCAGGGCCCGGCTCGTCGTCTGCTCGGCGCAGCCGTAGGGATAGCGGTCGAGCGACCTGAGCAGGCCCGCGACGTCGAAATCCGGCTGGCCGCTCAAGCTGAGCAGGACCTCGCCGGTGCCGGGCACGAAATCGGCGAGCAGCGCGTCGTCGAAGCTCTCGCTGTCGCCCGGCGCGAGGCGTTCGGCGATGTGCCGGGTCACGACGGTCTGCGCCGGGCGCACCGCGAGGTCCCAGTGGCGCTCTACGGCGAAGCCCTCCGGGCCCTCGACGGTCATGACGATCTCGGCGACCCCGACGCGCATGCCCTTGAGACCGAGGGTGACCTCGCCGCGCGCGTCGCGCTCCAGCTCCAGGACGGATTCTTCGGCTCGCTCGGTGACGGCGACGGCGCCGCCGGCGCTGAGCTTGAGGCGGTAGGCGCCCACCGGTCCGTCCACGTTGTGCAGGCTCACGGTGGCGCGGCCCTCGTCCCTGGGCGCGAGGAACCGGGGCAGCGTCACCTGGCTCACCAGGGCGTCGCGGACGACGATCCGGGACTCGCCGTGGCCGACCTGGTTCCGATCGTAGACCACCGCCATGAGCCGCAGGCGGCCGTTGAAGTCCGGGATCTCGAGCGGAATGCGGGCCTGGCCGCTGCGGTCCAGCCGGACGATGCCCGAGAACAGCGCGACGGTCTTGACGCTGCTGGCGTCGAGCCCGCCCAGGTGGCGGCCAGCCGCGTCCGCCTCGGCGTCGCCGCCCTGGCGCACGCGGCCCTGGCGGCCCTCGGCGCTTTCGATCAGGTGCCCGTAGTTGTCGCGCAGCTCGACGGCGAGGCGGCGCTTGCCGAAGTAATGGTCCTCGGGCGACGGGGACGCGAAATCGGTCAGCTGAAGAATGCCCTCGTCGACGGCGGCCAGGGTGACGAAAGCGGGCCGGCCCGGGGTGACGCCGGTCACCTTGATGTCGAAGGCGACGGTCTGCCGCGGCGTGACCTTTTCCGGCGCGGAGATCTCGACCGACGGCGTGCGGTCGCTGAAGTCCCGGCCCAGCCAGGCGACGCCGATCGCGCGGGTGGGCCCGCGCTGGCCGCCGCCGGCCACCGGGCGGAACGCGGTCGCCGTGACATAGGCGCCGGCGTCCCAGTCCTCCTCGACCTCGAGCGCGACCGTCGTGCCGCCTTTCGGCACCTCGACCAGGCGCGTGGTGTCGAGGCGGTTGCCGGCCACGGTCAGCAGGACCTCTCCGGCAAAGGGCGGGCGGATATGGACCCTGGCCGTCTCGCCCGCCTTGTAGCTCTCCTTGTCCAGGGTGATTTCCAGCTTGTCCGGTACATCGGCGACCTGCGGGGCGGTGAACCAGCCGACGTGGAAGCGCACGCTGGTCGCCGCGCCGGTCGCCGGGTCGTGAACCTCCAGCCGGTAGCGGCCCCAGCCGTGCCTGAAGGCGAGCGCGGCCGGCGCGTCGGCCGCGAGCGACAGCGCGCCGCTCTCCAACGGCTCCTCGTGGATCAGGACCTTGTAGTTCCAGCGCAAGCGGCTGTAGTACCAGTGGTAGCGGTACTCCTCCTCGAACAGCTCGTAGGTCAGCCCCTCGGCCGCCCGGAGCGCGCCGTCGTGGCCGACGGCGATGACCTCGAAGCCGGCCTCCTGGCCCTTCTCGACCGCCCCGTCGCCGAAGCGCGGCTTGATGCCGATGGCGAAGGGCCGCGCGCGCACCGGCAGGCCGACGCTGCGGCTGACGGCCCGGCCGCCGGTCTCCGAGACCGAGGCGCGGACCACGGCCTTCAGCGGACGGGTCGTCTCGGGTGCCCCGTCGAGCCGCACGGCAAGGCGCGCCCGGCCCTCGCCGTCCGTCTTCTGCGGCTCGAGCTCCGCGCGCTTGGCCCGCCACTCTTCCTGCACCAGGCCGAACTTGAAGCCCTTGTGCATGGGATAGGGGTTCATGTCCTGGCGCAGAACGATCTCGCTCTCGACCCGGAGGCCGGCCGCCGGCGCGCCGTAGAGGAAGCGCGCGGCCAGCTCCACGGTGCCGTCGACGCCCGGCTCCAGGCGCTCGGCGGCGGGGGTCAGCTCGACCTCCATACGCTCGGGCACGAAGTCCTCGACCTGGAAGCCGACGCTGCCGACCGGCTCGCCCTCGGGATCGACATAGGCGCGCGCCGTCCACTGCCCGGTCCGCGCAGAGGCGGACAGCGGCAGCGCGAGATGATGGCCGCCCTGTTGGCCGGATTGGTCCAGCGTGAACCGGCGGTGTTCGGTGCCGTCGGGCCGGAACAGCTTGAGCACGACCGGCAGGTCCGGGGCGGCGATGGCCTTGTCGTCGCGCAGCAGGGTCATAAGGTGGACCGTCGCGCCGGGACGGTAGACGCCGCGATCGGTGTAGAGGTAGGCGTCGATCGGGCCCGGCGCCTCGCGCCCGCCCACGCCGCGGTCGGAAAGGTCGAAGGCCGGGCGGGTCAGGTCGAGGAAGTTGAAGTCGCCGGCCGCGCCGAACACCATCACGGCCCCGGGGCGCGCACCGCCACTGCCGCGCACGAGCCCGGGGGCAAAGCTCGCCTGGCCGTCGCCGCCGCTGACCGCGCGGGCCAGCTCGGCGTTGTTGCGGGCCACGAGGCGCACTTGGAGACCGCCGAGCGGCGCGGCGCCGTCGAGCGAGCGCAGGAACACGTGAAGCCCGTCGGCGCCCAGGTAGCTGCTGATGCCGATGTTGGAAACCACCACCCATTGGGTCGCCTGGAACTCCTTGGACGCCCGTTCGTCGGCCTGGTTGGCGACGACGATGTAGATGCCCGGTTCGGGATCCTCGAGGATCCGGCCGATGGGGATCGCCGTGGTGACCCGGCGGTTGGCTTGGGACTCGATGTCCAGGGTGCCCCGCCACACGAGCTCGCCGGACAGCGTTTCGACAAGGCTGGTCTGCGCGTTGCCGAGGATGGTGCCGATGCTGCCCTGGTTGATTTCCTGGATCAGGTTGCGGTCGTTGATGCGCAGCACCCGGAGGCTGGCCTTGTCGATGTTGACCGAATCCAGGGGAAGCTCCCGGCGTCCCTCGCGCGGCAGGATGTAGGCCGTGCCGCGGAAGCCCAGGCTGGGTTCGCGGTCCGGCACGATCGCGTCGAAGTGCTCGGTAGTTTCGGTGGCCAGACCGCCGGTGCCGGGCAGGCCCTTGAGCACGGTGATCCGGTAGCTCTTGCCGTGTTCGACGCCCGCGATGCAGAGCTGCTTGCCCCGCGCGCTGAAGGCCGCGGCGATCTCCGGTTCGAAGCGGACATAGTCCTCGTAGCGGAGCCCGCCGCGCTCCTGAAGGTCTTCGGAGAAGTTGAGGCAGACCCGTGGCTGGTCGCTCTCGGACTCGGTCTCCATGCCGGCCAGCTCGAGCTTCTTGTCCCGGCTGAAGAACGCCTCTTGACGCAGGGCGGGGCCCTCGACGGCCGCCGCCGGCCACGAGACCGCCAGCAGGACTGGAATCACGACGAAATGGCGCAGGCGCATGGGACTTCTCCTCTTCTTCCGGCGGCGACGCCGAGGCTCCTCGCCAACGACGCGTGCCGGCCCGATGTGCGATCCGCGTTGTCCCGGAGGCCTTCGGTCCCCAGATCTCGCGGAACTCCAGCTCATCCCGAGGCTTTCGCGACAAAGCGACGATTCTTGGGCGTCAATGTTGCGCAACTTTGGCGAAACCCGGCGGCCGATTGCGAAACTAGCCGCGGGGCTCTAACACGCCGTTAACGCGGACAGCGCTCATGCATGAGCAAGAGGTATACTCTTTCTCAACCCAGCGCCGGCCACAGTGTCCGGCCAAAGAGCAGCGCCTCGGATTTCGGAGCTCGACGGTCATGCGCCACCTTGCAGCGATTTTCGGACTGTTTCTGTCAACGGTCGCGGCCGATCCCGGACGCGCGGAGACTCGAGGCGCGCCGATCACCTTCCATTGCTCCCTGGACGCCCGCTGCCCCGAAATCCGCATCGCCGGCGATCCCTTCGCGACCCTCGACGGCAGGCCCTCGCCGTTCCGCGGTTACGGCGACCCCAGTCTGGAATACGACCCGGCGACCGGAACGCTCTGGCTGTCCTACACCTGGCTCGAGGCGCTGCCCTCCAAGGGGCTCTTCCCCTGGGCGCCGAAGGTGGACTTCGGCGCCAGCACGCATTTGGCGCGCAGCGACGACGGCGGCCGCAGCTTCCGCTTCGTAACCGCGGTGAACCGGACGCCCCGGACCAAGCATCCGGACAGCGGCGAGGACGGCCGGATGATGCACGAGGTCTCGACGCTGCTGCGCGAGCCCGAGGGCCGCTGGCAGATCCTCTGGCTGACCTATTTCGACCACCTCGGCAAGGGCCCCGAGAACAGGTCCGATTTCCACTTCGTGCGCGCCGGGGCCAGATCGCCCGAGACCCTCGGCCCCGGCGCGGAACCCTGGCTCGGCGGCCGGGCCGCTGCCGCCGGCTTCCGAGTCCGCCATCGCCTGAGCGCGCTGCCCGAGATCGCGGACTGCGCCGCCCTCACTGAACCCGGCCTGTTCGCCAAGGACGACGCCATCTACCTGGCCGCCGGCTGCATCGTCGTCGAGGGCGGCCGGCGCCGGCCCGAGCGCGAGCGCGTCGTGCTGCTGCGCCAGACCGCCGGCGGCTACCGCTACCTCGGCCAGCTGCTCGATTACGCCGACGCCGAGCGCCTCGGCGCGGCCCATCTGGAGCAGGCGGACCTCGCCCTGTCGCGTAGCGGCGAGGTGATCCTCGTCGTGACGCCGATCCGCCCCGCAAGCGATCCCAAGCACCAGGGTTGCGTCGTCTACACCGTCGACGACCTGGCGCGGGCGAGGGTGCGCCGTGACGAGCGAGAGCACGCCGTGCCCCGCGCGGTCATCACCGCCGACGGCAACGGCCTGGGGCCCGGCCTGTGCACATACGACGCCAAGAGCGAGACCGGAGTGATGATGGTGATCACCAGCTTCGATCTGCGCGCAAAGCCAGTCGATATCGTGTTCTCGCTGCGCGCCACCGGCGTCCATCCGTAACCGCCCGGCCTTGAGCGCGCAGCTTGGCCCGTGCCAAGCTGCGCCCGCCATGCCCGAACTGCCGGACATCACGGTCTATATCGAGGCGCTGGAAAAGCGCGTGCTCGGCGAGCCCCTGGAGGGCCTGCGCCTGGCGAACCCGTTCCTGCTGCGCAGCGTCGACCCGCCGATCAGGAGCGCCGAGGGCCGGCGGGTCGAGGGCTTTCGCCGCCTGGGCAAGCGTATCGCGATCGGCCTGGAGGGCGAGCTGTGGCTGGTGCTTCACCTGATGATCGCCGGGCGCCTGCACTGGCAGAAGCCGGGCGCCAAGCTGCCGGGCAAGCGCGGCCTGGCCGGCTTCGACTTCCCAAACGGCACCTTGATCCTGACCGAGGCGGGTTCGAAGCGACGGGCCTCGCTCCATGTCGTCCGGGGCGAGGCCGCGCTCGCTACGCACGACCCGGGCGGGCTCGAGGTGCTCAAAGCCGAGCTCGCGGCCTTCCGGGACGCGCTCGCGCGGGAGAACCATACGCTCAAGCGCGCGCTCACCGACCCGCGCGCCTTCAGCGGCATCGGCAACGCCTACTCCGACGAGATCCTGCACCGCGCGCGCCTCTCGCCCGTCGCCATGACACAGAAACTGACCGGTGAGGAGATCGAACGCCTGTACCGCGCCACGAGGGAGACGCTGACCTTGTGGATCGAGCGGTTGCGTGCCGAAGCCGGCGACGGCTTTCCCGAGAAGGTTACGGCATTCCGTGAAGGCATGGCGGTGCACGGCCGCTACGTCGAGCCCTGCCCCGACTGCGGCACCGCCGTGCAGCGCATCCGCTATGCCGCGAACGAGACGAACTACTGCCCGCGCTGCCAGACCGAGGGCAAGCTGCTGGCCGACCGCGCGCTCTCGCGCCTGCTGAAGAAAGACTGGCCGCGAACTATCGAGGACCTGGAGCGCCTGGGCGGAGCCGCCGGAGAGTGAGCGGGGCCTAGAGTCCGAGCACGTCGCGCATGCCGTAGAGTCCGGGCGCGCCGGTCCGGCGGGCGGACACCGAGGCCAATTCGGGCCAGGACTCCGTGAATCGCACCATCTGTCGTCGCTCTTCACAACAAACTCTTAAGAAATCTGGGCTAGCGTCGGCCAAAACACCGCCTGGCGGGCCCCAGAGCGTAGCGGCTATTTGTCTTTCTCAGGAGAAGAGTAATGAAATCCAAAGCACTGTTCAGTATTGCCATTGTCGGCGTCCTTGCCGCCGGCGCCGGCTATCTATGGTACGGGAAATCCGACCAACCGAGGATCCTCTTCATCGACTCCTATCACGAGGGATACGCTTGGAGCGACGGGATCACGGCGGGAATCGGCAAGGTGTTCGCCGACAACCAAGTCACCCTGAAGATTCATCGCATGGACACCAAGCGCAACAAGACCGAGGAGTTCAAGAAGAAGGCGGCGCTCACGGCCAAGGCCGTGATCGAGGAGTTCAAGCCCGACGTGGTCATCGCGACCGACGACAACGCCTCGAAATACCTGATCGTGCCGTATTACCGCGGCGGCCGTCTGCCCTTCGTCTTCGCCGGCATCAACTGGGACGCCTCGCGCTACGGCTTCCCGGCGAGCAACGTGACGGGCATGGTCGAAGTCAACGCCTCGGTGGCGTTGATGGAGGCTCTCCAGACCTTCTCCGGCGGGGTCACCATAGGCTTCCTCAGTGACGACACGGCTTCGACGCAAAAAGAACTGAAGAACTCCAAAGAGGTTCTGGGCCTTGAATTCGACAAGGTGACCTTGGTGAACACCTTCGAGGAGTGGAAGCGGGCCTACCTCAAGATGCAGGAGCAGGTGGACGTCCTGTATTTCTACAACAACGCGGGCATCAAAGGGTGGAACGATGTCGAAGCCTCTCGCTTCGCAGTCGAGAACGCCAGGATTCCGAGCGGTGCCGTGCAGGCCTGGATGGCGCCCTACGTGTTGTTGGTCTTTCCGAAGGATGCGACCGAACAGGGCGAATGGGCGGCGCTGACCGCGTTGCAGATCGCGAACGGCGTATCGCCGTCCGAGATTCCAATGGTTCAGAACCAGCGCACGACGCCGTTGATCAACAACAGCTTGGCCCGAAAGCTCCAACTCGACATTCCGGCTGAACTGATTGCGGGCACATCCACCTCCGTTCCGCGACAGTGAGACTTCGATGCGTGCCGGTCGCGTGAACCCGATCGAGGGCGATCCTCGATCGGGTTTGCCGGCCGAGGGCCGTTCGACGAACCCAGCCGGTCACTGCCCGTTGCGCCACCGGGCCCTGCGGCGCATTGCGGCCGTGGCCCCGGCCATCGTCATAAGTTGGGAAATCTTAATTAATTACAATTAATAATGGCATTTAGGCTGGCGCTCTTAATAACCAAACTTCTCTCTAAATACTCAGTTGTTTGAATATTATAACAATACAAACATAATCTAATATGTACAGGTATGTTTTGAGGGAAAGTTCTTCCTGTTAACCGGATGTTAAAAGAAAATTGCCATGGTTAACATAGCACTTTTATTTCAAGAGCTTACCCTGGATCTGGCCGGCGCCCAAGCGGTGCCCTAGGAGCAACAGTAATGAAACGCGGACTCAGCATAGCCCTCGGTGCCTGTCTCGTCGCACTCGGCGTTCACGTCGCCGAAGCCGGAGAGCTCAAATGGGTTGGATGCGGAATCTCGAAGCTCGGGTTTATGGAGGCCTTGGCGGAGGCCTACGAAAGGCAGACCGGGGTCACGATCGTTCTGGAAGGCGGCGGCGCGACCCGCGGGATTCGCGACGTCGCGGCCGGGACCGCCGACATGGGCGGAAGCTGTCGGCACAAGATCCTCGTCGACGAGGAAAGAAACACGAAATTGATTCCGGTCGGCTGGGATGCTCTCGTGGCGATCACACATCCCTCCAACCCGGTCAAGGACATCTCCTTGGCGAACCTCAAGGCGGTCTTCGAAGGCAAGATCACGAACTGGCGGGACCTGGGAGGGCCGAACGCGCCGATCGAGCTGGTCGTACGAAAGGGCAAAGTCTCCGGCGTCGGTCTTCTCGTCCGGGAACTCGTGCTGAAGAACCCCGATTACGTGTTTCCCGCCGGCGTAGCCCGGGAACCATCCTCGGGTCCCGTGGAGAAGCGCGTCGAGCGCAGCCCCTTCGCGCTGGCGTTTAGCGGAATCAGCAGCGCCCGGAAGCGCGACGTCGCCATGCTCGAGGTCGACGGGCAGGCCCCCACCTATGAGAACGTCGCCGCGGGCAAGTACAAGCTGATTCGGCCCTTGTATCTCGTCGTGCCCAAGAGCCCGAAGGAAGAGGTCGCCAAGTTCATGCGCTTCGCCACCGGACCCGACGGACAGAAGATCATCGAGCACCAAGGGACCGTGACCCTCTCGGACGGTGCCGGCCTGTGGACGGACTACCGCAAGGCCGTGCGCGAGGCCCAAAAGAACAAGGGCTCCTAGGCGTCCCTATTACTCCTGGGACCCGGCCGACCCGCTTCCACCAGTTCCCGCGGTCAGGCGCAAGACCTCCGGAGGCGGCGCCGGGCCCAGGGCGCGATCCGGCCGATAGCGAAACGTACCCTCGTTCGACCCGGAGCCCACCGGGCCCGACCGGCAAAACCTAGCCGTTCCAGTCCAGCACCACTTTGCCGCTTTGGCCCGAGCGCATGATCTGGAAGCCCTCCTCGAAGCGCGCGACGGGGAAGTGGTGGGTCAGGATCGGCGAGATCTCGAGGCCGCTCTGCAGCATCGAGGTCATCTTGTACCAAGTCTCGAAGATCTCGCGGCCGTAGATGCCCTTCAGCGTCAGACCCTTGAAGATCACCTGGTGCCAGTCGATGGTCGAATCGCCCGGCGGGATGCCCAGCATGGCGATGTGGCCGCCGTGGATCATGCTCTCCAGCATGTCGCGGAAGGCCTCGGGCGCGCCCGACATCTCCAGGCCGACGTCGAAGCCCTCGGCCATGCCGAGCTCCGCCATCACGTCCCGCAGGCTCTCGCGGCTCACGTTGACCGCGCGGCTCGCGCCCATCCGCTCGGCGATGTCGAGCCGGTAGTCGTTGACGTCGGTGACCACGACATGGCGCGCGCCGACGTGCCGCGCGATGGCTGCGGCCATGATGCCGATCGGCCCGGCACCGGTGATCACCACGTCCTCGCCGACCAAGTCGAAGCTGAGCGCGGTGTGCGTGGCGTTGCCCAGCGGATCGAGGATCGCGGCCACCTCGTCGCTGATGTTGTCCGGCAGGTGATAGGCGTTCATCGCCGGGATCACTAGGTACTCGGCGAAGGCGCCCGGCCGGTTGACGCCGATGCCCTGCGTATGACCGCACAGATGGCGCCGCCCGGCACGGCAGTTGCGGCACTGGCCGCAGGTGATGTGCCCCTCGCCCGAGACCCGGTCGCCGGTCTGGAAGCCACTGACCTCGCTGCCGGCATCGACGACCACGCCGCAGAACTCATGGCCCACGGTCATCGGCACCGGGATGGTCTCCTGCGACCATTCGTCCCAGTTGTAGATGTGGATGTCGGTGCCGCAGATCGCGGTCTTGCTCACCTTGACCAGCAGGTCGTTGTGCCCGACCTTCGGCTCCGGCACCTCCTCGAGCCACAGGCCCGGCTCCGGCTTCGCCTTTACCAGCGCTTTCATGGCGTCCGGTCCCCTTTTCGCCAGCAAATCAAGAAATCACCCCCAGCTGCCGCCCGACCTTGGCGAAGGCGGCTAGCGCCCGGTCGATCTGCGCCTCCGTGTGCGCGGCCGACATCTGGGTGCGGATCCGCGCCTGCCCCTTGGGCACCACGGGGTACGAGAAGCCGATCACGTAGATGCCCTCGTCCAGCAGCCGCGCGGCCATGTCCTGGGCCAGCTTGGCCTCGCCCAGCATGACCGGGATGATCGGGTGCTCGCCCGGCACCAGGGCGAAGCCGAGATCTGCGAGCCCGGTTCGGAACCGGCGGCTGTTGCCGGCGAGCCTTTCGCGCAGCTCCGCGCTCTCCTCGAGCATGTCGAGCACCGTGATCGAGGTGGCTGCGATGACCGGTGCCAGGCTGTTGGAGAAGAGATAGGGCCGCGAGCGCTGCCGCAGCCACTCGACGACCTCCCGGCGGGCCGCGGTATAACCGCCGGAGGCGCCGCCCAGGGCCTTGCCCAGGGTGCCGGTCACGATGTCGACGCGCGCGGCCACGCCGCAGTGCTCGGGCGTGCCGCGTCCGCCGGCGCCCATGAAGCCGACGGCATGGGAATCGTCGACCATCACAAGAGCGCCGAAGCGCTCGGCCAGGTCGCAGATCGCCGGCAGGTTGGCGATGACGCCGTCCATGGAGAAGACGCCGTCGGTGGCGATCAGCCGGAAACGGCAGTCCTTGGCCTCCTCGAGCCTGGCCTCCAATTCCGCCATGTCGTTGTTGGCGTAGCGCAGTCGCCTGGCCTTGCACAGCCGGATACCGTCGATGATGCTGGCGTGGTTGAGCGCGTCGCTGATCACGGCATCCGTCTCGTCCAGGAGGGTCTCGAACAGCCCGGTGTTGGCGTCGAAACAGGACGAATAGAGGATCGTGTCCTCGGTGCCGAGAAAGGCCGAGATCCGCTCTTCCAGCTCTCTATGGACGGTCTGGGTGCCGCAGATGAAGCGCACCGAGGACATGCCGAAGCCGTAGCGCGCGAGCGCCGCCCGGGCCGCCTCGACCAGCGCCGGATGGCTCGACAATCCGAGATAGTTGTTGGCGCAGAAATTGACCACCTCGCGCCCGCCGACCTCGATCGCCGGCGCCTGCGGCGAGGTGATGACCCGCTCGGCCTTGTACAGGCCGGCGGCCCGAAGGGCCGCGGTCTCACGGCTCAAGTGGTCGAGAAAAGAGCGGTCCATCGGCGCCACCCTCGAGCGAGATTGCCGGACGGAGTCCCGGATGCGCGACCAATGCGTTAGCACAGATTGGCGGGCAAGGCCAATCCCGAGCCGCGCGGCCTGCACCCAGCGAACCGCAGACCGGATCTTGGGTCAAATATGGGACATGGGCGGAGATGTCTTGAATCCGGTTGCCGTTTGCCTCACATTGATTGGTTCAATCGTACTAGATTAGGGAGCCTTGGGGGCGCAGCTTCCGGGCATTCGGCGTGATCGGCCGGAAACTTAACGAAATGTAAACACCCGTTCGGCAGACTGCCCCGCCTTTATCCTTCGGCACGCCGGTCGGGGATGATAGGCTGCGTCGCCACGTAAGTCGGATATAATGCGCACACCCACCCGGTACCTCCTCCTCGGCATCCTCCTGTCGGCCGTCCTACCGGCCGCTGCCGTTTCCGCGGAAGCACCGGGGAGCGTCGCCCTCTCCTACCACCTCTGGGAGGGCGGACTGCACGCATTCAGCTTCGAGACCCGCCTCGACCGCGGCGACAATACCTACAGCGTCAACCTCGACGCACGCACCGAGGGGCTGGTCAAGCTGCTGTACCCTTTCAAGCTGAAGGCGCGCACCGACGGCATCGCGGATGAGGACGGGCTGAGGCCCACGCATTACCGAAGCACCTCCAAGAAGCGCGGCAAGAAGCGTCGCCAGGACATCATCTACCTGAACGACGGCTCGCTCGACGTGCGGGTGGAACCGGAAAAGGATGCCAAGCGCCAACTTGAGATGCCGGAGACCCTGAAGTCCGGCACGGTCGATCCGGCGAGCGCCGTGTTCTCGATCATCGAGGCCTTTACCCGTATCGGCCGCTGCGAAGGCAGCATCCCGGTCTACGACGGCCGGCGGCGTTACGACCTGGTGGTCACCCAGGTGGGCACGCGGACCCTCCGGCCGAACAGCTACGGCATCTACAGTGGTCCGGCGACCGTGTGCCGGGTCGCCGTCGAGCCGCTGGCCGGTTTCAAGAAGAAGAAGCGGTCCCGCCGCGCCTTTCCGTCCACCGTGAAGGTGTGGATGGCCCCGGTCGCCGAAGGCGAGGCCGCTGTACCCGTGCGCCTCGAGGGCAAGACCAACAAGGGCCGTATGGTGCTGCACCTGGTGGAAGCCCAGCAGCAGAACCGGATTGAACGCGCCGCCCGCTGAGTGCCTCGCCACCCTCACCCGCGGCCCTGGAGAGGAAGACTTGCGCAAGGAGGACGAACATTGGGGCTGCGGTATGGCCCGATGCGTTCATGAGTTCGCGAGCGCCGGCCCCGCGAATCTGCTGTCCACCGGACGTCGTGGGCCCGGCCTTACAAACGGTCTAATGATCGAAGAATCCAAAACATGACAACAATGACCATAGAGGCGCCGCGGGAACGAATTAAGGCCCGCGGCGGCCATCATCCGGCCCGGTTCCTCCAAAACCTGAAGTGGTTCGCCCAGGCCTTCGCAGTGGGAGCGTTCTGGCAAGTCGCCGCGCGGTTGCCGACCGATCGGGCGTCCTCACTGGGACGGTGGATGTTGAGGGCCATGACACCGCGCCTCAGCAGAACCCAGCGCATCAGGCGCAACCTGCGCCGGGCTCTCCCGGGCAAGAGCGGGCCGGAGATCGACGAGCTAGCCCGGGAGGTCTGGGGAAGCGTGGGCCAGCTTTTGGCTGAATATGCCCACCTCGAGGCGCTTTGTATCGATGGAGCCGAGGACCGCGTCGAGGTGGTGCTGGACTGGGACATCGAGGCCTACCGCCGCGCGGGCAAGCCCGTGGTCTTCGTCACGGCGCATTTGGCCAACTGGGAACTGACAGCCGCCATGGCCGTGGCGATGGGCGTTCCCCTGACCGTCGTCTACAACCCCATGAGAAACCCCTTCATCGACCGCATGCTGCAGCGCAAGCGCCGCGCCGTGGGCTGCAACTTCGTCACCAAGAAAGCGGCCAGCCGCCGCCTCCTGCGCGACCTCCAGAACGGCACCTCTGTCGGCCTGCTCGTCGACCAGAGGGTCCGAGAGGGCGAGCCCGTGGCGTTTTTCGGCCGGGATGCGCTCACCTCGATCTCGCCGGCGCGACTGGCGCTGAAGTTCGATTGCGATCTCGTACCGGTCCAGGTCGAACGGACCGGCGGCGCACGGTTCCGCGTGACGTTCCACCACCCGGTCAAGCCGGATGGCGACGCCGCCGACAGCCAGACACGGGCGCTGCAGATGACCCGCAAGATCAACGAGCGCTTCGAGGCCTGGATCCGCAAACGGCCCGAGCAATGGATCTGCTGGAAGCGCCGCTGGCCCGACACGGCCGGGGCCTGAATAGCTTTGAGAGCCGTGCGCCTTCGGGCGCGAAGGGACTCGCGGTGGCCGGCCGCCGCCTTGACTGGTCCGCGGACGGGAGTTAACCACTCGTAAACCATACTGCAGATACCGTGCCGAGCGTGCCTACTGCCCTTTTTTTGCCCCTTTCCCCCTCCATAAGGGCCGCCTTAACCTCGGTCCGGGCTCGAGGTG
>JAOUCL010000328.1 GCA_029859805.1 Rhodospirillales bacterium | reverse complement strand
CTGACGTCCTTCCTCAAGGCGCTGTTCTACGATCTCACATGGTCGGAGCGGCCGCGCTCGGTGTCGGCGCCGCTCCAGGGCACCAGGTTCTCGCGCGGCAAGCACTTGAAGCGGGTTTGGCTGCACGGCGACTTGGCCCGCCCGCCCGCCGAGAGGGTCTACCTGGGCCTCGGGGAGATCGACATTTCCCTTATCGGGGACCGGCGCGACTGGTCGCGCGTACTGTTCACCGGGCGACCGCGCGAGGTCCAAGCCGAGGCCTGCCGCGGCTCCCTGGGCGCCTGTCTCGGACTGCCGGCCTACGACGAGCTGCTGCGAAGCGATTGCCGGGGCCGGCTGTTCCGGCTCGATCTGGCGATTACCCATATGACGCCGGGGATCACGGCGCTGAGGGTGTTCGAGTGGCTCACCTTGTTCGGCCTGGGCCACGCCTGCCTCCAGGTCGAGGGTATCCTTTCGGAGCCGCGCCACGGCCAAGTCCTGATGAAATTCGCCGCGCGGCGGCGGCATTCGGGGCTGACGGCGCGGGAGGACTGGTGGTTCACCCCGGAGGAATCGGGCATGTCCGCAGATCTCCCGAAGTCGATGACCGGGCACCTGATCCGCCGAATTTCCTACGACATTCTGATGGAGCTCGACGCCCGGCTCAACACGGGCGGCGCGGCGCGGGGCGACAAATGAAGAAGCGCGCTGGTCGGGACCAGGGCTCACGCATTGGATTCCGAGAATGAAACCGGAGCTGCGAAAATCTCTCGCCAGGGCCACCTGGTCTTCGGCAGCATCTTCCTGGTCGGGCTGACCGCGGGTCTCGTCCACTTGTTGAACCAAGGCGAGTGGGATTGGCGGACGATCGCGGCTTCGCCCATCACGGGGTTTCACATGGCGCTGCAGGCCATCCTCAAGGGCGGGTTCCTGGTCTTCCCGGCCGCGCTGGCCTTCTTCGTGGCGCGCGCCTGGTGGCGCGACAGGCGGGGCAACAACCGGGAAAAATAGGGTCAGACCTCTGGACTGCACCCCTGTTTTTCCATTCTCCCAGACCCGGATAAGGGCCCTTATGCCGGCGAGCCCATCGCTGGACTCGCCTGTTGTCCCTCGGGCGCCGGGCGCAGACATCCGTCTGCTTGGCTGTCATCGGCTCGCAGGTATTCGCCCTTTGCGACGATCCTGAGCACCGCGTAGGGGATCAGGTTGAAGACCAGGACGGCGATCTTGTAGATGCCGAGGAGCAGATAGAGGACCGCGTCGACGGTCTTCCGCGGCACGGCGACCCATTTGCCGTGCGCCTGGTAGACGAACTCCCTGCCCCCGATGGCGAAGACCGCGAAGGAGACGATCAACACGGCGCCGTTGACGATCGTGCACCACAGAAGGAACCGCGTCAGCGTCCGAATATCCATGATGGGCCTGCCTCGACGTTCCGCATCCGGCCGGTCGGATCGAGACCGTACGCGAACGCATGCGCCGCTCCCACGCCTCCGCGACCCCGAGGCCGGGCGCGTCTTGCGCGCCGCCCGGGAACCGGCCGGTCGAGGAGAGCGCTTCGCCAGGCAACAACCCCGGCCGGAGCCGGGGTTGGATCAGCGGTCGTCGTCGCCGGGGTCGTCTTGCCGCTCCCGGCGTTCGAGGCGCCTTACTTCATCTTCTTCTTGAAGTACTTGCTGGCCTCGTCCTTGAGCGCCTTGCCGGCGGTGAAGCGCGGCTGCAGGGTCGCGGGCTTGGCCTTGAAGGTGGCCGGCTCGCCGGTGAAGGGGTTGGTGCCCTTGCGGGACTTGGTCGCCGCCTTGAAGCGCATCTTGAGGCGGCCGAGATGGCCGAGCGGCACGCTGCCCGGCTTCTTCTTCTTGGTGTCCTTGAGAGCGAGTTCGGAGACGACCGGCCACAGGAGATCGAGGAACCTGTTCGCGTCCCTGCGGCTGAATTCGCAATCCCACTCGTCGCCGAACTCCTTGGTCAGGGCCGCGGAGTACGCATCGGCAAGCTGGGTCTTTGTCACAGTCATGGCTTTTCCTTCGTGTTCGACCTTGGAAGAGTATGGAATCGATCCGGATATTGGCGGTGATGCCTGGTTCCGCCAGCCTACGCATCCAGTGGTAAATCAAAGGTAAAGCGGCGCCCCGGACCAGCTTGTACTTGGCGCCCGCGGCGCGGTGCGATACCGCTGGCGGGCGGTAGCGGTGGATCCAGCCATGAGCTGAAATGTCGGCCGAGGGTGTGCTATGTCTGCTCTCGAGGCAGACACCGGAAGAAGGAGCCTCTTTGGAGGATCGGGGCGGCGTTGGGCGAAACCGCGGCGGCGCCGGGCGCGTTGCCCCACCGATCGACGCCAGATGGAACAGGGACAGGCCGATGACTCCGTTACATCCGAAGCTATCGAAGACTTTCGGATTGCTGCTGGCGGTGCTGGCGCTGCTGGTCGCGGGCCCAGCAGGCGCGCAGGAGCCTTCGGCGAAGGAGGCTCTGCGCGTCGGCACGACCTCCGCGCCGCCGTTTGCCTTGAAGGCGCAAGACGGCAACTGGCACGGCATCAGCATCCAGCTCTGGCGCGAGCTGGCGGACGACCTCGGATTGGACTTCGAGCTGCAGGAGCGAAGCTTCACGGACCTGCTCGCGGGTGTCGAGGACGGCTCGCTCGATGTCGGCATGGCGGCCATAACGATCACGTCCGATCGCGAGGTGGCCATGGATTTCACCCACGCGTTCTACGTCACCGGACTCGGCATCGCCGTTCCCTACGAAGGCACGGCGCAGGCCTGGCTGAAGGCCGCGGAGCGTTTCCTTTCCCTCGAGTTTCTCTACGTGCTGGGCGCTCTGCTGCTGGTCATGTTCGTCGCCGGCATTCTCGTCTGGCTTTTCGAGCGGCGCCGCAACCCGGAGATGTTCGGCGGCGCGGCGAGGGGCATCGGCAGCGGCTTCTGGTGGTCGGCGGTCACGATGCACACGGTCGGCTATGGCGACAAGGCGCCGAAGACGCTCGGCGGCCGGATCGTCGCCCTACTTTGGATGTTCACCTCGATCATCATCCTGGCGAGCGCCACGGCCGCGATTACGTCCTCCCTGACGATCAGCGAGCTCGGCGGGTCTGTCAAGGGACTCTCGGATCTCAGGCGTGTGCGCGTCGGCACCAGCGAGGGAACCTCCGGCGCCGCCTTCCTCGAGGATAAGGATATCGCGGCCGCAGGTTTCTCCGGAACGCGGGCCGGCTTGCAGGCGCTTGCCGACGGCGAGATCGACGCCTTTGTCCAGGACGCCCCGATCCTGAAGTATCTCGTCAACAAGGACTTCCGCGGGCAGCTCCAGGTGCTGCCGCAAACCTTCGCCCGGCAGTATTACGGCATTGCGCTGTCCAGCGGCAGCGACCTCAGGGAACCGCTCAACAGGTCCATCCTGCGGTATATCCGGACCGAGGACTGGCAGGCCCTTCTCGCGCGCTATCTGGAACCATAGCCCTACGGTCCCCTTGACGGCAGGACAGGCCGACGTTCAACGATCAAAGGGCGCCTCGAGACTCGCGGCAAGTTCCAGACTTGCTTGCAGCCTCGCCATGGCGCCGTCGATCCCTTGAAGCGGCCCGCGGATCGCAACACGCTAGGCCGGAGCGTCGTCAAGCGGACCGCTCCCGCGCAAACATCGTTCACGATCCCCTGCCTCCGCGAATCATTGTTGCGCCAAAACCGGGTCGAAGCATTCGCACCCGAGTTTTTCAGAGGACTCAGCCGAAGGCTGCCGTCGCTCTCCAATCAAGTCGAATAACCGGTTAGGGTGAAAAGCGAGCCTCAGCGCCACGTCCATCCCGCTTCCGGAGTCCGGGGCAGGGCTGAGGACATCTTCGCGAAAGCTGCCTTTCGGTCCGGGACTTCCGGAGTTGGGGGTGCTCCCGCCGTGAATAGTTGGCGAACGGCACGGGAAGTTCTAGCCAAAGTGAGACATTCGGCGGCCGAATGTTCGGACTTGGAGTAGCGCTCCACACTATCGCCTGACGGGATCAGAGCGAGATGATGTTTCATCGCCTCAGGGCACCTCTCCGGTTCGCGGCGCGACCGTGACGCTGTTGCTGAACATGGTGCTGTTGGGCACGTGGACGATGGTCCCATCATCGGCCTCCAGGACCGTGTAGCGGAAGTTGGTGCCAATCACCGTGCCGCTATTGCCGGCTACCGTGATCTTGTCGCGGTAACCGAAGGGCCGATAGAGCAGGATCAGCACGCCGGCGACTAAGTTGGAAACCGCGTCGCGCAGGGCGAAACCCAGCGCGAAGCCTGTCAGGCCCAACGCGGCGATCAGCGCGGAGACATCGATCCCCATCGTGCCGAGGCCCGTGATCAGGCCGACGACCATCAGGACGTAGCGCAGCGTCTCGCCAGCCAACTCGATGAGCGGGCGCTTGTCGACCTCGACCCGTGCCGACAGACGGCGCAGAAGCTTGCGGCTCATGACAGCGGCGATGAAAAAGGCAAGGATGACGACCAGGCCGGCGAAGACGCCGGGCAGCGCGCTACCGATCGATTCGGTGAGCTGGGTCAGGAGTTGGTTTGCGTAATGGATCTGCTCGTTCATGGGCTCAAACAAGAATTTGGGTGTGAAGTTCACGCCGAAGCTCAAGTCTCCCAGCGTGGCAATGCCATTCAACCGACATTCCCCATTGGACTCTCTTTCGAAGGCTAGTGCTACGAATTTGGCAGCCGACCGAGTAAATGGAAACACCTCCCGACGAAAATCCCGCTAGGTCCGCAAAGGCTGTTCTCTAACTCGGGGGTCGAATGTCAAGCTCCGCATAGGCTTCCGAAACCGGCCGGCCATCCACAACTACAGAATTGATTTGCCGCGTAGATTCTCAACGATTCTCGCAGAGATCTGTACGACACCTCGTCACCGACAGGCTTCTCCGAGGCCACAGCGAGGAGCACCATGAAACTGATCTTTGCCAAGACTGGCACCAACCTCCAGTCGGACTTGGTGAGGACCATCATGTCGACGCCTGTTTGAATTAGGCTCTAGGAGCAGCATCGGAAACTGGCGAATTGACTCCGAGGTTCAGACCACACCCGATGAAATGTCTCAAAAGGGTCTACCATCGAATTTCGTAACGAAAGAGCGGTTGTTGTTGCGCAGTGGGTATGTGCGGGAACTCGCGGCAGCGAGTTATCCACATAGCCACTGCGGTGGCGATGATTTTCTTTCGATTGCAGGTGGCGCGTGCGGTGAACGGCGGCTAGCCTGAAGCCGACGGGGGTGTGGCTGTTTGGGTCAGTGGTCCGGGCTTC
>JAOUCL010000327.1 GCA_029859805.1 Rhodospirillales bacterium | reverse complement strand
CGGTTTTCGGTCTGTTTTCGGATGGCGTCGTAGATGTACGGCGTGGGATCATTCGGATCGAGTTCCTTGGCAATGGCGAACTGCTCGGCATCCAAGGGCGCCCGCTTCTCCTCGAAATAAGCCTTGCCGAGATAGCTGCGCAGAATTGAACGGTTCGGCGCCAGACCCACCGCAATCTCGATCTCTTCACGGCCCTCAGCGAGGTCACTTCTCTGGGTTTTCGCCAGCCCAAGGCCGAGCCGCGCCATGGGGTTGGCCGAGTCGAGCTCGATGGCCCGGTCAAACGCGGCCTTGGCGCCTGAGGTGTCGATTTGGCCCAACCTCGCGTAGCCTAGGATCACGTTTGTCAGGCCGAGGTCGGGCGCGCGTTCGGCCGCCGTCTCGGCTGCCGCCAGGGCCGCATGCCGATAACCTAGCGATAGCCAGATTTCCGCCAGACGGGCCCAGGCGAGACCGTCCTGCGGACTGTCCTCGACGGCCTGAAGAAGCGTTTCGCGCGCGGCCTCGAGGTCGAAGTTCGCCTGCTGGCCATAGGACAAGGCGATCATGGCGGCCGAGGACCGCGGGCTTTCGGCGACCGCCCTTTGCCCAAAGCTCAACGCCTCCTCTCTTCTGTTCTGCGTAACCGCAATCACCGTGCGAAGCGCGTAGGCATCCCCATTCCTCGGGTTCAGTGCAAGCGCCCGGTCAAGGTTCGGCCGAGCCTCCTCCACACGGCCCCCGGCGAGCAGTATTCCCGCCCGAACCACGTAGAACCTGTCGTCTCGCTCGGCTCCGGGGGTCAGCTCGAGCTGGTCGAATGCTGCCGCCAGATCGCCGCGGCGAAGGGCAGTGAGAGCGTCCTGTAGCGCCGGGTGTAGATCTGCTCGATCGGCCAGTCCCAAGATGACGGATGGGTAGTACAAGGTCCACTGCACCGCATCCCGAGGCTCGATCAGAAAGTTCCATAGTGCCACGTCCTCGGGCCGGCCCGAATCCAGCAGGCGGGGCGCTGCACCGGCCATGGCGACGGCCGATTGCCGTCTTGTCAGCTTCAACCGGTTGGGATCGTCGAGCACGGCGGGGCCAAGCGCCGCAGCGACGGTTCCCTCGAAGACCGTGATGAATGTGCGCTTTTGCTCTGCCTCTACCCGCGTGAAGAACTCGGTGCCTTCCACGCCGGCGTTCACGAAGGGCGTGCGAATTTCCAGTGACCGCGGCGTACGACTCAGGAAATAAATAGCTCCTTCGATCAGTTCCAAAAGGGAGAGCTTCGGCTCAGGGGGCGCCGCAAACAATACGGTTGTGTTCTGATCGACGCGCAGAACCGTTTCGATATTCAAGAGCAGAACAGCCCCCCGGCTGCGCGGCCCGACATGAAGCGCGGCGCCTGGGCAAACGTGGTCGTCAAGCGCCACCGGCCGCCACTCGTCGGCGGGAGCGTCCTTGATCTCGACCATGCCCTCGACGGAGACGATCCGCGCGACCGGCTGCGGACAGCCTAGCGGCGCCTGGGCCAGCGCAGGTCCAGACGATAACGCCAGCCACAGCGTCGCCGCGGCAATCCACGCAGGTTTGTGTAGGCCCAACACCCCCACCTGCCAAAGGGCAGAATTCGGGGATCCGAAAACCGGAAACTGCGTAGCGGCCTTTTAGTGTTGCCTGGTTCCCGGCATTTTCGCCGGGTTCATTGCATTGAAATTTCTTGCCGGTTCAAGCCCGCTACCGAAATCGGCTATTCGCCCGGTAACACCTGTAATCACGAAACGGCGAATCTCCCGCCCGGTTCCGGATCGACAGCTGCCCTTTCTCCCAATGAATTGAAGATACTATAACATAGGTATACCATCAATGTATATAGATCTTCCGGATCTTGAAATTGCCGAAGTCGCCTCCAGTAAATAGCGTTCAATTTGCGCTCGATCTAATACTGGTGGTTGTGCCGCGCGTCAGCGTCCCTTCGAATGATCCGATTCTTCGGATACCGTTCTGATGGGCCAGACGGCGCAATCGGGAGGAACCTCGGAGTACCGTTGAGCCCGATCCTTGAAAAACTCGGTGGGCCCATCGCCCGGATAGGCGGCCTGAAGCGCTTTGAATTCTTCTGCGACCTTCAGCCAGGCTAGTTTTTTCACAGCTGTCGGCAGCCGTTTCGACCTCCACGCGGCCTTCACGTAGGAAAGCAACGCATCTTCGAAGAGTAGGAAAAACTTGTCGCGAGACTGCCTGGGAGGATCTTCCCGGCGAACGATCTCGCAGACCCTCGTCTTTTCCCTCTTGCCCGACAAAATGAAAGTCCCGACCCTGCGCACTACGAAACGCCGATCAAGGCCGCGGACCACCGATTGCGATGCGAGGATATTCGTGCCCAAGTGCTTGTTCAGCTGTTCCACCCTTGATGCCGTGTTGGCAGGATCCCCCACGACATCAAACTCCGAGCGAAAAGTTCCTCCGAAGTGGCCAATCTCGAAACCGCCGATGTCTATACCGATGCGCGTGGGGAATGTTAGCCGCTCACCTTTCTTATCAAAGATTGTGATGGTCTTGTTGAAGGTCTCTACATTTTGATGAATCTCAAGGGCCGCCGCGCAGACCTGCTCGCGTACGTCCTGACTCCGTTCCACGTCTCTCCCTCGTTCGGCACCATGCTGCGGTTCCCTTGTACGCCATATGCAAATCATACTGTCGCCGATTTGGTGCAGGACCTCACCCTCGTGGGCTTCGACCACACTGCTGAGTCGTTTAAAGTATTTCTTTAACGCTTTCATGAGAGGGGTATTTCTAACCCCGAGACGTAGCGACAGACGTTCAAATAGGCGTGTCGACCTGGGCTTGAATTTCTCAGTAGTCTCCGTGAACTTCTCGATGTCAGTCAACAGACAAACACCGTAAACCGATCGGGACGGCCACCGCAGGATTCCCGCCCGCAGCGCCAGGCAAAACCCGACCGTGACAAACTGACTGATCGGGGGGAGGATCACCGGTATCCAAAAATCCCGCTCCACAAACAGGAGCACTGCCGCTCCCGTGTAGAGGAAGGTAACGCCCGAGGTGGCGGCGGCAAATTTGATGCCCGATCGTCTATACGCCCCGACCCCCACCAGAATACAGCCCATGATCAGTATGACGACGATCGAGAGACTGTTCGGGCGTCGCAGCGTTTGATCAGAGAGCAGGTTGGCGAAGGCCGACGCAGCGATTTCGACACCGCTCAGATCCACACCGTCGGCGCGCGAAAAGACCGTATAGAACCCATCTCGTTGAACCGCAGCCGATAATTCTACCGGCCCGATGAAGACGACTTTTCCGGCAACATCAAACTCACGTCCAGGACCGGCAGATGCGGTTTCGCCCAGGATCGCATAGCCGGGAATGGTGCGGATGGTACCGGGAGGTCCGTAATAATTGAGAAAGTAGCTGTCTTCTCCGCTGTAGAGCCTCGCCAACGCCGTCAACAGTACCTTCTCGTCATCAGAGGTTTCTGGTGCATCTTCAGACTCCAGCTCTCGATACAGCCGATCTGAGATAGCCGGATCGGCTCTCAGTTCGCGGCGAAGTCGGCGCATGATCCGGTCGATCTCTTGCGCGCCGCCTAGCTCGGCTGGATACTGCAAGGAGTTCCCGAGACCATCATCCTCTGCCCGACTGACCCGCCGGATGAAGTGGCCAAGCCACGCTGCAGCGCGTACCTGCAAGGCGACTGCTGGGAGGGTCGCCACGTCTCCGGCGCTGGCCTTGAATGCCCAGAACTGGCTGACCCTGGCTGGCACCTTGGGAAGCGGAAACGGACCGAGGCCGATTGCGGCATCAGACAACGCCGGAATGGGCGAAGACAAGGACTCACCGACGAAGTCGCTCGACCCCATCGTTTCCAGTTCGAGACGCTGGAGAAGAACGACCCGACCCGCCCGGCCGATCGCCGCAGCAAGCTCCTCATCCTCCTCCACAAGCCCGGGCTCTCCAAAAAAAATATCGAAAACGATAACCAAGGCGCCTCGGCGCACCAAGCTGTCGACGAGATGAGTGTATAGGCATCTCGGCCGCCGATCCTTGCGGGACTGGCGCAGGCGCTCCAAGCAGTTCTGCGGAAGGGCGGCATGGTGGGATTCCAGCTGGCTGGAGGACAGGTCGTTCGTGTTGACAATCACCACGTCCGTCGGCGTTTCGGTCGGCCCCCTCAACTGGAACAACCAGCGCAATCCCAAGCCGTCTTCAATGGCAAGGCCGACCGGGGTCAAAGCGATGGCACTGGTGATCGTTCCTACGACGATTCCCGTGAGGGCTGCCGATCGATACGCGCGCATTTGATCGCTCTACGAAAGAGATATGACCGCAGGCCCTAAGACCCGGCCGGCAGCTCACTGAGCATCTTGAACTCAACTATACGGGCCCGGGTCCATTACGGCCAATCTTGCTCGCGATCGCAGCGGTGACGCGAAACCGAAACCACCTTGCGCCGAGATCAGCGCTTTGCTCCGCAGGCCTTGCGACTCGCGCCTCTTCACGGATCGCAGCATCGAAAGAAGCATTCGATGCCCCAACCGCGATCCTCGCACCGAGGTGCCCGGCCGTTTTCGGCTCGACCCGTCCGACCGACAGCAGTTAGTGCCCATCTCTGTTCGCGTATGAGGGTAAGACATCCTGGCGAATCCGGCCACTTTCCATTTCCGCCGTTTCTGCATAGTCGCTCCTGGCGGTCTCAGTGGACCCTGAGATCTCCAGTTGCACGACCGAAAACACAAAGAGGCCGAACAGCAGCGCTGCGGGGAGCAGCCACGCGCAGACCACGTCGCACAGTCCCACTCCCGGTTCCGGGCCGTCATCGTCGTTCATCTGACTCGACTCCTTGCAACCGCGCCAGTGGCAGCCGCGGCGTGCACCCAACCGAAGAGTTCAACATTGGTCCAGGTGCGCCGAGGCTGACAGGACCATGAGGCGGTCCTGATTCTAAAGACGGTTCTGGCTACCTGCCGGACTTTGGACCCTCAGGCCTCTCGCCTGAAGTCCACCGCCCATCGAGGGCTGAACTTCGAGCCGATGCTATCGTTTCATATTTGGCGTGTGTTGGATGTGGGATTTGTCACGTCGGCCCGGAAGCGTCGACCAATCCAGGGAGACGGGATTTCCCAGGGGCGCGGATGCGCAAAGAGTGATTTGTTCTCAGCCGGCAACAGTGGTGAGGAGAAAAAAGGCGGACCTTCCGCGCCCGGTACCGCTCATGCAGCTGGTCGAGCTGATCCGCGGCATCGCCACCGAGGAAGAGACCTTCCAGGCGATCAAGGCCTTGACGCTCAAGCTCGGCAAGACCCCGGCCATGGCCGAGGA